>CAZFVH010000076.1:13954-24484 GCA_964522465.1 uncultured Rubrivivax sp. | reverse complement strand
CTCGTAGTCGCTCTCGTCGGGCTGGCCGAGGTGGGCGGTGTAGGCACAGGGCACGGCGCCCTTGGCGCGCATCCAGTGCACCGCGGCCGAGGTGTCGAGGCCGCCGGAGAACGCGATGCCGACGCGCTGGCCGACAGGCAGGGACTGGAGGATGTTCTGGCTCATGGAAACGGGATGTCGTTGGGCGCTGGGCGCGACTTGCGGATTCTCGCAAGGTCTCACAAGCTTCACCGGCCGGGCCCCTGCCGCAGGGGCGGCAGCCGCGGGAATCTGTTGCCGCGCAACGGACGGGCACGGCACAGGCCGCAGGCCTCGCCCGCCCATGAGCACTCGCTCCCGACGAAACGCAGCAGGTAGCACCCCACCTTGCGACGTCACAGCACAGAAATCGTCTCACCGGCGACAATACCGGGGTTGTCACCGCTCCCTGGCCCAGCCGCACCCCGCCCCATGAGTTCCCCGTCTCCCGGCGCTTTCACCAACCCTGCCGCCACATGGAACCAGCGGTACGGCATCGAAGGCTACCTCTTCGGCACCGAGCCCAACGGCTGGCTCGCGCGCCACGGGGGCGTCTGGTCCCGAGGAGAGCGTGTGCTGTGCGTGGCCGATGGCGAAGGCCGCAACAGTGTCTGGCTGGCGCAGCAGGGCTTGCGCGTGCAGGCCTTCGACATCGCCGAAGCCGGCCTGGCCAAGGCGCGGCGCCTGGCGCAGTCGCGCAACGTCGAAGTCGAATTCGTCCACGCCGACGTCGACGGCTACGCCTGGCCCGACACGCCCGGCCCCGGCGAGGAAGACCGGCGATTCGACGGCGTGGCGGCGATCTTCGTGCAGTTCGCACACCCGGACCTGCGCGCGCGGATGTTCGACCGCATGGTGCGCGCGCTGCGGCCAGGCGGACGGCTCGTGCTGCAGGGCTACACGCCCAAGCAGCTGGAATACCGCACCGGCGGCCCGCCCCAGGTGGAAAACCTCTACACCGAGGCCTTGCTGCGCGACGCCTTCGGCGCAATGGACATCGAGGTGCTCGAAGCCTACGAGGCCGAGGTCGCCGAAGGCAGTGGCCACCGCGGCCGCTCCGCCCTGATCGGTCTGGTCGCTCGCAAGCGCTGACGACGTCAAGCGCCCTGCCCTCTTCGAACTTCCCCAGGAGAAAGCCATGCCCGGATTGCTGCCCAACGTCGACCCTGACGGCCTGCTCGAGTACTCGGTCGTCTACACCGACCGCGCCCTGAACCACATGTCGCGCCGCTTCCAGGGTGTGATGCGCGACATCTCCGGTGTGCTGAAGCTGGCCTACGGTGCGCGCTCGGCCGTGGTGGTGCCCGGCAGCGGCAGCTACGGCATGGAGGCCGTGGCGCGGCAGTTCGCCACCGGCCAGCACGTGCTGGTGCTGCGCAACGGCTGGTTCAGCTACCGCTGGTCGCAGATCCTCGATGCGGGGGGCTTCGCGCGTTCGTGCTCGGTGCTCAAGGCCCGGCGCCTGCAGCCCGGCGCGCGCGAGCCCTTCGTGCCGGCGCCGCTGGACGAGGTGGTGCGCACCATCCAGACCGAGCGCCCGGCGCTGGTGTTCGCGCCGCATGTCGAGACCTCGGCTGGCATGGTGCTGCCCGACGACTACCTGCGCACCGTGGCCGACGCGGTGCATGCGGTCGGCGGCCTGCTGGTGCTGGACTGCATCGCCTCGGGCGCGCTGTGGGTGGACATGAAGGCCACCGGCGTGGACATCCTGATCAGCGCGCCGCAGAAGGGCTGGACGGGCTCGCCCTGCTGCGCCTTCGTGATGCTGTCGGAACTGGCGCGCACGCGCATCGACGCCACCACCAGCGCCAGCTTCGCCATCGACCTGAAGAAATGGCTGCAGGTGATGGAGACCTACGAGGCCGGCGGCCACGTCTACCACACCACCATGCCCACCGATGCGCTGACCATCACGCGCGATGCGATGCTCGAGACCCGCGACCGCGGCTTCGAGACGCTGCGCCAGCAGCAGGTGATGCTCGGGCGTCGCGTGCGCGACCTGATGGAAGCCCACGGCTACCCCAGCGTGGCCGCGCCGGGCTACCAGGCGTCAGGTGTCGTCGTCAGCTACACCGACGACCCGGAGATGCAGAGCAGCAAGGCCTTCCTGGCCCTGGGTCTGCAAACGGCTTCGGGTGTGCCGCTGCAGTGCGACGAAGGCCCGGACTTCCGCACCTTCCGCATCGGCCTGTTCGGGCTGGAGAAGCTCGGGCGCATCGACGAGACGGTCAAGCCGCTCGCGGCTGCGCTGAAGACCCTGGAGGCCGCGCGCCACTCCTCGGGGCGGGCAGTCGCCGCAGGCTGACCTGACGAGGGCGTACCCCGGCTCAGCCCGTCTCCGTGACGGGCACCACCAGGGGCCGGGTCGTCGCCGCCCGAACCTTCAACGCCGAAGGACGCCCTCGTGCGGCCGTTCCTCGGCACCAAGCTCGGGCGACAGCGGCGGGTTCAGTAGGCGTCCGCCTGCATCGATGCCTGCGCCTGTTCGATCCGCGGCCAGGTGTTGTGCAGGTGCTCGCGCATCGCCGCGGCCAGGCCGGGGCCGTCGCGGGCGGCCAGCGCGAGCGCCATCGCCTCGTGCTCGGCCATCGCCGCATCCCAGTTGTCCGGCACGGTATTGCCCACGTAGCGGATGCGCCGCATGCGCTGGCTCAGCGAAGCGTGCGTCGCCGACAGCGTGGCGTTGTCAGCCAGGGCCACGATGGCAGCGTGGATCTGCTGGTTGAGCACGAAATAGGGTTGCCGCTCGCGGCGCCGGTGGTGCTCGCGCATGCGTTCGTGCAGCGCCAGCACGGCCTCGACCTGCGCGGGCGGCGCCTTGCACGCCTCCAGCGCGGCGAAGTCCTCCAGCAGCGCGATCACGCGCAGCATGTCCTGCGCGTCCTTGGCGCTGAAGGCCTTGACGATGGCCCCGCGCAACGGCTGCATCTCCACCAGCCCTTCGGCCGCCAGCACCTTCAGCGCCTCCCGGATCGGCGTGCGCGACACCCCCAGCCGGGCCGCGATCTCGAGTTCCGGCACGCGCTCGCCGGGACGGATCTGGTTCTCGACGATCAGGTCGCGCAAGCGGGCAGTGACCTCCTCGTGCAATGGAACCCGGCTGATGGAGATGTCGGAAGGCCCGCCCGGCGTGCGCGCCAGCTCGACGTCCGCGGGAAGATGAAGGGGAGTCTGTTCAGACATGAGGCTCGGGAAAACCATGATGGGCCAAAACGATGGAACGATTATCCTCAGCTGTAATTACACATTACCAATCACGTTTTCCCTGATCTGGCCCCCGCCACAGACCCTCGATGGACACGCACGCAACTGCACCTGCACCCGCATCCCCGTGCGTGCGGCGTCCCATCGTCGACGCCCACCACCACTTCTGGGATCTGCGACGCAACCACCACCCCTGGCTGTGCGACGCCAAACCCATTGCCTTCCGCTATGGCGACTACACGGCCCTGCGACGGAATTATCTGCAAGCCGACTATCTGACCGACGCCGCCGACTTCGAGGTGCAGGGCACGGTCTACGTCGAGACCGAATGGGACCCGGCCGACCCGCGGGGCGAGATGGCATACGTCAGCGAACTGCGCGCGGCCACAGGGCTGCCAACCGTTGCAGTCGCGCACACGCGGCTCGACTCACCCGAGGCCGCGGACCTGCTGAACTGGCAAGCCGGTTTCTCCTTTGTGCGCAGCATCCGCCACAAACCACGCGCCCATCCCACCCCTGGCGGGATGGGCCCGGGCGGCATGGCCGACGCGGCTTGGCGGGCCGGTTTCTCGCGACTGGCGCCGCTGGGCTTGCGGTTCGACCTGCAGACACCCTGGTGGCACATGCAAGAGGCCGTGGATCTGGCGCATACCTTTGCCGACACGCAGATCATCATCAACCATGCGGGCCTGCCATCCGACCGCAGTGCCGAGGGCCTGAGGGCCTGGCGCGCGGCGATGGCAGCGGTGGCGCAGTGCCCGAACGTCAGTGTCAAGATCTCCGGTATCGGTGTGCCCGGCCGGCCGTGGACGCCTCAGGCCAACCGGGAGATCGTGCTGGGGCTGATCGAGCTGTTCGGCGTGCCGAGATGCATGTTCGCGAGTAATTTCCCTGTCGATGGCCTGTGTGGGCGCTTCGATGAGATCTACCGCGGCTTCGAAACGCTCGTGGCTGACTTCAGCGCCGACGAGCAGGACGCCCTGTTCCGACGCAATGCCAGCGTGACCTACGACATGGAGCGGGCGCACGATCAGGCCTGCAGCGGCACAGGGGGACACGCGACGCCCGACCCACCGCGTGGGTCAGCCCACCCGTATCGGGAGATCCGGTGAATTCGAGCGACTCCACAGCCCCGCGCACGCGCATCGCCTACATCGGGCTCGGCCTCATGGGATTGCCGATGAGCCGACACCTGGTGAGTCGCGGCTGGGACGTCCACGGCCACGACATCCGCGCGGGGCAGATGGACCAGGCGCGCGCCGCGGGGGTGCAGGTGCACCCCAACCCGGCAGAAGCCGTACAGGGATGCGAACTCGTTGTGCTGAACCTGCCCACCACCGACGCCGTCGAGGCCGTGGTGTTCGGAGCGCAGGGCCTGATCAAGGCCCTGCGCCCACCGCAGTGCATCGTCGACTTCTCCACCATTTCGGTCGACCGCGGGCAGGCCTTCTCTGCTGCCGTTCTGTCGGAAGCTGGCTGTGGCTGGGTCGACGCGCCTGTGTCAGGTGGGCCGGTAGCCGCAGGCTCGGGCACCCTGACCGTGATGGCTGGCGCACGCGACGAAGATCTCTCCCGCATCCAGGGCTTGATGCGCGATGTGGCTGCACGCTTCACCGTCCTGGGCCCGCCGGGCAGCGGGCTGGTGGCAAAGATGCTCAACCAGTTGATGGTGGGGTGCCTTCATGCGGCGGTGGCCGAGCTGGTCGTGCTGGCCGAAGCAGCCGGCATCGAGGCAGACCGAGTCCCCGAAGCCCTGGCTGGCGGACATGCAGACGGCGTGCTGCTTCAGCAGATCTATCCGCGCATGCGCGCGCGGGATTTCGCGCCGCGCGGCTATGTGCGCCAGTTGCTCAAGGACCTGGACATGGTGCAGGCCTATGCCAAATCGCTGCAGGTGCCCACGCCGATGGCCACCCAGGCACAGACCCTGTACCGCATGCTCGCGCGACTCGGTCACGCGGAGCTCGATACATCGGCCCTGCTCAGGCTCTACGAGCCCGGGCAGGATTTCCCCGCTACCAGAACTGACTGATTGACGACCACCCCAAAAGGAGACTCCCCATGAAGATGCTGAAGACCTGGACCTTGATCGGCGCAGCCGCCGCGATGATGTTGGCCGGCGCGGCCCAAGCGCAGATCAAGTTGCGTTACGCCCACGTGGGTGTGGCCAACGCCCCGCAGACGCTCTACGCCGACGAAGTCGCGCGCCTGGTCAAGGAACGCACGCAAGGCCGGGTGGAGATCCAGGTCTTCGCCAACTCGCAGCTTGGCGGTGTGGGCGAAATGGTGGACGGCGTCAAGTCCGGCGCCATTGCGATGGGCCATCACGACTTCGCCTCGCTGGGCAAGATCCTGCCCAACACGGCGGTCTTCAACGCGCCGTTCATCTACCGGGACGCCGCGCACGCTCTGCGCGCAACCGATGCCCGCGGCTCCGAGGCCCTCAAGGTCATCAACCAGCAGTTGGTCGACAAGGGAGGCATGCGCATCGTCGGCAGCTTCTTCCAGGGCACCCGTCACCTCACCTCGAAGGAGAAGGTGCTGACGCCCGCCGACATGAAGGGCAAGAAGTACCGTGGTGTGCCGGTCAAGCTGTGGTCATCCATGCTCACCGGCATGGGCGCCGTGGCCACCCCGGTGGAGGTCTCCGAACTGGCCACAGCCCTGGCCACGGGTCTGGTCGTGGGGCAGGAGAACCCCCTGCCCAACATCTTCAACCTCAAGCTCTACGAGGTGCAGAAGTTCGTGATGCTGACCGGCCACATGCAATCGGTGTTGTCGGTCTTTGTCAACGAACGCGCATGGCAGCGCATCCCCGCAGGCGACCGCAAGATCATGGAAGACACCATGTACGAGGTCGGCCAGAAGACACTGCAGTGGGACAACGAGACCTTCGAGCGCTACCGCAAGGATCTCGAAGCCAAGGGGATGACCTTCGTCAGCGACAAGGACGGGCTGGACCTCGCAGCGTTCCGCAAGGCGGTCAATGACCAGGTGGTGAAGGATTTCCCCGAGTGGGGATCGCTGATCCAGCAGATCCAGGCCGTCAAGTGATCGCCTGACCGTCCGAGGCAGACCCGCGGATGTCACTGCGACGTCCGCGGGTCCATCCACTCAGAGCTCGCCACCCCGATGAACCTCCTGCGCCGAATCCGGCTCATCACCTGCCTGGCGCTGCTGGCCGCGCTGATCGGCGCGCCAGCGCTCCAGATCGTGATGCGCGGCGTCTTCAACGTCCCGATGTCGGGTGCCGAAGAACTGGCGCGCTACTTCCTCATCGCGCTGACCATGCTGGGGGCGGCCTTCGTGACGCACGGTGGAGGACAGATCCGCATGGAAGAGATCCAGGCGCTTCTGCCCGTACGGGCTCGCTTCGTGCTGCAGGTGTTGATCGAGATCTGCGCCGTGCTGCTGTTCGCCATGATGACGGTGGCCTCGGTGGATTCCATCGCCCAGAACCTTGAGAACCAGACGGCCACGCTGGAGATGCCGTACTGGTTGTTCATGGCCCCCTTGACACTGGGCATGGCCATGCTGACGCTGGAACATCTGCTGATGCTCGTGCAGGCGGTCCGCCGCGGTCACGCCGGCGACAAGCACACGGCGCTGGTCTGAGGAAGGCACCATGAGCGGATACATCGTCGTCCTGTCCTTCCTGGTCCTCTTCATCCTGGGATTTCCGGTGGTGCTCGCCATCGGCATCCCGAGCGTGATCTACCTGCTGCTCAACGAACTGCCCCTGCAGATGATGGCCCAGCGCACCCTGTACGCGCTGGACTCCTTCCCCCTGGTGGCCGTGCCGGTGTTCATCTTCGTGGGCAGCCTGATGAACGGCGCCGGGATCTCCAAGGTGATCTACCGCTTCGCCGACACCGCAGTGGGGCGACTGCCCGGCGGACTGGCACAGGTCAACATCTTCGGCAGCCTGGTCTTCGCCGGCATGTCGGGCTCGGCCCTGGCCGACATCGGCGGCATCGGACGCATCGAGATCGACGCCATGCGGTCCAAGGGCTTCAAGCCTGGTTTCGCCGGCGCGATCACCTCGGCCTCGGCCGTGGTCGGCCCGATCTTTCCGCCAAGCATCCCGCTGATCCTCTTCGGGACCGTCACCGGCGTGTCGGTGATCCAGTTGCTGCTGGCCGGTATCGTGCCGGGCTTGTTGTGCGTGGCCTCGCTGATGGCGATGACCGCGTGGCTGTCGGTGCGACGGGGTTACCCCCGAGCGGCCGCGTGGCCCACCCTGGCGCGCCTGTGGGCGGACTTCCTTCCCGCGCTGCCTGCCTTGATGGCACCGGTCATCCTGATCGGCGGCATGCTGCTGGGCTGGTTCACACCCACCGAAATCGCCGCAGTGACGGTGGCCTACGCATTGCTGATCAGCGCGCTGTTCTATCGTGAACTCACCTGGCGGCGACTGCTCGATGCAGCTGTCGAGACGCTACGCGCGTCCACGGCCATCCTGCTGATCGTGGCCGTGGCCGCCATCTTCGGATGGGTCCTCTCGGTTGAGCAGGTGCCGCAATCGATGACGCGCTGGATGTTGTCGATCTCGACCGACCCGATGATGCTGCTGCTGCTGGCCAACCTGCTGCTTCTGGTGGTGGGGATGTTCCTGGACAGCGCCACGGCCATCCTCGTCATCGCCCCCATCCTGGCCAAGCCGCTGGTGGCCGCGGGCGTCGATCCGGTACACCTCGGTCTGGTCGTGGTCTTCAACCTGATGATCGGCTTGGTCACCCCTCCGATGGGGCTGGCGCTGTTCCTGGTGGCCGACATTGCCAAGGTCAGGATGCAGGACGTACTGCGCGAGATGGTGCCTTACTACGTCCCGCTCCTGGCGACCTTGGCGCTCATCACCTTCTTTCCCGCGCTCTCCCTGTGGCTGCCCCGCTGGGCCATGGGTTGACCCTCACACCGCCTGACAAAGCTCATGAAACCCACCATCGCCCTGTTCACCGGAGACCCGGCCGGCATCGGTCCGGAACTCGTCGAGAAGTTGCTGGCCGACCCGGCCACCTTGGCCAAGGCCGACATCGTGCTCATCGCGCAGCGTGGCGCGCTGCGCGTGCCCGAGGGCGTGCGATGGCATGCCTGGGAGGGCTTGGACGCGCCGGGCTTCGAGCGCGCGCAGGCGCGACAGGACAACGGCCGCTTCATGCTGCAGGGTCTGGCCGCGGGCGCCGCGCTGGCGCACAGCGGGGTGGCCGACGCCTTCTGCTTCGCGCCGCTGAACAAGTCCGCGCTGCGCGCCGGAGGCATGCACCAGGAGGACGAACTGCGCTGGTTCGCGGAGTTCCTGGGCTTCGACGGCGTGTGCGGCGAGCTCAATGTGCTGGAGAACCTGTGGACGGCACGCGTGACCTCGCACGTGGCGCTGCGCGAAGTCAGCGCGCTGCTGACGCCGCAGAAGGTCGCCGAGGCCATCGCGATGATCCGCCGCTCGCTCACCGCCGCCGGCAAAGCCGACCCGCGCCTGGCGGTGTGCGGATTGAACCCGCACAACGGCGACAACGGCAACTATGGCGACGAGGAGGGCCGCATCATCGAGCCCGGCGTGCGCTTGGCCGCCGCTCAGGGCCATGCGGCCGACGGGCCCTTCCCGGCCGACACGGCATTCGTGCGCGCCATCCGCAAGGAAGGCGGCTATGACGGCGTGGTCACGATGTACCACGACCAGGGCCAGATCGCGATGAAGCTGATGGGCTTCGAGCGCGGCGTCACCGTGCATGGGGGCCTGCCCATCCCGATCACCACCCCGGCACACGGCACCGCCTACGACATCGCCGGGCAGGGCCGTGCCAACCCCGGCGCGATGGCCAATGCCTTCGACCTGGCCTGCCGCATGGGCACGAGCCGGCGCTCGTCGCGGCCTGCGGCCGGCTGATCACGCGCAATGCCGAGACAGCCGGCTCGCAGCCTGGACGCCCCAGTCCCTTTCCCTTTTCCCAACCGCAAGGAGATCCTCCGATGAAACGACGCATCCTCAATGCCGCCCTGATCGCCGGCGCGCTGCTGGCGCCGATGGCGGCGGCGGCCCAGACGGCCTTCCCCACCAAGACGGTGCGGCTGATGGTCGGGGCCAACGCCGGCGGCGGCACCGACATCATCGCCCGCATGCTGGCGGAGAAGTTCGCCGAGAGCCTGAAGGGCAACTTCATCGTGGAGAACCGCCCGGGCGCGTCGAACACCATCGCCGCCGACCTGACCGCCAAGGCACCAGCCGACGGCCACACGCTGCTGGTGGCCACCAACACTGGTCAGGCCATCGCGCCACACCTGCTCAAGCTGAGCTTCGATCCGCTGAAGGACCTGGCGCCGGTGGGCCTGATCGTGACCGTGCCCAACGTGCTGGTCGTCGGCGCGCAGGTACCGGTGAACAACGTAGCGGAACTCGTCTCGGCGATGAAGGCACGCCCGGGTGAGTTCAAGTACGCCTCCTCGGGCATCGGCAGCACGCAGCACATCGCCGGCGAAGCCTTCGACGCCGCCGCGGGCACCAAGAGCCTGCACATCCCCTATCGCGGCAGCAGTCAGGCGCACCTGGACATCATCGGCGGCAGCGTTCAGATCATGTTCGACACCACCTCCTCGGCGATGGGGCAGATCAAGGGTGGCAAGTTCCGCGCGCTGGCCGTCACCACGCCCGAGCGTTCGCCCCAACTGCCCGATGTCCCCACGTTGGCAGAAGCTGGCGTCAAGGGTGCGGACATGAGCACCTGGTACGCGCTGTATGTCACCGCAGGCACGCCGGCCGATGTCGTGGCGAAGCTGCAGGCCGAGCTCAAGCGCGTGCTCGCGCTGCCGGACGTCCAGGCCCGGCTCAAGGGCCTGGGCGGTGAGCCCGGCAACATCACCCCGGCACAGTTCGCCGACCTGAACCGTCAGGAGTTCGAGCGCTTTGGCAAACTGATCCGCGACGCCGGCATCAAGCTGCAGTGATATGGCATGCCTTGGAGGCCAGCGGCCTCCAAGGCGGCCGCAAAGGGGTGTCGCGCGTCCGCCGCGCACCCGACCGGCCCGGCCCCCTTCCCGCCTGAGGCTGCGATGATGACGGTGTGACGCTCGAGCATCCGTCAAACCCCGACCGTGGCACGCCTTCAGCGGCCACCCCCGCCACACCCCGCCTGAGCCACGCGCGGGTGCTGCACATCGCCGGGCCCATCGTGCTGTCCAACGCCACGGTGCCGCTGCTGGGCGCGGTGGACACCGGTGTGGTCGGGCAGCTCGGGCAGGCCGCGCCCATCGGCGCGGTCGGCCTGGGCGCGATCATCCTGTCGTCGGTCTACTGGGTCTTCGGCTTCCTGCGCA
>CAZFVH010000076.1:0-13854 GCA_964522465.1 uncultured Rubrivivax sp. | reverse complement strand
GGCCTGGGCGCGATCATCCTGTCGTCGGTCTACTGGGTCTTCGGCTTCCTGCGCATGGGCACTTCGGGTCTGGCCGCGCAAGCCCACGGCGCGGGCGACGCCGCCGAGCGCGGGGCGATCCTGATCCGCGCGCTGGCCATCGGCTTGGCGGCCGGGCTGCTGATGATCGCCGGGCAGGCGGCGATCTTCCACACCGCGTTCTGGCTCGCGCCGGCGTCGGCCGAGGTGGAGGCGCTGGCGCGCGACTACCTGGCGATCCGGATCTGGGGTGCGCCGGCGACGATCGCGCTGTATGCCGTCACGGGCTGGCTCATCGCGGTGGAGCGCGCGCGCGCCGTGCTGGGCCTGCAGCTGTGGATCAACGGTCTGAACATCGCGCTGGACCTGCTGTTCGTCCTCGGCCTGGGCTGGGGCGTCCAGGGCGTGGCCGTGGCCACGCTGATCGCCGAGGTCTCGGGTCTCGCGCTGGGGCTATGGCTGTGCCGCAGCACCTTCGCCTCCACTGCCCTGCGCGACCGCGCACGCCTGCTGGCGGCCGCACCGCTGAAGCGCATGCTGTCGGTCAACACCGACATCATGATCCGCTCGGTGCTGCTGCAGGCGGCCTTCACCACCTTCACCTTCCTTGGCGCCGGCCAGGGCGACGTGACGCTGGCGGCCAACCAGGTGCTGCTGCAGTTCCTGGCGGTCACGGCCTACGCGCTGGACGGCTTTGCCTTCGCCGCAGAGTCGCTGGTCGGGCAGGCCGTGGGCGCGCGCGATCCGCGTGGCGTGCGCCGCGCCTCCGTGCTTGCCTCGGGCTGGGCAGCGGGCGCGGCGGTGATGCTGGGCGCCACGTTCGCACTGGCCGGCGGCGCCCTCATCGACCTGATGGCCACCGATGCGCAGGTACGCGCGCAGGCGCGGCTGTTCCTGCCGTGGATGGCCGCGGCGCCGCTGGTGGGCGTCGCGTCGTGGATGTTCGACGGCATCTTCATCGGCGCCACGCTGACGCGGGAGATGCGCCGGACGATGATGCTGTCGGTGGCGATCTACGTGGCCGGCCTGCTGTTGCTGCTGCCGGCCTTCGGCAACCACGGTCTGTGGGCCGCCCTGATGCTGCTGAACACGGCGCGCGGGCTGACGATGGCCCGGCTGTACCCTCGGGCGGAGGCTGCGGCGCGCCCCCTGCTCGGGGCCCGCGTCGAACGATGAGGATCTGAGCCCATCCGAGGAACACGCCCCGGGGCCGGGCCCGGAGCGGCCGAGTCGACCGGATCAGTGATCGGCGCAGGTGTAGGCCGGCGCCGGCTGCGTGAAGTACGCGTGCAGGATCTGGTAGACCATCAGGTAGTTCTTCTGCTGGAAGCTCGCGTGCGAGATGCCGTTGAGCACCGTGAACTGCTTGTCGGGCGAGGGCAGGCGCTTGAAGAACTCGATCAGGTCGTCCATCGCGGCAATGCCGTCGAACTGGCCACGCAGGATCACCGTGGGTACGGTGATCTTCGTCGGGTCCACCACCGGCAGCTTCGAGCACATGTCGATGTAGGTGCCGTTGGGCATCGAATCATCGAGCGCGAGAATGGCGTCGGCGAAGGCGTCGACCACGCGCTTCTCGGCGCAATCGGGGTGGTCGCGCTCGAAGATCGAGTAGACGAACTTGCGGTCGATGGGACGGCGCTTGTTCGCCATGAACTCGGGCAGCTTCTTGCGCCGCTGCTCGAGCGTGGGCGCGCCCTCGCCCGTCCAGACGAAGGCGTCCAGCGCCAGACGCGAGACACGCTCGGGGTGGCGCTGCGCGAACAGCGCTGCGCGCAGCGCGCCCGAGGAGATTCCGTAGGTCAGGAAGCTGCGCACGCCGCGCGTGGCGTAGATGTAGTCGGTGGCCGCGGCCAGGTCATCGGCGCCGTTGGCGATGTCGCAATAGATGTCGCGGTGCTTGGCGCTGCGGCCGTAGCCCTCCATGTCGACGCACCAGCAGACGAAGCCGCGCTCGGCGAACCAGTCCATCACGGACGAGTCTGGCCGGCCCGGGACGCTCAGGTCGAAGGTGGGCTGCGAGGCCATCGACGAGCCGTGCACCCACAGCACGGCGGGCTTGCCCTCAGGGCTGCCGACGTACTTCTCCCAAAGGAAAAGCTTGACGTCGCCGTCGGCGGTCTTCTTGGTGGTCCAGTGTTCCTGGCCAGTGACTTGGGTCATGGGATATCGGATGGATGTTTTCGAAAAAAGACGTGATTCGGCACGGAGGTCGACGCTGCACAGCCCTGCCAGGCCGGAAGTCGGGCATCGGCCCGCTGTCCGCCAGCCGGTGCACCCGGGTTCGCCTTGCGGTGCACCGGGTGCCACAGGACAGAACAGACCGGTCAGTCGACCTTGGCGCCGATGTTCTTGATGACCTCGGCCCAGCGGGCGCGCTCCTCGCGGAAATAGGCATCCATCTCGGCGGGCGAAGAGCCCACCTGCTCGATGCCGGCGTCACGGAAGTAGTTCACCACCTCGGGCGCCTTCAACGAGGTCACGAACTCGGCGTTGAGCTTGTCGACGATCGCCTTGGGCGTGCCCTTGGGCGCCAGCATGCCCATCCAGACGTAGGCCGAGTAGCCTTTCAGGCCTGCCTCGTCCAGGGTGGGCACATCGGGCAGCAGCGCCGAGCGCGACACGCCAGAGGTGGCCACCACGCGCAGCTTGCCGCTGCGGATGTGCTTCATCATGCCGTTGGCGCCCGGGAAGGACATCGGGATGGTGCCCGCAAGCAGATCCGTCGTGGCCTGACCGCTGCCCTTGTACGGCACATGCGTGAGCTTCAGGCCGGCCATGGACTCGAACATCGCCATGAACAGGTGCTGACCACTGCCGTTGCCGGAGGAAGCGTAGTTGACCTCCCCGGGACGGGCCTTGGCGTAGGCGATGAGTTCGGCCACGTTCTTCACGGGCATCGACGGATGCACGACAAGCGCACCTGGCTCGCGCCCCAGCAGCGAGATGCCGACGAAATCCTCGATCGGGTCGAAGTTGAGCTTCTTGTACAGCGTGGCGCTGATGGCATTGGTCTGGGACGCGAGCAGCAGCGTGTAGCCGTCCGGGGCCGCCTTGGCCACCATCTCGGACCCGATGGTCGCCCCGGCGCCGGGACGGTTTTCGATGACGATCTGCTGCTTCAGGCGCTTGGACAGGTCGGCGGCGATGGCACGGATGGGGCCGTCGACAGCCCCGCCGGCCGAGAAGGGCACGATGAGCCGGATCGGCCGGTTGGGGTAATCGCCAGCCTGGGCGTGTGCGGTGCCCGCCAGGGCTGAGAGGGCCATGGCGGTAGCGGCGCAGATTGCGGCGCGACGTGTCGTCAAGATCTTCATCGAGGTCTCCTTCGAAAGGGCTGAAGCAGCTCTAGTTGGCACAAATTGGGTCGATCCAATGCGGTGCTCCAGCGATTGTGCAGCCTGGGAGCAGCCGATCAGACCACTCGGTCTTCGGGCGCACACGACCGGCGGCCGCCGAGGCACAACCGCGAGCGCATCGACGGACGCAGACGCCACGTCTCACAGCCCCAACATGTTCGCCCGTACACGGTGCAGGTGGGTGGTGCAGGCCTCGCGCGCGGCGTCCAGGTCGCGCCGTCGCAGAGCATCGACCAGCGCCCGATGGTCCTGTTGGTATTGCAAACGGCGTTGCGGCGTGACGCTGCGGCGCTTGAGCGCCGCCCAGGTCTCCTGCGAACGCACCTGATTCATCAGGCGCTGCATCGAGCCGACGAAGGCGTTGTGGGCCGCATCGGCGATCGCCTCGTGCAAGCGCGCGTCCCAGAGTTCGAAATCCTCCAGCGTCGCGGCAGCCTCGGCCCGGTCGTTGCACTCGTCCATGCGGGCAAAGTCGGCCGGGGTGGCGTGCGCGATCACCATCGCCACCAGGGCCGGCTCGATGGCGATGCGCGCGGCCATCAGTTCCGCGGGGCTGACATCTGCCGCGTCGACCGAGAAGGCGGCATCGGTCACCAACGGCCGGTGCGGCGCGACCGCTGCCACGTAAGTCCCGCTGCCCACGGTCTGCGTGATCAACCGCTCGCGCTTGAGTTCGGCGAGCACACGGCGCACGACCGATCGGCCGATCCCGTACGCCAAGCTCAGCGCCCGCTCGGTCGGCAGGCGCCGGCCCGGGGGCCAGTCACCGCTCGCGATGTGCGCACGCAGGGCCTCGCGCATCGCGTCGGCCGGGGTCGGCATGGGCATGGACATCGCGCATCAGGATTTTGGTTGTCGGATGGTAGCATTTGGGCTGATCTATTGGAGCCCAAATGCGTCTTGCCACCTTCACCCATCTCGGCCAGCGTCAGGTCGGTCAGGTCCGTGCCGACGGCCAGACCGTGACGCCCCTGGCGCTTTCCGAGGCCGAGCGTGCGCTCGGCGTGCTGGCCCTGGTCGACCGTCATGCCGCTGGCGGCCCCGCGCCATCGCCGGCCGGGGAGCCGATCCCGGTGGCGGAGGTACGGCTCGAGGCCCCGGTGCCT
This sequence comes from uncultured Rubrivivax sp., assembly GCA_964522465.1. Lineage (GTDB taxonomy): Bacteria > Pseudomonadota > Gammaproteobacteria > Burkholderiales > Burkholderiaceae_C > Rubrivivax. Next base: position 9,371 of record CAZFVH010000076.1, on the reverse strand, counting down.
CGGCCGCGACGCAACATCTGGTGCGTCGGGCGCAACTATCACGCGCACGCCAAGGAGCTGCGCGAAACCGTGTTCAAGAACAGCAACGCCGACCCGCAGGCCTGGCCCATCGTGTTCACCAAGGTGCCCGAGTGCGTGATCGCCGACGGCGATGACGTGCTTCTGCCCGGCGCCACGGTGTCGACGCAGATCGACTACGAGGCCGAGCTCGCCATCGTGATCGGCCGTGGAGGGCGCAACATCGGCCGCGCCGAGGCGATGGGCCATGTCTTCGGCTACACCATCGTCAACGACGTCACGGCACGCGACGTGCAGATGCGTCACCAGCAGTGGGACATGGGCAAGAGCTTCGACACCTTCTGCCCGATGGGGCCGTGGGTCGTCACCGCAGACGAGCTCGACGGCACCGACACCCGGGTGCGCTGCTGGGTCAACGACGAGCTGCGCCAGGACGCGCGCACGCAGGACCTGATCTTCGACCTGCCCACCTTGATCGAGACCTGCTCGCGCGGCATCACCCTTCTGCCAGGCGACATCATCGCCACCGGCACCCCTGCCGGCGTGGGCATGGGCATGAGCCCGCCGTCGTGGCTGACACACGGCGACGTGGTGCGCATCGAGATCGACGGCATCGGCACGCTGCGCAACCGCTTCGTCGACCGCTGAAACCTGCAGGCCAACCCGGCCCGCCCTGCGCCCACACCCCAGTCCCGATCACCCTCCCCCCGCCCCCCAGACCCAGGAGACCCAGATGCAACGCAGACACCTCGTCCTGAGCGCCGCCGCCACGGTGGCGGCCGCCCTGTCGACACCCCTGACCGCGCTGGCCCAGAGCGACTGGCCCGCCAAGCCGATCACAATGATCGTCCCCTTCCCGCCGGGGGGGGTGGCCGACACCGTGGCGCGTCCCGTCGCGGAGGCACTGGCGCGCGAACTGAAACAGACAGTATTGGTGGAGAACCGGTCAGGTGCGGGCGGCAGCCTCGGCATCGCCGCCGCCTCCCGCGCGGCGGCCGATGGCTACACCGTGCTGCTGAGCCTGTCGTCGATCTCGATCCTGCCGGAAGCGGACACGCTGTTGGGCCGCAGGCCGGCCTTTACGCTCGACCAGTTCAAGCCCATCGCCCGCTTCACCGCCGACCCCACCGTGCTGGTGGTGCGCGCCGATCTGCCCTTCAAGACGTTGGAAGAGTTCGTTCAGGCCGCCCGTGCCAAGCCGGGCGGCTTCAACTACGGCAGCTCGGGCAACTACGGCACCATGCACGTGCCCATGGAGATGCTGCGTGCCAGTGCGAACTTCCCGATGACCCACGTGCCCTTCACGGGCGCCGGCCCGGCGATGGTGGCCTTGCTGGGTGGACAGATCGACGCCGTGGCCAGCGGCCCGTCCACCGTCGCGCAGCACATCCGCTCGGGCAAGCTGCGTGCGCTGGCCCACTGGGGCGACAAGCCGCTGCAGTCGCTGCCGGATGTGCCGAGCCTGACCCAACTGGGCCAGCCGGTGAAGTTCGCGCAGTGGTCGGGTCTGTTCGTGCCCGCCGGCACACCCGACGCCGTGATACAGAAGCTGCGCGCCGCCGCACGCAAGGCCGCGACCGACCCGGCCGTGATCGCCACCATCGGCAAGGCTGGCAGCCCAATCGAGTACCTCGACGCCCCGGACTTCCAGGCTTACTGGGATGCCGACGCGAAGGTCATGGCCGCCGCGGTCCAGCGCATCGGCAAGGTGGACTGACGATCGGTGGGCAGTCGCTGACGCAGCAGGCGCGGCAGCCACGCAGGGTGGCAAGGTCACTCTGAGCTTGGGCTGAGCTCAGGCCACGGTCAGGCCCACGACCTCGCCTTCAGCCCCCCACACGCAGCGCCGGCAATCCCGGCAGCGCCTGCAGCAGGCGGGCCACCGAGCCGTCGGCCACCATCGACGTGGCGGCCTCGATGTCGGGCGAGAGATGGCGGTCGGTCATCATCGCGGCGCAGCGGCCGCGCAGCAGCGCGTGCGCCGCCTCCAGCGGGGCCGAGCTCTGCAGCGGCCGCAGGAACTCGATGCCCTGGGCCGCGGCCAGCCACTCCACACCCAGGATGTGCGCGACGTTGCCGATCAGGCCCTGCAGGCGCCGCGCCGCGAAGGTCGCCATGCTGACATGGTCCTCCTGGTTGGCGCTGGTAGGCAGGGAGTCGACGCTGGCCGGGTGCGCGAGCGACTTGTTCTCGCTGGCCAGCGCGGCGGCAGTGACGTGGGCGATCATGAAGCCGCTGTTCAGCCCCGGGTCGGCGCACAGGAAGGGCGGCAGGCGCGAGACGTTGGCGTCGATCAGCATCGCGATGCGGCGCTCGGCGATCGCCCCGACCTCGGCGATGGCCACGGCCATCGCATCCGCGGCCAGCGCCACCGGCTCGGCGTGGAAGTTGCCGCCCGAGACCAGCTCGCCCGCGCCGTGCGCGTCCACGAAAACCAGCGGGTTATCGGTGACGGCGTTCGCCTCGCGCCACAGCACCTGCGCGGCGTGGCGCAACTGGTCCAGACAGGCACCCACCACCTGCGGCTGGCAGCGCAGGCAGTAGGGGTCCTGCACGCGATCGTCGCCCTCGCGGTGCGAGGCTCGGATCTCGCTGCCCGCCAGCAGCGCGCGGTAGGCCTGGGCCACGTCCACCTGCCCGGGCTGGCCGCGCAGCGCGTGGATGCGCGGGTCGAAGGGGCCGTCGCTGCCGCGCGCGGCGTCCACCGTCAGCGCGCCGATGACGAGCGCGGCCTCGAGCACGGGCTCGAAGGCGAACAGCGCGTGCAGCGCCAGCGCGGTCGAGACCTGCGTGCCGTTGATCAGCGCCAGCCCCTCCTTGGCGGCCAGTGCCAGCGGCGCGATGCCATGGACCCGCAGCACCTCGGCCGCCGGCTTGCGCGCGCCGTCGACGAGGAACTCGCCCTCGCCCATCAGCGCCAGCGTCAGGTGCGACAGCGGCGCCAGATCGCCCGAGGCGCCGACCGAGCCCTTCTCGGGAATCCAGGGCACGAGCCCGGCATTGAACACCGCCAGCAGCGTGTCGATGACCCCCGGCCGCACGCCCGAATGCCCGCGCGCGAGGCTGGCGGCCTTGAGCGCCAGGACGAGCCGCACCACAGGCGCGGCCATCGGTGCGCCCACCCCGACGCTGTGCGAGCGGATCAGGTTGCACTGCAAGGTGGCCAGATCGTCTGCACCGATGCGGGTGGAGGCGAGTTTGCCGAAGCCGGTGTTGACGCCGTAGACCGGGGCCGACCCCGCCGCCGCCGAGGCGACCAGCGCCGCGCTGCGCAAGACTGCGTCCCAGGCCGTCGGCGCCATCGACAGCGGCACACCACCCACGTGCACGGCCCTGAGCTGACCCAGTGTCAGTTCGCCTGGCGTCAGCACCAAAGGCTCGGAGAGATTCGATTCGATCGTCATGTTGGAGGCTCAGCCCAGGAGCATTGCGGCCAGGTCGTCGCGGCCGGCGGCTTCTCGCGCAGTGCCGCAGTAGGCCAGCCGGCCGGCCGTCAGGATGGCCACCCGGTCGGCATCGGCGAGCACGCGCTGCACGTTCTGCTCGACCAGCAGCACGGTGAGGCCCTGGTGCTTCAGGGCCAGCAGCGCGGCGAAGATGTCGTCCACGACCTTGGGCATCAGCCCGAGGGAAAGTTCGTCGACAAGCAGCAGGCTGGGCCGCGCCATCAGGGCCCGGCCGATGGCCAGCATCTGCTGCTCGCCGCCCGACAGCGAGCCGGCCTGCTGGCGCGCACGCTCGCGCAGGCGGGGGAACAACTGCAACACCTCTTCCTCACGCGCCAGCGCATCGGCCTTGGCGTGGAGGAACCCGCCGACGACGAGGTTCTCGCGCACGCTCAGGTCGTGGAAGATCCGACGCCCCTCGGGCGCAATCGCCAGGCCTAACCGCGTGCGCTCGGCCGGCCGGGCCGCCAGGATCGAAGAACCCTTGAACAGGATGTCACCGCCCAGGGTCTGCACATGTCCCATGACGGCCATGAGGGTGGAGGATTTCCCCGCGCCGTTCGGCCCGATCAGGGCCGTGATCTGCCCCGCGGGCACTGTCAGGTCGATGCCGTGGACCGCCTCGACGCCACCGTGGCCACAGCGCAGGGCGCGCAGCTCAAGCATGGGCTTCCCCGAGATAAGCCTTCCGCACCGCGGGCCGGGACATCACGTCCTTCGGCTCACCGTCGGCCAGCAGGCTGCCGTTGTCGATGACGATGAGCCGCTGCGCCACTCGCATCACCTCGCCCAGGTTGTGTTCGACCAGCAACAGGGGCAGCCCGGCCCGGTGCAGTTGCACGAGCAGGTCCGAGAAGCGGGCGGCCTCGTGGTAGTTCAGCCCGGCCAGCGGCTCGTCCAGCATCAGGAACTTCGGGTCCAGCGCCAGCGCCATGGCCACCTGCAGGCGCTTCAGGTAGCCCAGCGGCACCTGGCTCGCCAGCTTGTCCGCGGCATCGGCGATGCCCACCCGCCGCAGCTCTTCCATCGCCCTTTCGCGTGCCGACCCGGCCTGGACGCGCCACAGCGCCAGCCAGGGCCGGCGCGTCAGGGCATGCCCGGCTGCCAGGGTTGCGTTCTCCAGCAGGCTCATCTGCCGGAAGGGCCGCACGATCTGGTGCGTCATCACGAAGCCCAGGCGTGCCCGTTCGTCCAGGCTCAGGCCGGTGATGTCCCGACCGAGCAGGCGGACGCGGCCGCGGTCGGGCCGCAGCACGCCGGTCATCAGCCGCAGCAGCGTGGTCTTGCCGGCGCCGTTGGGGCCGATCAAGCCGACGAAATCGCCCGCAGCCAAACGCAGCGAGACACCGCGCACGGCCGCCACGCCGCCGAAGGAGATCGCCAGATCATCCACCTCCAGCATCATGCGCCTCCCGAACGCGCCACCCGCGCGTGCACACGGCGGGCCACGCCAGCCAGACCCTGGGGGCTGAACATCATCACGGCGAGCAGCATGCCGCCGTAGACCAGGAGCTTGTAGTCGTTGATGACGCGAAAGACCTCCGGCAGCAACGTCAGCACGATGGCACCGGTGGTCACGCCCAGGGTCGATCCCACGCCACCGATCACGACCATCGCCAGGATGGAGATGGAGACGATGAAGCCGAAGGCGTCGGGCACGATGATCTGCGTCATGTGGGCATACAGCGCGCCGACGAAGCCGGCGCTGGCGGTACCCAGGAAGAAGGCGGCGATCTTGTAGCCGGGCACGTCGATGCCGATCGTGCGCGCCTGCACCTCGTCCTGTGCCACGCCGGCGAAGGCCCGTCCCATCCAGCTGCGCCGCACATGCAGGCTGAACAGGATGAACGCCAGCGCCGCCACGATGGCGACGAGCGCATATCCATCCTTGCTCAGCGGCGAGGGGATCTTGCTGATGCCCATCTCACCGCCCAGCCACGGCAGCTTGCGTGCGGTGCCGACAAAGATGAAACCGATGGCCATGGTGGCGATGGCCAGGAAATCCTCGCGGAACCGCAGCGCGGCCAGGCCGGTGAGGATGCCCAGCGCACCGGCGGCGAGCATGCCGGCGAGCACCGCCACCGGGAAGGGCCAGCCCTGCACCGACAGCAGCGCGCTCGCATAGGCACCGATGCCGTAGAAGGCGGCGTGGCCCAGGCTGACCTGGCCGCAGAAGCCCATGATCAGGTTCAAGCCCAGCGCCAGGATCACGTGCAGGGCGGCGAAGGTCGCCACCGACAGGTAGTAGTCCATCAGCGCCCCCGGCCCAGCAGGCCCTGCGGGCGCAACAGCAGCATCATCAGCATGAACAGGAAGGCCACCGCATCGCGGTCCATGACCTGGTCGAGCATGACGGTGCCGAAACTCTCGATCAGCCCGAACAACAGGCTCGCGACCAGGGTGCCCGAGACACTGCCCAGCCCCCCCAGCACGATGATCGCCAGGCCCTTGTAGGCGATCAGGCCTCCCATGCCGGGCTCGACGAGGTTGTTGAGCATGCCCACGAGCAGCCCCGCCATGCCCGCCAGCGCCGAGGCGACCAGGAAGGTCGCCGTGCGCACCTGCACGCGGTTGACGCCGAAGCTCTCGGCCATTGCGGCGTCGGTGACCGTGGCCCGCAGTCCCACCCCGATGCGGGTGCGGGACGCCAACCAGGCCAGGATGCCGATGCTGCACGCAGCCGCCATCACCAGCACGATCTGCACCACGTTCAACTGCAGGCCGCCCAGGCCCACCGTGGTCGCGAACCAGGGGTTGTCATCCAGCGACAGGCCGTACGGGCCGAAGAGCAGACGGAACCCGTCCTCCATCGCCACGAGCAGGCCGATGGAGGCCACCAGCGGCACGAAGGGCGGCTTGTCCAGCAGCGGCTCGTAGACCAGCCGGTAGACCAGCACACCGGCGATGCAGGCCGCCGCGATGGCGCAGACGAAGGCCAGCAACAGCGAGCCGGTGGCGTTGGCCACCGTCAGGCCGATGTAGGCGCCGAGCGTGAACACCGTGGCCTGCGCCACGTGAAGGATGCGCAGCAGTCCGTAGACCAGCGTCAGCCCCAGCGCCATCATGGCGTAGGTGCAGCCCCAGACGAGGCCGATCACCAGCAGGTCGAGGTAGTACATGCCCGGCGCGCCTGCGTGCACTCAGTACGTCGGCGGGGCCAGCAGCACGGGATCGTCGATCACCGCGAAGCGCTTGAACTCGCCGCCCTTGATGATCTGGATCTGCGCGGCCTTGTAGACCTCGCGCGAGTTGTTGAAGGTGATCGTCCCGCTGGCCGACGGCATGTTCTTCGTCGCCGCGATCGCGTCACGCAGCCGCGCGGTGTCGTCGATGCCGACCTTGCCGATGGCCTGCGCGAGCACGTTGACGGCGGTGTGCGTGCTGGCCGCCACCATCTCCGCGCCAACGTTGAAGCGCTTGGTGTAGTCGTCGATGAAGCTGCGCATCGCCGGGTCGGTCGTGTCACGGTCCAGCGAGGTGGTGATCATCACGCCCTCGGCGGCGGCCTTGGCGATGTTGACGAAGGTGACCGTGTCGAAGCCCTCGGTGCCCACGATGGGCGTGGTGACGCCCCCGGCACGCAACTGCGCCACCAGCGGGCCGCCGTTGAAGAAGTAGCCCGAGATGTAGAGCACTTCGGGGTTGTCCTTCTTCACGCTCGCCACGATCGAGCCGAACTGGCGGTCGCCCATGCCGAAGTTGTACTCGCTGACGAACTGCAGGCCCATCTTGGGGGCGGCGTCCTTCATGCCGGCGGCCAGCGCCTGACCGAAGTCGTTGTTGACGTTGATCATGGTCACGCGCTTCTTCTTCAGCACGTCCGCGATCAGCTTGGCCGCCGCCCGGCCCTGCACCTCGCCCATGAACGAGGTACGGAACACGTAATCGCCCGCACGCACGATGTCGGGGTGGATGGCGTAGGCCGAGATGTAGGGGATCTTCGCCTGCTGGAACACGCCCGCTGCGGCGCGTGTCGGCCCCGAATAGCTGCCCGAGATCACGGCCTTGATGCCATCACCGATGAACTTGTTGGCGATCGGCACGGCCTGCGCCGGCTGGGTCTGATCGTCCAGCACGACGAGCTCGAGCTTGCGGCCGTTGACACCGCCGGCAGCGTTGATCTGCTCGACCGCCAGTTGCGCCCCCTGCAGCGCGGTCTTGCCGTCGGAGGCGGCGGGCCCGGTGAGCGGTGCCTGGAAGCCGATGCGGATGTTCTGCGCCTGTGCGTGGCCGGCGCCGGCGAAGGCTGCGGCCGCGGCGATCGAGATCCAGAGCCGTCGTGTGAGCCTGGTGTTCATGGACGTTCCTTTCGGGGTCGGTCAGTGAGGATGGACGAGGGGGAAATCGGGCGCATCGAAGGGCGCGCCATCAGGGAGATCGAGGTGGGGGAACGGCGGCGACGTCGGCCCGCTGCGCACGGCCCAGCGCGCGTCGTCGCCGACCCAGCGCGTGGAGACGACCCGGCGCGACAGGCTGGAGTGGTTGCCGGGCGCGCCGTGTACCGTGCGGAAGTCGAAGGCGATCGCATCCCCCGGCTGCAGCGTGTAGCCGAAGATCGACAGGCGGTCGCGCTGGGCGTCGACGTCGGGCAGGTCGGGGAAGTCGTCGCCGGGGTACAGGGGCGTGCCGTCGAAGCGCAGCGGTCTGAACCCCTCCTCACGCCACCGGTGCGAGCCGCCCACGCATTCCAGCGAGACCTCGCGCGACACCGGATCCAGCGGGGTCCAGAAGCTCACGCTCTGAACCCCTTGCACGCAGTAGTAGGGCTGGTCCTGGTGCCAGGGCGTGACCAGGCTGGTGCCGGGCCGCTTGACCAGGATGTGGTCGTGGAAGAAGCGCGCCGTGCGCGAGCGCATCAGCGCCGCGGCCACCCTGGCGGCCGGTGAGCCGAAGACGAAGTCATGCAGCGGCGCGACCCGACGCCAGTTGCAGTAGTCCTGGAAGAAGGGCGCCGACCCGTCCTTGGGACGGTAGGAGCGCTCCAGCGGGCTGGGATCGTCCAGCACCCGCTGCACCGCCTCGCGCAAGGGCTCGACCCAGGCCGCGAACACGCCCGGCAGATGGACCACGCCGTGGGTCTGGAAGTGCTCGACCTGGGCCGCGCTGACGTCGCACATCGGCATACCCTCCGGTTAGCGCTGGCCGCTGATCATCGGCAAGTCCAACCCCCGCTCCCGCGCACAGGCCATCGCCTCTTCGTAGCCCGCGTCGGCGTGCCGCATCACCCCGGTGCCGGGGTCGTTCCAGAGCACGCGCTCGAGGCGGCGGTCGGCCTCGGGGGTGCCGTCGCAGACGATGACCACGCCCGAGTGCTGCGAGTAGCCCATGCCCACGCCGCCGCCGTGGTGCAGGCTCACCCAGGTGGCGCCGCCGGCGGTGTTGAGCAGCGCGTTCAGCAGCGGCCAGTCGCTGACCGCGTCGCTGCCGTCGCGCATGGCCTCGGTCTCGCGGTTCGGGCTCGCGACCGAGCCGCTGTCCAGGTGGTCGCGCCCGATCACGATCGGCGCCTTCAGCTCGCCGCGGCGCACCATCTCGTTGAAGGCCAGCCCCGCGCGGTGCCGCTCGCCCAGCCCGATCCAGCAGATGCGCGCCGGCAGGCCCTGGAAGGCGATGCGCTCGCCGGCCATGTCGAGCCAGCGGTGCAGGTGCGCGTCCTCGGGGAAGAGTTCCTTCATCTTCGCGTCGGTGCGGCGGATGTCCTCGGGGTCGCCCGACAGCGCCACCCAGCGGAAGGGCCCGGTGCCGCGGCAGAACAGCGGCCGGATGTAGGCCGGCACGAAGCCGGGGAAGTCGAAGGCGTTCTTCACGCCCGCATCCAGCGCCACCTGGCGGATGTTGTTGCCGTAGTCGACCGTGGGCACACCCATCGCCTGGTGGCTGGCCCACAGCCGCTGCCGGCTCAAGGGT
>CAZFVH010000075.1:0-24563 GCA_964522465.1 uncultured Rubrivivax sp. | reverse complement strand
ACCGCTGACCTCTTGCATGCCATGCAAGCGCTCTCCCAGCTGAGCTATACCCCCGGTCTGTTCAACCGCTTGGCAAGTCGCCGATCAATCAAGCCCTGCACTATAGCACGACTTTTCGACGTTTCGCTCATACGTGCTGAAGACGTTCAAGAACCGTCATCTTGTCGAACAGCGACAGCACTGCATCGACCGACGGGGTCTGGGCGCGGCCGCAGATCAGCACGCGCACTGCCGGGGCCAACTGCGGCATCTTCAGCCCGTGGGCCCCGAGCGTTTGCTTCATCGCCTGCGCGATCGAAGCCTTATCCCAGACCAAGACCTCTGCCAGCAAGTCCCGCAGGCTGTGCAGGGCCGGCACGACCGCATCGTTCAGGTGGGTGGCAAGCTCCGCTGCCGAAGGCGTCACCTTGACGAAGAACATCTCGAGCCAGTCGGCCAGTTCGACGAGGGTGCTGCAGCGGTCCTTGAACAATTCGCAGGCGCTGTCCAGGTCGAAGGCCGGCGGTATGGCGACACCACGACTGGCGAGTTGCCCGGCGACCAAGGCGCCGAGGCGATGGCTGGGCGCCCGCTTCAGGTAGTGGGCGTTCACCCAGGCCAGTTTGGCCGGATCCCACTGTGCAGGGCTCTTCGACAGATGCGAACCATCGAACCACGCCACCATCTGCTCGCGCGTGAACAGTTCGTCGTCACCGTGGCTCCAGCCCAGACGCGCAAGGTAGTTCAGCATGGCCTCGGGCAGATAGCCCGCGTCCTCATAAGCGGTGACGCTGACCGCGCCGCGACGCTTGGACAGCTTCAGACCATCGTCCCCAAGGATGATGGGCAGGTGCCCATACTGTGGCAACGCGACCGAGTCGCCCGCGATGGCGCGGAACAGGTTGATCTGCCACGGCGTGTTGTTGACATGTTCATCGCCGCGGAAGACATGGGTGATGCGCATGTCCCAGTCATCGACAACGACCGCGAAGTTGTAGGTCGGCACGCCCAGGGTGCGGGCAGCTTCGGGCAAGTCGACGCCGGCATCTTCGGGAGGATGGCGCAGGATGATGAGGTCATCGATCTCCCGGTTGGAGATGGCGATCGGACCCTTGACCAGATCAGTCCACACGACGTCGCCCTCCGGCGGGTTGCGAAACCGCACTACCGGTTTGACGCCGGCGGGCACCGGCGGGAGCACCTTGCCCGGCTCGGGCCGCCAGCGGCCGTCGTAGCGTGTCTTCTCGCCGCGCAAACGTTGCGCCTCGCGCATCGCATCCAGTTCCTCGGGCGTGCACCAGCACCGGTAGGCGTGGCCGGCAGCGATCAACTGTTCAGCAACCTCGTGATACCGCTCCAGGCGCTGCATCTGAAACACCGGACCCTCGTCGCAGTCCAGCCCAAGCCAGCGCATCGACTCGATGATCTGGTCGACCGAATCCTGTGTCGAGCGCGCGACGTCGGTATCCTCGATCCGCAGGACGAACTGGCCTCCGTGATGGCGCGCATAAGCCCAGGAGTACAGCGCCGTGCGAGCCGTGCCCAGGTGCAGGAAGCCGGTGGGCGAGGGAGCGATGCGGGTGCGGACAGTCATGACTTCAGGGGTTCGACAGGAAGTGCAGCAACGGAAATCAGGACGCCAGAGGGTCCAGCCCTCGGGCGAGATCGGCCCTGACGTCCTCGACATCCTCGAGTCCGACACCCAGGCGAATCATGCCCTGGCCGATACCGGCCGCCTGTCGCTGGGCCTCGGTCAGACGCCCGTGCGTGGTGCTGGCGGGGTGGGTGATGATGGAGCGGACGTCGCCGAAGTTGGCGGCGATGCTGCAGACTTGCGTGGCGTCGATGACCGAGAAGGCTTCTTCACGCCCGCCCCGCACGACGAACGTCAGCACCGCTCCGCCCTGCCCCTGCTGCTGGCGCATGGCCAGCGCATGCTGGGGGTGGGACACCAGCCCTGGATACAACACGCGCTCGACAGCCGGGTGTGATTCGAGCCACTGCGCCAGCGCCAGGGCACGCGCGCTCTGCGCCTGCATCCGCACCGACAGCGTCTCCATGCCCTTGGCCACCACCCAGGCATTGAACGGCGACAGGTTCACACCCGCACTGCGCATCATCGGCATGAACTTCTCGGCCACCAGGGCCTCGCTGGCGCACAGCGCGCCAGCGTTGACGCGACCTTGCCCATCGAGGAACTTGGTGCCCGAGTGCATGACGATGTCGGCACCGAACTTCACCGGTTGCTGAAGCGCCGGCGAACACATGCAGTTGTCGACCACCAGCAGTGCGCCTGCGTCGTGCGCCAGATCGGCCAGCGCCTGGATGTCGCAGACTTCGGTCATCGGGTTGGTCGGCGTCTCGGCGAACAGCAGTCGGGTGTTCGGCCGGATCGCGGCCTCCCACTGCGACAGGTCGGTCTGCGAGACGAAGGTCGATTCCACGCCGAACTTGCCGAATTCACCCTGCAGCAGCTTGATCGTGGCCCCGAACACGCTCTGCGAGCACACCACGTGATCCCCCGCCTTCAGCATGCTGAGGAACAGGAGCAGGATCGCCCCCATGCCACTGCTGGTGCCGATGCAGGCCTCGGTGCCTTCCAGGGCCGCGAGCCGCCGCTCCATGATCGTGACGTTCGGGTTGGAGAAACGGCTGTAGACAAAGGCCTCCTCCTCATTGGCGAAGCGTCGTGCCGCCGTCGCCGCATCTGGGTGGACGAAGCAACTCGTCAGGAAAACGGCCTCGGAATTCTCGCCCCAGGGTGAGGGCGGCAGGCCTTCACGCACTGCCAGGGTGTCGAGCCGCGCGTCGGCGGGCAGCGCCACGCGTGGCAGGGTCTTCTTCTGTGAGCTCATGTACGTCCTTCGCCCGCGGCGTGCAGCGCCAGGCGCCCGCGTGCGGGATCTTCTTCTTCGTCAGGTTGGGTGGATCGGCCGGCCTCGAGTCGTGTCAGCGCCTCGACACCGATGTCGCCGGTGATGTAACGGCCATCGAAGCAACTCGCTTCGAAGCTGTCGATCCGAGGGTTCAACGCCGCGACCACCCGCTTCATGGCATCGACGTCCTGGTACACCAATGCATCAGCCCCGATGAACGCTCGGATCTCCTCCAGGCTGCGGCCGTGCGCCACGAGTTCCTCGCGCGTGGGCATGTCGATGCCGTAGACATTTGGATGGCGAACGGGCGGCGCGGCAGAGGCCATGTAGACCTTGCGCGCACCCGCTTCGCGGGCCATCTGAACGATCTCGCGGCTCGTGGTCCCCCGCACGATGGAGTCGTCGACCAGCAGCACGTTGCGGCCCTTGAACTCCATGCCGATGGCGTTGAGCTTCTGGCGCACGCTCTTCCTTCGCACCGCCTGACCCGGCATGATGAAGGTACGTCCGACGTAACGGTTCTTCACGAAGCCCTCGCGGTAGGGCCGGCCGATGCAATACGCCAACTGCATCGCGCTCGGTCGGCTGGATTCCGGGATGGGAATGACGACGTCGATCTCGGTGGGTGGCATCGTCGACACCAGACGCTGCGCCAGCGTCTCACCCAGGTTCAGCCGCGCCTGATACACCGAAATGCCGTCCAACACCGAATCCGGCCGCGCCAGGTAGACGTACTCGAACATGCAGGGGTTCAGGCGCGGGTGGTGGGCGCACTGCCGCGTGTGCAGTTGCCCATCCAGGCCGAGGAACAGCGCCTCGCCCGGAGCGACATCGCGCGTCAGGGTATGGCCCGTCCCTTCCAGGGCGACCGACTCGCTGGCGACCATGAACTCCACCCCCGCGGGTGTGACGCTCTCGCCGAAACACAAGGGACGGATGCCATACGGATCACGAAAGGCCAGCAGGCCGTGGCCCGCGATCAGCGCGACGACGGCATACGAACCCCGAACCCGACGGTGCACACCGGCCACCGCACGGAACACCTGCTCGGGCGTCAAGGGCAACTCACGCGCCGCGAGCTCCAACTCGTGTGCCAGAACGTTGATCAGCACCTCGGTGTCGCTGCCGGTGTTGATGTGCCGTCGGTCCACATCGAACAGTTCAGCCTTCAGCGCCTGCGCATTGGTCAGGTTGCCGTTGTGCACGAGCACGATGCCGAACGGGGCGTTGACATAGAAAGGCTGCGCCTCCTCCTCGCTGAAGGCATTGCCCGCCGTGGGGTAGCGCACCTGGCCCAGCCCGACCGTGCCCGGCAACGCGCGCATGTTGCGCGTACGGAACACATCACGGACCATGCCGCGCGCCTTGTGCATGTAGCAGGTGGTGCCCTGCATCGTGACGATGCCGGCGGCGTCCTGACCACGATGCTGCAGCAGCAGCAGCGCGTCATAGAGCAACTGGTTGGCAGGCGCCTTGGACAGGACACCGACGATGCCGCACATGAAGGAGGATCCGATGAGGTTGAGCCGTGTGCGCGCTCAGGAGGTCAGGCCGGGAGCCAACGCCCGATCTCGGGCGGCAGCATCGGCCTGATCCCCTTGACCAGACCCACCAGCCAGGGAGCGGCCTGCGATCCAGACCACCAGGGAGATTGTGCCGCGGGCGTCAGCAGCACCACGGTCGTGAACGCCAGCAACAGCACGCCGCCGCGCAACAGGCCGAAGAAACCGCCGAACACGCGGTCCATCAGCGACAGAGGAGTGGCAGCCACCAGCCAGCGCACCACCCGCGCCAGCAGCCCCCATGCAATCAACACGGCGAGGAAGGACACGACCATCGCCCCTGATTGGTTCAGTGCGGACCCTTCGGCACCGACCGGGATCCAGGCCGCCACACGCGGTGCGAGCCAAGCCGCTCCGAAGTACGCCACCACCCAGCCGGCCAGGCCCATCATCTCGAACACCAGCCCGCGCACCACGCCGAGGCCCATCGACAACAGCAACAGACCGGCAAAGACCCAGTCGACAGTCGAGGCCGTCGCCATCACAGGCTCAGCACCATACCGCCACTCAGCCCCGATTTCTGCAGTTTCTCCAGCGCGCGGTTCGCCTCTTCGCGGCTGTCGTACGGCCCCAGCCGCAACCTGATTCGTCGTCCTCCTGCGGTGTCGACCGTCTGGGTGTAGGTCGTCAGTCCCAGGCGTTCGATGCGCGCCCGCAGGTTGCGCACCGTCCCGGCATCGGAAAAGGCGCCCACCTGGACGATGAATCGCGAGCCGGCTGCCTGTGCTGTCGTTGGCTTGGTGTCTGCTGTCGCAAGCGGGCTCTGGGGTGCGGTCGCAGGTCCGCTGGGCGGCAAACGCTTGTTCGACGGTTCGGGTGGACGCTCGTCGGGCCTGTCGGATGGTGGCTGCCCAGCAGCAGCCGGGGGCTGGACCGGGAGGACCGCATCCGGGCCGGAGTTCCCCACACCGGCGGAGACTGCGTCGCCGGCGACCGGCTCCGGCACGGGCTCGCCCACCGGCGCTGAGCCGCCTGCCCCCCCGGACTGCGCGGTTGGCGACGCCTGGGAATCCTCATCCCCTCGGGCGAGCGCCTGCGTCTGCACCCCGGGAGCCGCCTCAGGCCCCTGGGTGAAGCGCATGGGCAGATCGGCCGGCACCGCAGGCCGCGGTTGCGTCTCGAACACAACGGGGAATGCGATCACGCCCAAGGTCAGCAACACGGCCGCGCCAATCAGCCGCTGCCTGGCCTGCCGACGTGCCTGCTCGACGGCCGACGCGGGCGCGGCCGCCGCGCCCGCAGGCGAGCGCTTGCGTGGCATGAGCGCGGGTTCCTCGCGCTCGACGGGATCCGGTCGAGCACGCTTGAGACGCGAGAACAAGTCGACGACAGGCATGTCCGGCGGATCAGACGGTCCCGCTGGAGCGGTTCGAGCCGTGGCGACCGGGCGCGCTCGGCAAGGACGTGGGCGACCTCATCTCAGACGCTCAGGGCAGGTGCGGCGCCGCGCGCGCCGGCAAGCCAGCCTTCAGGACAGGCCCAACCGTATGGAACGATCCGAACACGACGATGCGATCGCTCGGGTCCGCGGCGCGCCAGGCCGCCTGCAGACCCTGCGGCGCGCTCGGATGCAGCGTCACAGGGACATCGCGGCGCTGAGCCGCAGGCCAATCGGCCTGCACGCGGACCCACTGGGCTTGCAAGGCCTCGGCGGTCGCCGCGCGCGGCGTGTCCAGGTCGCAGAAATGCCATTCGTCGACCAGTGGTGCCATGCGCCGCAGCATCGAAGTGAGGTCCTTGTCGCGCATCGCTCCGAAGACCGCGGATGTGCGCGGGAAGAAGCCCATCTGGTCGAGATTGACGGCCAGCGTGGCCACCGACTGGTCGTTGTGAGCCACGTCCAGGACGATCGTCGGCTGGCCCGGGACGACCTGGAAACGCCCCGGCAGTTCCACCAGGGCGATCCCGGCACGCACCGCCTGCGCCGTGACCGGCACGCGCTGGCGCAGGGCCTCGAAGGCGGCGAGCACGCCCGACGCGTTGATCAACTGGTTGGCACCACGCAAAGCCGGGTAGCCCAGACCGCCGTAACGCTGCGCACGCCCGGCCCACTGCCACTGCTGTCGATCCCCGGAGAATCGGAAATCCCGTCCCGAGAGCCACAGATCGGCCCCGATGGCCTGCCCATACGCGACCACGCTGTCGGGGGGGATGGGGTCGCTGACGACGGCAGGACGTCCGGGGCGCATCACATGGGCCTTCTCTCGGCCGATGCTCTCCCGGTCCGGGCCCAGGTACTCCACATGGTCGATGTCGATGCTGGTGATGACCACGCAGTCGGCATCGATCACGTTGACCGCATCCAGACGGCCGCCCAGACCGACTTCCAGAATGACGAGATCCAACTCCGCCCCGGCCAACAAACGCAGGATGGCCAGGGTGGTGAACTCGAAGTACGTCAGGGGCACATCGCCCCGCACGGCCTCCACCGCGGCGAAATGCGGCAGCAGGCGCTGGGCGTCGACAGGCGCCCCGTCGACCCGACAACGCTCCTCGAAGTCGACCAGGTGCGGACTGGTGTACAGGCCAACGCGATAGCCGGCCTGCATCGCGATCGACTCCAGCATGGCGCAGGTCGACCCCTTCCCGTTGGTGCCCGCCACGGTGATGACTGGCGAGTCGAACCGCAACCCCAGACGCGCCCGCACCTCGGACACCCTGTGCAGCGACAGGTCGATGCCCACAGGATGCAGCCGTTCGCAGTGGGCGAGCCATCCGGCCAGGGAGGTCGGGAGGGTCATGTTGGTTGAGGGATCCGTTCCGGAAAGTCCGCCGACAGTCGGCCGCGATCAGGCGACCGCGTCAGCGCTCTGGCCCATCAGCATGGCCACCGCACGCGCCACGCGAGCGCGCAGTTCGCGCCGGTCGACGATCATGTCGATGGCCCCCTTGCCCAGAAGGAACTCAGCGCGCTGGAAACCCTCTGGCAACTTCTCGCGCACCGTGTTCTCGATCACACGCGGGCCGGCGAAACCCACGAGCGCCTGAGGCTCGGCGACCACGACGTCGCCCATGAAGGCAAAACTGGCCGACACCCCCCCCATCGTCGGGTCCGTCAGGATGCTGATGAAGGGCAGACGTGCGCGCGCCAGGTGCGTCAGCGAGGCATTGGTCTTGGCCATCTGCAGCAGGCTCAACAGCCCCTCCTGCATGCGTGCGCCACCGGTGGCGGAGAAGCACACGAACGCCGTCTTCTGCTCGATGGCGGCCTCCACACCGCGGACGAAACGCTCTCCGACGACCGACCCCATGGACCCCCCCATGAAATCGAACTCGAAACAGGCGGCGACCACGGGCACACTCATCACCGTGCCGCCGATGACCACCAGCGCGTCGGTCTCTCCGGTGCTCTCGAGGGCGGATTTCAGCCGTTCGGGGTACTTCTTGCTGTCCCGGAACTTCAGCGCGTCCACCGGCAACACCTCTTGGCCGATCTCGAAACGCCCCTCGGCATCGAGGAAGGCGTCGAGCCGCGCGCGTGCGGCGATCCGGTGGTGGTGCGAGCACTTGGGGCAGACATTGAGGTTCTTTTCGAGGTCCGCCCGGTATAGCACCGATTCACAAGAGGGGCACTTGATCCACAGGCCTTCGGGCACCGAGCGGCGCTCGCTCGGGTCGGTGCGCTGGATCTTGGGCGGCAGCAGTTTCTCGAGCCAACTCATCGTCGCGTCTCCTCAGGCCCTCATGCGTCGAGTGCGGCGCGAATCTCGGCCATGAATGCCCGCGCCGCATCCGCTGCATTGTCTCTCGGCGCCGACTCCAGGATCTGCACGAGACGGCTGCCGATCACCACCGCGTCGGCCACATCGGCTACCGCTCGCGCCGTCTGGCCGTCACGGATGCCAAAACCCACGCCCACCGGCACGCGCACATGCTTGCGGATGCGCGGCACGGCCTGTGCCACCGAATCGGTGTCGATGTGCCCCGCGCCGGTCACGCCCTTAAGGGACACGTAGTACACGTAACCGGTCGCGATGCGTCCGACCTCCTGCATCCGCGCCTCGGTCGACGTCGGGGCCAGCAGGAAGATCGGATCCATCCCCGCGGCATGCAGGCGGCGGGCGAAGTCGGCGCATTCCTCAGGGGGATAGTCGACGACGAGGACGCCATCCACTCCGGCCGCTGCCGCGTCGCGCACGAAGGCCCCCTCGCCGAGCCGCAGGTCATGGCGTTCGATCGGGTTGGCATAGCCCATCAGCACCACCGGGGTGCGGGCATCGTCGACCCGGAACGCAGACACCCACTGCAGCACCTGCGTCAGGCCCACGCCGCGCGCCAGCGCGCGCTCGCTGGCCTTCTGGATGACCGGACCGTCCGCCATCGGGTCCGAGAACGGCACGCCCAGCTCGATCACATCAGCCCCCCCAGCCACCAGGGCGTGCATGAGCGCGACGGTGGACGACGGGTCGGGGTCGCCCGCGGTCATGTAGGGGATCAGCGCCTTGCGGCCCTGGGCCTGCAGGTCGCCCAGGGTCTGCTGGATACGGCCGCGCGCGCTCATTGCACACCTCCGGGCATGGCCATCACGACGCCGCCGCCCTTGACCCCCTGACCCCTGCAGGACGGCCGGCAATAGAAGTCAGCACCGGAGAGATCGGCCACCGTGCCGATGTCCTTGTCGCCACGGCCCGACAGGTTGACCAGCAGATGCTGATCGGGGCGCATCGTAGCGGCCAGCGTCATCGCATAAGCCACCGCATGGCTGGATTCGAGTGCCGGGATGATGCCCTCGGTGCGGCACAGGCGGTGGAAGGCCTGCAACGCCTCGGCATCGGTGACACCGACGTACTCCGCGCGGCCGATGTCCTTCAGGTAGGCGTGCTCCGGTCCAACCCCAGGGTAGTCGAGTCCCGCCGAGATCGAATGCGTCTCTGTGATCTGGCCGTTGTCATCCTGCAGCAGATAGGTGCGATTGCCGTGCAGCACGCCGGGCGAGCCGCGGGTCAGCGAAGCCGAGTGCTTGCCGCTGTCCAGCCCCTCCCCGGCCGCCTCCACGCCGATCAGGCGCGTGCCTTCCTGCGAGATGTAGGGATGGAAGAGCCCCATGGCATTGCTGCCCCCGCCCACGCAGGCAATGACGGCGTCCGGCTGCCGGCCGATCTGTGCGGGCATCTGCGTCAGGCATTCCTGTCCGATGACGCTCTGGAAGTCACGCACCATCATCGGATAGGGGTGCGGCCCGGCCACCGTGCCGATGATGTAGAACGTGTTCTCGACATGGGTGACCCAGTCACGCAGGGCCTCGTTGAGCGCGTCCTTCAAGGTGCGGCTGCCGGACTCCACCGGCACCACCTTCGCGCCCAGCAGGTGCATGCGGTAGACATTGGGCGACTGCCGCTTGACGTCCTCACTGCCCATGTAGACGATGCATTCCAAGCCGTAGCGCGCGCAGATCGTGGCCGTGGCCACGCCATGCTGCCCGGCACCGGTCTCTGCGATCACGCGCGGCTTGCCCATCCGCCGCGCCAGCAGCGCCTGACCGATGGTGTTGTTCACCTTGTGCGCACCGGTGTGGTTCAGGTCCTCGCGCTTGAGGTGGATCTGAGCCCCGCCGATCTCACGGCTCAGCCGCGCGGCGTGGTAGATCGGGCTGGGGCGCCCGACGAAATGAGCAAGCTCGTGTCGGAACTCCGCCATGAAGGCCGGGTCGGCCAGCGCAGCGTCATAGGCCAGGCGCAGCTCGTCCAGGGCGTGGATCAGCGTTTCGGCGACGAAGGTGCCGCCGTAAGGTCCGAAATGCCCGCGGGCATCGGGTTGCTGGTAGTCGATCATCGAAGGTCTCCGGATCCGTGCGTTGCCATCAGGGAAGCATCGGCAGCGCGCACCGCATCACAGAACCGGCGCATCAGCACGGCATCCTTGATGCCTTTGCCGGACTCGACGCCGGAACTCACGTCAACGGCCCAGGGCCGTACGCGCGTGATCCCATCGATCACATTTGCAGGATTCAACCCACCAGACAAAACGACCCGACAAGCGACGCCGGGCAGGACGAGCGACCAATCGAACACCTTTCCGCCACCGCCATACCCCTCCACATGGGCGTCCAACAAGAGGGCCTGCGCATCGGCAAATTGCGCTGCGCAGTCTAGCAAATCGGTCTGCGGACCCATGCGTACCGCGCGGAGATAGGCCCGCCGCGGCTCGCGACACCGCGCCGGCGTTTCGTCGCCGTGGAACTGCAGGAGCGCGTTCGGCACCTCTTCGAGCGCCCGGGCGACCTCGGTCGCCGTCGCGTTCACGAACAGCAGCACAGGCGTCACGAAGGGCGGCAGGCGCCTTGCCAGGTCGGCGGCACGCGAGGCGCTGACCGCACGCGGACTGCGAGGATAGAGGACGAAGCCGAGCGCATCGGCCCCCGCTTCGACAGCGGCGTCCACATCGGCCTCGCGCGTGAGGCCACAGATCTTGATGCGGGTTCGTTGCATGGATCGGCGCGGGATGGCATCGACCCCGCGCGCCGCACCCAGGCGACGGCGCGATCAGGGGATCCAGTCCAGCGCCGCGGATTGTGACGGGAGATCGTAGACCGGATCGTAGTGCGGGCCGATGAAGTACAGGCCGGCGGCGGCCGCGGTCGGCGACGCGCGCTCGCGTCGCCTAGAGGACAGGACCTCGTCGATCCAGGCGGGCGATCGTGTGCCCGAGCCGACGGCGAGGAGGCAACCCATGATGTTGCGCACCATGTGGTGCAGGAAGGCGTCCGCCTCGAAATCGAAGCGCCAGTACGCGCCACGACGGCTCACCTTCAAGGTCCGCAGCGTCTTCACCGGCGACAAGGCCTGGCACTGCGCCGCTCTGAAGGCGCTGAAATCATGGGTGCCGATCAGCCGATCGGCCGCCGCCTGCATCGCCGTGCCGTCGAGCGGGCGGAACACCCACGCACAGCGCCCTGACTCGAGCGAAGGCCGCACCGCAGACTCGAGCACCAGATAGCGGTAGCGGCGGCCCCGAGCGCTGTTGCGCGCGTGGAAGTCGGTCGGCACTCCATGGCACCACTGCACCGCGATGCCGGAAGGCAGGTAGCGATTGGTCCCCCGAACCCAGGAGAACAGATCGCGCGCCACCGGCGCGTCGAAGTGCACCACCTGACCGATGCCGTGCACACCCGCGTCGGTGCGCCCTGCGCAGACGGTGCGGACCTTCACGGTGGCGAACAGACCGAGCGCGTGCTCGAGCGCGTCCTGGACCGTGCGACCACCGGGCTGTGACTGCCATCCAAGGTAGGCCGAGCCGTCGTAGGCAACGCCGAGCGCCAGACGCTGACCCGGCGCGTCATCCGGTTCGAGCGTCTCAGCCAAGCGTGCTCAACAGGCGCTGCGCCCGCTCCCTGAGGGGGCCATCCCCCTTCGCACGCACCTCGCTCAACAGGTCTCGAGCGCCTTCGACGTCGCCGATCTGGATGAACTCCTCCGCCAGCGCCAGCTTGCGATCCAGAGGATCTCCCGCATCCGGATCTGCGGCCCCGGGCCGCGACGTCTGTCCGAGATCGACGTCACGTTGCGGTCGCGGGGGGCGGGACCCGGCGACCGGATCGACTTCCAGCGCAAAGTCATCCGCCTCGATCCGCTCGGGATCAGGGCCGAGCGACGGCACCGCCTCGGGGCGGATCGGACGCGGCGGCAGTGACGTAGCCTCGGGCGGTGTCTGACGTGGCGCTCGGGCCATCGACGCGACCTCGCGGGCATCGAGTGTGGTTGACAGAGGAGCGCCGGGCTCGGGAGGGAAACCGAGGTCCACGTCATCGTCGATCGACCCACTGGCCGGCACACCGACCGCAACACGGGGCGCGGCAGGCGGAGGTGGAACGAGCGAGCGCCGCAGGCCCAGCGCGCGGACCCATTCAGGGCCCTGCCCCCCGGTCATCTCGTACAACGCCTCAGCCTGCGCGTCGAAGGCCTCGACGTCCTTCTGCGCGACGTACACCTCCAGCAGCTTGAGCTGGATGTCGAGCCGATGCGGTTCGTCACGCGTGGCTGCCTGCAACAGCCCCTCGGCCTGCTGCAGTCGTCCATAGGCGATGTAGACATCGGCCTCGGCCACCGGGTCGGCACTGCGGACGCTGCTGAAAGCCGCCCCGACCGGCGGCTCGTCTGTCATGCGGTGCGCCACCGCTTCGTCGAACGTCATCGCCGTGCCATTCAGCGACGGGACCTCAGGGAGATCGCCACTCGGCTCGATCGCTTCGCGCTCGGACAGGAACGAGGCGCCCTCCTTGCCCTTGCGTCTGCGGATCAGCCGAACGCCGCCGAGCGCGAGCAGCAAGGTACCGAGTGCGCCCCCAGCGGCCAGACCGTACATGGCGAGCATCGGGCTGTGAGCCTCTTCCGACTCCCCCCCTGCAGGCACCACCGGGGCAGCGTCCTGCGCGACCGGCGCCGTTGCGGCGGCGCCATCGGCATCGTCCGGTGTCGGCGCCTGAGCGGTGGTGATGCCGGGCAACGCCGGGCCGGCCTCCGGCTCGGTGGTGGCCACGCCGATCGCAGGCGACGCGCCGGCGACCGCGCTGGACGGATCGGACGGCGCGGCCGTCTTCGCGTCGCCATCCAGTTGCTTGAGCGCCTCCAGGTTGCGCTGGATTTCGGTCTCCCGGCGCGACGCCTCCTGGGCCTCGGCCTGCCGAGACAGCGCCGCTTCGGCCGAAGGCGTGCTGGAGAGCGTGGCCTGGGACAACTTCAGTTGGTCCGGGCTGGGCGCGGCAGGCTGCCGGCGATCCTGTACCAGCGCTTCCACGCGACCGCTGGCACGCGTGGCACTGCCCTCACCGGTCAGGCCTGCCCGTGCAGCCAGACGTTGCCGATATGCCGCCATGTCCGTGCTGTGCGCCTGGATGACCTGACGGGCCTCAGCGTCCGTGACGCCGGCAGCCGTCGCTGCATCGGGCACCGTCAGCACCGCGCCTGCGAACAAGCGGTTCATGTTGTCGCCGCTGAAGGCCTGGGGATTGCTGCGGTACAGCGCCACGAGCATCTGGTCGAGAGACACGGCCTCCGGACGCGCGTCTCGCGCAATACGGTACAGGGTATCTCCGGCACGGACGGTGTACCTACCGGAAATCGAAGGCGGTGATGTCCGCGGCGCTGGCGTCGCCGCGGTCCGCGCACGCACCTTCGCCGCGCCTGCCGAAGTGGGCGGCGGCGATGCGGCGGGCTTCGCCGCGGCGCCCGCCGTGGTCACCGTCCGGTCACCGTCGCGTCCTGCGCCAGCATCGCGTGTGGAAGCGGTCTTGCCCGCCAGCGCCTCCGCGGCGCGTGCGCCATCGACGGCAGCGTCCTGTACGGACGGGCGCGCTGGCAAGGGTGGCGCAGGCGTGGCCACCACGGACCGCGCAGGCTCCGGGCGGTTGGATGACTGGGCCACCGGCGGGGCAGGTGGCCTCGCGGGCGTCGGCGCAAGCGCCGCGCCAGGAAGGGACGGCGGCCGTGCCACGTCGGCGATCACACCGGACGGTGGGGGCAAGCTGGGCTCGGATACACCGGGGGCATCCGGTCTCGGCGGGTCGAGCAGGACGGTGTACTCCCGGACGAGACGCCCGTTGGCCCACGTCGCCTGCAGGATCAGATCGATGAACGGATCGCGGGCAGCACGATCGCTGTTCACCTGGAGCACGGAGCGCCCGTCCGGCCGACGGGTGAGGACGACCTGGGTGCCACGCAGCAACTCGGAGTAGTCCATCCCGGCTGCGCGATACACCTCAGCGGGCGCGAGGCCCACTTGAAGCGAGGCCATCTGCTCGGCCGTCAGGCTGGTGACGTCGATCTCGGCACGCAAGGGCTCACCGAGCGCCGAGAGGACGCTCATCCGACCAAGACTCAGGGGATGCGCAGACGTCGAAAAGGCGAGCAGTGCCGCCACCGCCAAGCCCGTCAGGGCCGGGCGCCTCGCAGCCCGGGCTCTGCCACGCCCCGATGGAAATGACGTTTCCGGCTTCAACACTGCTCCTCGGTCTCTTCTCGGTTACCGGATGCGCTCAGGCGTCCAGCAGGATGCGCAGCATGCGTCGCAAGGGCTCCGCAGCGCCCCACAGCAACTGGTCACCGATAGTGAAAGCGCCCAGATACTGCGTTCCCATGGCCATTTTCCGCAAGCGTCCGACGGGGATCGACATCGTGCCCGTGACGGCCACCGGCGTCAAGTCACGCAGGGTCGCCTCCCGGGTGTTGGGAACGACCTTCACCCACGCGTTGTCTGCGGCGATCATGGCTTCGATATCGGCAAGTGGCACATCCTTCTTGAGCTTGAAGGTGAGGGCCTGGCTGTGACAGCGCATCGCACCGACTCTCACGCAGAAACCGTCCACCGGGACAGCAGCCGTACCGAATCCCGGCCCCTGCCCCAGGATCTTGTTGGTCTCGGCCATACCCTTCCATTCCTCGCGCGAAACACCGTCGCCCAGATCCTTGTCGATCCAGGGGATCAGCGAGCCGCCAAGCGGGACGCCGAAATTCGCCGTCTCGTCAGCCGACATGCCTCTCTGGCGGGCGATGACCAGGCGATCGATCTCCAGGATCGCGCTCTTCGGGTCATCGAGCAAGGCACGGACCTCGGCATTCAGCGTACCGTACTGGGTCAGCAACTCGCGCATGTGCTGCGCGCCACCGCCGGAGGCCGCCTGGTAGGTCTGGGTGCTCATCCACTCGACAAGACCTGCCTTGTAGAGCGCACCCACGCCCATCAACATGCAACTGACGGTGCAATTGCCACCCACCCAGTCGCGCCCGCCGCGAGCCATCGCGTCACGGATCACGGGCATGTTGACGGGGTCGAGGATGATCACCGCCTCGTCCTTCATCCGCAGCGTGGACGCGGCATCGATCCAGTGGCCCGTCCAGCCGCTGGCGCGCAGCTTCGGATAGACCTCGGTGGTGTAGTCGCCACCCTGCGCCGAGATGATGATCGCGCAGCGCCGAAGCGTATCGATGTCGTAGGCATCCTGAAGTCGGGTCTCGTTGCGCGCCATCGCCGGGGCAGCACCCGCGGCGTTGGAGGTAGAGAAGAACATGGGTTCGATGAGGTCGAAGTCTCCTTCGGCCTGCATGCGCTCCATGAGCACAGACCCGACCATACCCCGCCAGCCCACGAGGCCAACGAGGGAATTGATCTTGATTGCCATGACAGTCTTGCCTTTCCAGTCGAACAGGACCCCTTCTTGCTCCGGCTCGTGTCGCCGGGGTCCAGGACGGAAGGCGAGACGATCCGGGAGCGTTCAGCTCCGGGTGGTGGTGATGGTTTTGCCGCGCAGCGCGGCGACGACGGCGTCGCCCATCTCGCGCGTGCGCACGCGCTGGGTGCCCTCGCTCCAGATGTCGGCCGTCCGCAGGCCGGCCGCCAACACGGACTTGACGGCGCCCTCGATGCGATCGGCGGCCTCTGCCTGGTTCAGGGTGTAGCGCAGCATCATTGCGGCCGACAGGATGGTGGCCAGGGGATTGGCCAATCCCTTGCCGGCGATGTCCGGCGCGCTGCCGTGGCTCGGCTCGTAGAGCCCCTTGCCGTCCTTGTCGAGCGACGCCGAAGGCAGCATCCCGATCGAGCCGGTCAGCATCGCCGCCTCATCGGACAGGATGTCGCCGAACATGTTGCCGGTGACGACCACGTCGAACTTCTTCGGCGCGCGCACCAACTGCATCGCGGCGTTGTCGACATACATGTGCTCGAGCTCGACGTCCGGGTACTGGCGGTGGACCTCGGTGACCACGTCCTTCCAGAACTGGAAGGTTTCCAGCACGTTGGCCTTGTCCACACTCGTGACCTTGCGCTGCCGCTTGCGCGCGGCCTGGAAGGCCACGTGGGCGATGCGCTCGATCTCCGGCCGGCTGTAGCGCATCGTGTCGAAGGCTTCCTCGCTGCCGGGAAAGTGACCGTCGACAGCGGTCCGGCGCCCGCGCGGCTGGCCGAAATAGATGTCGCCGGTAAGCTCACGGATGATCAGAATGTCCAGCCCCGCCACCAGTTCGGGCTTGAGGCTGGAGGCATGGGTCAGCTGCTCGTAGCAGATCGCCGGCCGGAAGTTGGCGAACAGCCCCAGGTGCTTGCGCAGCCCCAGAATGGCCTGCTCCGGACGGAACTGGCGCTCGAGCTTGTCGTACTTCCAGTCGCCGACGGCGCCGAACAGCACCGCATCGGCCGCCTTGGCCAATTGGAGCGTGGATTCCGGCAGCGGATGGCCATGCGCGTCGTAGGCCACACCGCCGACCAGCGCGGTCTCGGATTCGAACGGCAGGTCGAGCGCGTCCAAGACCTTGACGGCCTCGGCCATGATCTCGGTACCGATACCGTCACCGGGGAGGATGGCAATCTTCATGTTGTCGCGAGCCAGGGCTTGCGCGCCAGGCGTTCGGATTCGAAGGAACGGATCTTGTCGGCATGCCGCAAGGTCAGGCCGATGTCGTCGAAACCATTGACCAGGCAATACTTGCGAAACGGCTCGATGTCGAAGGGCAACTCGGCACCGTCCGGCTTGACCACTACCTGTCGAGGCAGATCGACGGTCAATGAATAGCCGACGAAACCACGCACCTCGTCGAACAGCCTGCCCACCTCTGATTCAGGCAGGACAATAGGCAGCAACCCATTCTTGAAGCAATTGTTGAAGAAGATGTCGGCGTAACTGGGCGCGATCAGGGCCCTGAAGCCATACTGACCCAAGGCCCAAGGCGCGTGTTCGCGGCTGGAGCCGCAACCGAAATTGCGCCGAGCAATCAAGACCGACGCCCCCTGATAGCGCGCCTGGTTCAGCACGAA
This sequence comes from uncultured Rubrivivax sp., assembly GCA_964522465.1. Lineage (GTDB taxonomy): Bacteria > Pseudomonadota > Gammaproteobacteria > Burkholderiales > Burkholderiaceae_C > Rubrivivax. Next base: position 7,402 of record CAZFVH010000075.1, on the reverse strand, counting down.
GTCGGGGTTCGGTCTGCGCGAGGCCGGGTCCTGCCCCGGCTCACCCTTGTCCAGGTAACGCCACTCGTCGAAGAGATTGGGGCCGAACCCAGTACGGGCGATCGACTTCAGGAACTGCTTCGGAATGATCGCGTCGGTATCCACGTTCTCGCGGTCCATCGGGGCCACGAGTCCCTGGTGCACGGTGAATGCCTGCATCTTCTGGTCTCCGTCACAGGGGCAGACCGAGCACGTCGAATCGACACACCGCGCCCCGCCCCGGGAAGATCACTGGCCGCCAAACGTTTGCTTGACTGCATCCCCCAGCGCCTGGAAATCCTGCCCCAGGCCCTTGACGGTATTGCAACCCGACAGCGCACCGGCCACGATCAGCACGGCGAAGACACTCTTGATGACTCTCACTTGACAAACTCCTCAGTACAGACGACGCACGTCGACGAAATGACCCTGCAAGGCAGCCGCCGCGGCCATCGCGGGGCTGACGAGATGGGTACGGCCACCGGCGCCTTGGCGGCCTTCGAAATTGCGATTGCTGGTGGATGCGCACCGCTCGCCGGGCTCGAGCCGGTCGGCGTTCATCCCCAGGCACATCGAACACCCGGGCTGGCGCCATTCGAAGCCAGCCCCGGTGAAGATCTTGTCCAAGCCCTCGGCCTCCGCCTGCGCTTTCACCAGCCCCGAACCGGGGACGACCAGTGCCAGACGCACGTTGGACGCGACGCGAGTGCCAAGATGCTTCACGACCGCCGCCGCCTCACGCAGGTCCTCGATGCGGCTGTTGGTGCAGGAGCCGATGAACACCTTGTCGATGAAGATGTCGGCGATGGGCTTGTTGGGCTCCAGCCCCATGTAGGCCAGCGCGCGCTCGATCGCGCCACGCTTGACCGTGTCCTTTTCCTTGTCGGGATCTGGTACGCGGTCCTCGACCGACAGCACCATCTCAGGGCTGGTGCCCCAGGTAACCTGCGGTCGGATCTGCGCCGCATCGAGTTCGACGATGGCGTCCCAACGGGCGTCGGCGTCGGAGTGCAGCGTGCGCCAGTAGGCGACCGCCTGCTCCCACTCGACACCCCCGACGAAGCGCCCGGTGGCGCGGTCGGTGCCGGGCGAAAAAGGCCGACCCTTGACGTACTCGATGGTCTTGTCGTCCACGGCCACGAGACCCGCACGCGCACCGGCCTCGATGGCCATGTTGCACACCGTCATCCGGCCTTCCATGCTGAGCGAACGGATAGCCGAGCCGCCGAACTCGATCGTGTAGCCGGTGCCGCCGGCCGTGCCGATACGACCGATGATCGCGAGCACGACGTCCTTGGCGGTGACGCCCCGCTGCAGGCGCCCTTCCACCTTGACGAGCATGTTCTTCGCCTTGCGCGCCAGCAGCGTCTGGGTGGCGAGCACGTGCTCGACCTCACTCGTGCCGATGCCGTGAGCCAGCGCGCCGAAGGCGCCGTGGGTGGACGTGTGCGAATCCCCACACACCACCGTCATGCCCGGAAGCGTCGCCCCTTGCTCTGGCCCCATCACGTGGACGATGCCTTGCCGTCGGTCGAGGAAGGGGAAATAGGCAGCCGCACCGAAGGCGCGGATGTTGGCGTCCAGCGTCTGCACCTGCTGCTTGCTGATGGGATCACGGATGCCGTCGTAGCCGTCCTCCCAGCCATCGGTGGGCGTGTTGTGGTCGGCCGTGGCCACCACAGAGCTCACGCGCCAGACCTTGCGGCCAGCGATCCGCAGGCCTTCGTAGGCTTGCGGACTGGTCACCTCGTGGACCAGATGGCGGTCGATATAGAGCACAGTCGTGCCGTCTTCCTCGGCGTGGACGGCGTGCTCGTCCCAAAGCTTGTCGTAGAGGGTTCGTCCGGTCATGGCAATGAGCGCGATCAGAACTGCGTATTGTCATGCATCCGGGGCGGGCCCAGGGGCGGGCACGGCCGATCTCGGGCGTTCAATCCTCTGCAGGTCTGCCCGGTGGATGCGTCACGATGGACTTCAACGCGGGCCGTACGTCTTGCAGCAGCGACAGATCGGGCCGTGCACGCGACAGACACGGATCGTCTCGCCAGACGGCCTCGAAGGCCCGGGCCAACGACAGCAATCGCACGTCGCCCTGCAGCGGCCCGATCATCTGCAGGCCGAAGGGCATGCCATGGACATCTCGGCCGCAGGGCAGCGACAGGGCGGGGTTCGTCGCCAGTGTGACGACATAGGTCAGGGCCAGCCACTCGTAGTAATTGCGCATCGCCTGGCCATCGACCTGCTGCGCATAGAGCATCGTCCAGGGAAAAGGGGTGACTGGCGAGACGGGTGCGATCAGCAGATCGAAGCACGTGAACAAGCGGGCGAGGTCCCGCGCCATGCGTGTCTGCACGAGGTGCGCACTCGCGCGGTCCTGCAAGGACATGCCACGCGCGATGTCGAGGTTGGCCCGTACGTTCGGCGACAGGGTCTGCGCATCTGCCCCCGACACCCCGGCGTGGCCGGCCAGGAAGGCCTCGGCACGCAGGACGTCAAAAGCACGGTGGACTTCGTCACGCCAGTCGAACTTCACCGGCTCGCAGCGTCCGCACAGCCGTCCGACCGCCTCGACGCGCTCCAGAAACGTCCTGCGGATGTCGGGGTCGACGGCGCAGACGCCGAAGTCAGGAGTCCAAGCCACGCGCAGCGTCCTGAGGTCGACGGCAGGCATCTGGAGGAAACCCGCGTTGTCCGACGGCCGGCTGATCGGGTCCAGCGGGTGCGGCCCGACACTTGCGGCCATCAAAAGTGCGGTGTCCTCGATGTCGCGGGCCATCGGGCCCAACACCGACAAAGGCGACCAGCCCAGCGGCCTGGCCTCGTAGCCGATCCATCCGGGCGTGGGTCGCAGCCCCACGACGCCGCACAGCGCCGCCGGAATGCGCAACGAACCACCGGTGTCGGAGCCTGTGCACAGCGGCAACATACCCGTGGCCAGCGCTGCCGCCGACCCTCCTGAAGACCCGCCCGCGTTGAGCATCGGGTCGAAGGGGTTGCCGGTGGCACCCCACACCGGGTTGCGCGTGTTGGCCCCGGCGCCCATGTCCGGCACGTTGGTCTTGGCCGTGACGATCGCACCTGCCGACCTCAGACGCGCCACCAGCGACGCGTCGGACTCCGGCACGTGCCCACGCCATCGGATGCTGCCGTGGGTCGTCAACAGTCCTGCGGTGTCCTGCAGGTCTTTCACCCCCAGGGGCAGACCGTGCAGCAAGCCCAGCGGCTCACCGCGCATCACCTGGTCTTCCGCTTGCCGCGCCTGTAAGAGCGCACGATCAAAGTCCGTCGCGGCGAGCGCATTGACCGCTGGCTCCAGCGCTTCGATGCGCGAGAGACAAGCCGTCATTACCTCGACCGGAGAGACCTTCCGCAGGCCGATCAGGCGGCGAAGCTCACGGGCCGGAAGGTCGCAAAGTGCCGAGCCGAACCCGTCGGCGGCGCGGGTCGATGGCTTGTCCATCAACAGATGTTAAGGCTGACGACACTCGGGGCCAAACGTCGACACGCCAATGAAACAACCCTCCAGCATCGTGGGCGCACTGCGGCGCCGCACGGATCTGTGGCGCACGAAGGGAAAGCCGATGAGGAAGACTGCCAGCCCTGGCCTGGACAAAGCACGCGCTCGGCCGCCGCATGGCCGCGGTGGGTGCGGGGCGGCATCGACTCCTGGAAAATCCCGTGTGCGACAAGACAGCTGCTGTCCGGACGGCGGCGCTTCGCACATGAGGCCCCTCGCACATGAGCTTCCTATGGCCTGAGTATCTGTGGGCCCTGCTGGCGCTGCCCCTGTTGCCGGTGGTGTACGCCTGGCTGCTGCGTCACCGGACGCGCTCGGTCCACCGGCTGAGCAGCCTGCAGATCGTGAAACTGGCCCGGGGCCGATCGTGGCGGCGGCACGTGCCTCCGGCCATCCTCCTGCTGGCCATCGGATTGCTGCTGCTGGCCCTCAGTCGTCCGACCGCACTTGTCACCCTGCCCTGGACCCAGTCCACGATCATCCTGGCGATCGACGTGTCTCTGAGCATGCGCGTCGGCGATGTCGCGCCCTCCCGCATGGTCGCAGCGCAAGAGGCAGTCAAGGCCTTTCTCGCGGAGGTGCCACCCCACGTCGACGTCGGCATCGTGACCTTTGCCGGCACTGCGCAGGTGGCGCAACAGCCGACGCGGGATCGTCACTCGCTGATTCGCGCGATCGACGCCATCCAGATGCAGCGAGGCACCGCCGTCGGCAGCGCCATCGTCGTATCCCTGGCGGAATTGTTCCCGGACCAGGGCATCGATCTGGAAGCCATGCTCTTCGGGCCCGATCGAGGTGCTCGCCCGCTGAGCGACCGCAGCAGACCGCCACCACAGGTCGTCCAGCCCGTTGCACCAGGTTCGCACAAGGCGGCGGTGGTCATCCTGCTGACCGACGGACGCCGCACGACAGGCGTCGACACGGTGGAGGCTGCGCAGATGGCAGCCCAGCGTGGCGTGCGGGTCCACACCATCGGCCTTGGGACGCCTGACGGACACCTGGCGGAGGGGGAAGGCATGTCCTACTACCTCCAACTGGACGAAGCAACCTTGCGTGAGGTGGCACGGATGACCGCCGCCGACTATCACCAGGCGGCCACCGCCGAGGTGCTGCGCGGCATCTATCGCGACCTGGGTTCGGCCGTCCAGTCCCGCGCACGGGAAACCGAATTGACCGCACTGCTGAGCCTGATGGCAGCCTCACTGATCGTGCTGGGCGCGGGCCTGTCGCTTTGGTGGTTCGGAAGGGTCGGGTGACGTCACCGCCTGCTTTCTGCGACTGACTCACCCCGAAGCAGCCCGGCAGGCCAGGCTCGCCAGGCGACTCGGGGATCCCGCGTGGAGCGTCAACGCTCAGCCCGTGGCATCGTCTGGCATGAACTCCGCCCGGTCACGGCCGCCGCCCTTGACTCGATACTGCGCCTTGTCAGCCCGCGCCAGCAACTGTTCGACGCAGGACGCTGCGCGCCCGGTTGACGAGCTACACCAGCACCGCATCGCCGGTCCGATGCCCGTGGGTGTCGATGATCGCCTTGAAATGATCCAGGTCCATCATCAGGAGGGCCGTTTGCCGGCCGTTGCGACGGGAGCGTTCCAGTTCCGACTCGCAGACCGCGGTGAAATGTCGCCGCGTCAGCGCCTGAATGAGCGAGTCATGACGGACCAGATCCTCCAGGATCTCGCGCAGGCGATCGCTCGACCTCAGGACGACGCTGATGGCGAAGAGCAGGACGGACAACGATAAACCGGTGAGAAACAGCGACAGATTGATCGCCACGAGGGTGGGAACGGCATCGCGAAGAGCGGCCAGCAGTCCGGCCGCGAAAACAAGCGCCATGGCGCTGGCCCACACACGCGGCCCGCCAATGGACGCCGCCGGCGGGCAGAAGCAAGAAACGATCGGCAAGGCAGCGGGCGTCAGTCGCATAGGGTCAAGCGCCCTCGCCCCGCCCCCCATCCGACCCATACCCTCCCCCGCCCGGCGTCTCGATCACGAACACGTCGCCGGTGTCCATCTCGGCGCTGCCGATGTGGCCCAGCGCCTCGACGCGGCCGTCGGCGCGCTCGACGCGGTTGATGCCCAGGGCCCCCGGGGCACCGCCGGCCAGGCCGAAGGCGGGCACGCGGCGGCCGTTGGAGAGGATGGAGGCCGTCATCGGCTCCAGGAAGCGCACGCGGCGCACGCCGCCGTCGCCGCCGCGCCAGCGCCCGGCCCCGCCCGAGCCGGCGCGGATCTCGTAGCTGTCCAGCCGCACCGGGAAGCGGAACTCCAGCACCTCGGGGTCGGTCAGGCGCGAGTTGGTCATGTGCGCCTGCACCACCGAAGTGCCGTCGTAGCCGCCCGTCACCTGTCCGTCGGGGCCGGTCCAGATGCCCGCACCGGTGCCGCCGGAGATGGTCTCGTAGTACTGGTGGCGCGCGTTGCCGAAGGTGAAGTTGTTCATCGTGCACTGGCTGGCCGCCATCAGCCCCAGCGCGCCGAAGATCGCGTTCGTCACGCACATCGAGGTCTCGACGTTGCCCGCCACCACCGCGCCCGGCGGGCGCGGGTTGAGCATGCAGCCCTCGGGCACGATCACCTGCAGCGGCTTCAGGCAGCCGGCGTTCAGCGGGATGTCATCGTCCACCAGCGTACGGAAGACGTAGAGCACCGCGGCCATCGTAACGGCCTTGGGCGCGTTGAAGTTGTTGGGCAGTTGCGCGCTCGTGCCTGTGAAGTCGAGGGTTGCCGCGCGTGCGGCGGCATCCACCGTGACGCGCACGCGAATGTGGGCACCGTTGTCGAGCTCGAGGTCGAAACGGCCGTCGCCTGCTTCGCCTCCTTTGCCTCCCTCGCCTCCTCTACTGTCTTCACCCGCGTTCCCCGCGTCCCTCGCATCGCCATCGGCCGTAGCGGGACGCCGGGCCAGCGCGGTGATCACGCGCCGGACCGACTCCTCGGCGTTGTCCTGCACGTGGCGCATGTAGGCCGCCACGGTCTCCAGCCCGAACTGGCCCACCATCGCCCGCAGCTCCTGCACACCCTTCTCGTTGGCAGCGATCTGGGCGCGCAGGTCGGCGATCGTCTGCTCGGGGTTGCGCGCCGGCCAGGGGCCTGCGCCCAGCTGCTCGCGCAGTTCGGCTTCGCGCAAGCGGCCGTCGCGCACGAGCAGGACGTTGTCGAGCAGCACGCCTTCCTCGCCGATCGTGGCGCTGAACGGCGGCATAGAGCCCGGCGTGGAACCGCCGATGTCGGCGTGGTGGCCGCGGCTGGCGACGTAGAAGAGGGGCCTTGCCATTCGGCCTGAAGTTGCCGAAGGGCTCGCGAGGGCTTCGACAGGCTCAGCCCGAACGGAGTCCATAAGGACTTCGGCCAGCCTGTCCTCACCCGTGTCGAAGAACACGCCCCGCGCCCTACCTTCGCCCTCGCCCAGGAACACCGGCGTCACCACGGTGACGTCAGGCAGATGCGTGCCGCCGTGGTAAGGATCATTCAGCACGTAGACATCGCCAGGCCGGATGTCCGGGTTGCGCTCGATCACGGTGCGGATGGACTCGCTCATCGAGCCCAGGTGCACCGGCATGTGCGGGGCGTTGGCGATGAGCTGTCCCTGAGCGTCGAACAGGGCGCAGGAGAAGTCCAGCCGCTCCTTGATGTTGACCGAGTGGGCGGTGTTCTGCAGCCGCAGCCCCATCTGCTCGGCGATGTTCATGAACAGGTTGTTGAAGACCTCCAGCATCACCGGGTCGGCCTCGGTCCCGATGGCCTGGCGGGCGGCGCGCGGGCTCACGCGGGCGAGCTCGAGCGCCCCGCCCTCACGCACCCGGGCCTGCCAGCCCGGCTCGACCACGGGGGTGGCGTTCTTCTCGGCGATCACCGCCGGCCCGG
>CAZFVH010000074.1:0-24829 GCA_964522465.1 uncultured Rubrivivax sp. | reverse complement strand
AGCCACCTGCAGCGCCTGCTGCCCGGCACCGCCCCGGTGGTGGCCGTCAGCGACTGGGTGCGCGCCTGGCCGGCGACCATCGCCCCCCACCTCGGGGCCCGGCTCACCGTGCTCGGCACCGACGGCTTCGGTCGCAGCGACACGCGCGCCGAGCTTCGTGGCTTCTTCGAGATCGGCCGCCACCACGTGGTGCTGGCTGCGCTGGACGCGCTGGCCACCCAGGGCCGCCTGCCGCGCGCCGCCTGCGCGCAGGCGATCGAGCGCTATGGCATCAACGCGGGGGCGGCGGTGCCTTGGAAGGTTTGAGAGCCTGAGACGACGACCCGGTTCGGCCGGACTAGGCCCGTGCATCGCCAACGGCGTCAGGCTCGGGCTCTCATGGCGCCGAAGCCGCTGTCAACTCATCCAGCGGACTGACCAAACCAGTTGGACACGCGAAGCCCGGCGATGCCTTCGAAGTCCTTCAGGTTGCGTGTGACGAGCGTGAGCCCCCGGGCTATGGCGATCGCGGCGATCTCGGCGTCGATGTGCGGCAGCGTACGCCCGGTGCGCTGGGCTTCCCAGCGCAACTCGGCGTGAACGCGCGCGGCCGCTGCGTCGTAGGGAAGGATCGGCAGATCGCCCGCCACGTGGTGGACGAATTCTCCGATGGCGGCCTTTCTCGCCCCGTCAGGCATGCGCAGCCAACCCCACCGCAACTCGTGCCAGACGGGCGCCGGAAGCGCGCATTCGTGTCCATGCCGCTGCAATCGCTGCATCACCTGCTCGTCAGGCCGAGGCTTTGCGGCTTCCGACAGGGTGTTGGTGTCGAGCAACCAACTCAGTTGCTCCATTGACGGCCCCGCCATTCAGGCCGCCCAGGGATCCGGGCGTTCCCGCGCCTCGCGGTCGCGCAGATCGTCAGTGAAGGGTTCTTCCTCGGCCGCCGTCACCTCGAGCACGGGCTGTGCAACCTGGCGCCATTGCGCCAGGCGGGCCGCAAAGCCGCGCTGACCCTGGGTCAGTCCCAGGTAGCTCTCGTAGGACATCAACACCCCGGCCGGGCGCCCCCGGCGAGAAATGACACAAGTGTCCGACCCTCGATCAACGGCCTCCAGCGTCTGTGCCAGATGACTGCGGAACTGCGTGAACGGGATGGTTTCCATCGTCATGTCGCCTCCACGGGGGCAATGCGTCTCTTCAAGCGTACAGGTCAAATGTACATCCTGGTCGACGAGAACGCGGCCTACGCCGCCAAGCTGCGCGCAGGCCGGCGTGCCGGTGCGGCACGAGACCTTCGCCGGGATGCTGCATCCTTTCTTCACCCTGGGGGGCGTCATCGCCGACACCGCCCGGCTGGAGGACTTGGTGGCCTCCGCAGTGCAGTCCTGCGTGCCTGAGGTTGCGCCTCAGTCGAAGGCGTAACGCCCCTCGGCCACCAACGTCGTCAGCGGATGGCGCGCGTTGGGCTGCTCGCGCGCGCGCTGCTCGTCGGTCAGCACGGCCGCGTCGCCGCGGCGGCCGATGGCGATGACGGCGTGCACGGCGCAGTCGGCCGGGATGCCCAGATTTGCGCGCGCACGGTCGCGGTCGAAGCCGCCGATGGCGTGGGTCTGCCAGCCGCTGAGGTGGGCCTGGAAGGCCAGGCTGGCCCAGGCAGCGCCGGTGTCGAAGGCGTGGGTGCCCAGTGCGGCGGCCTCGGTCTTGCCGGGCGGCACCCACTGGGTGCGCGAGACCACCAGCACCAGCGCCGAAGCGCGTTGCGCCCAGGACTGGTTGACCGGGTTCAGCGTGTCGAACAGCGGGCCCCAGGCGGGCGTGTCGCGCCGCGCCCAGATGAAGCGCCAGGGTTGCGAATTGTTGGACGACGGCGCCCATCGCGCGGCTTCCAGCAGGCTCATCAGCGCGGCTTCGGCGATGGGTTCTGCGGTGAGGGCGCGCGGCGACCAGCGCGCGGTGAACATCGGGTCGATCGGGTGGTCGGGCTGGCGGGTGTTCGAGGTCATGGCGGTGCAAGGGGTGTGACGATGCGCAGGGCCGAGTCGATCCGGCGTCGCGAAGGGCGCGGATCCTACCCCGCAGGCGCGACGCGCGTCGTCAGCGCCCGGTGAACACGGCCTTGCGCCGTTCGTTGAAGGCGGCCACGCCCTCGCGGCGGTCGTCGGTGTCGACGAGGTGGTTGTAGGCCTCGACCTCGAAGCGGAAGGCGGTGCGCAACTCCATCTGGCCGCCGTAGCGCACCGACTTCTTGATCTGCCGCACCGCCAGCGGCGCGTTGTCGGCGATCTGCCGTGCCGTCTCCAGCGCCCGGGACAGCGCTTCCTCCGGCGCGTGCACCGCGTTGACCAGACCCCACTCCAGCGCCTGTGCGGCGTCGAAGGCGCGGCCAGTGAGCAGCAACTCCTTCGCCCGGCGCTCGCCCAGGGCGCGCGGCAGCGTCTGCGTGCCGCCCATGCCCGGCATGATGCCCAGCGTCACCTCGGTGAAGGCGAAACGGGCGGCGGCGCTGGCGTAGGCGAAGTCGCAGCACAGCATCAGTTCCACGCCGCCGCCGTAGGCATGGCCGTTGACCGCGCCCACCAGGGGCAGCGGCAGGTCGACCATCGCCCAGTAGGCGCGCTCGAAGAGTTCGTGCTGGTGCTGCCACTGTGCGCGGTCCATGCCGCGGCGCTCCTTCAGGTCGGCGCCGCCGCAGAAGATGCGCCCGCCCGCGCCGGTCAGCACCACGCAGCGCAGCGCGCCGGGCTCGGCCGTCAGCCGCGTCCAGAGATCCAGCAGTTCCTGCCCCATGCGGGTGCTGATCGCGTTGCCCACCTCGGGCCGGTTCAGCGTCACCACCAGCAGGTGCGGATCGTCCTGGCTGAGTTGCAGGGTCTCGAAGGTGGGCAGATCGTGGCTCATGGGGTGTGTTTGGATGTGGGGCGTCCCAGCCGGCGGACGCGGCTCCGAGGCCCTCCGCCGCCTCGTCCACGAGAAAACGCCGAGACGCCCCAAGTGTTCTTGCGCCCCAGCGTGTCGAGTAGGGGGCTGGGACGGGCAACGCCCGGCCCGTGGGGGTGCTTTCAGTAGGACTTCGGCATCCCTAGCACGTGCTCGCCGATGTAGGACAGGATCAGGTTGGTCGACACCGGCGCCACCTGGTACAGCCGCGTCTCGCGGAACTTGCGCTCCACATCGTACTCGGCGGCGAAGCCGAAGCCGCCGTGGGTCTGCAGGCAGACGTTGGCCGCTTCCCATGAGGCGTCGGCGGCCAGCAGCTTGCTCATGTTGGCCTGCGCGCCGCAGGGCTGGCCGGCGTCGAACCGCCGCGCCGCCTCGTCGCGCATCAGGCTCGCGGCCTCGACGTTGACGTGGGCGCGCGCGATCGGAAACTGCACGCCCTGGTTGTGCGCGATCGACCGGCCGAAGACCTCGCGCTGCACCGCGTAGTCACGCGCCTTGGCGACGAACCAGTGCCCGTCGCCGATGCATTCGGCGGCGATCAGGATGCGTTCGGCGTTCAGGCCGTCCATGATCACCTTCAGGCCCTGGCCTTCCTCGCCCACGCGCAGGTCCGCCGGGATCTCCAGCCCGTCGATGAAGAGCTCGTTGGTCTCGTGGTTGACCATGTTGCGGATGGGCTTGACGGTGATGCTGCGGCCCACCGCCTCGCGCAGGTCGACGAGAAAGACCGACAGGCCCTCGCTGCGGCGCCGCACCTCCGCCAGCGGTGTGGTGCGCGCCAGCAGCAGCATCCAGTCCGAGTGCTGCACGCGCGAGGTCCAGACCTTCTGTCCGTGGACGACGTAACGGTCGCCGCGGCGCACCGCGGTGGTCTGCAGCCGGGTCGTGTCGGAGCCGGCCCCGGGTTCGGTCACGGCCATCGACTGCAGGCGCAGCTCGCCCGCGGCAATCCGGGGCAGCAGGGCCTGCTTCTGGGCCTCGGTGCCGTGGCGCACCACCGCACCCATGACGTACATCTGGCCGTGGCAGGCGCCGGCGTTGCCGCCCGCCCGGTTGATCTCCTCCATGATGACGCAGGCCTCTGTCAGGCTCAGGCCGGCGCCACCGTAGGCTTCGGGGATCAGCGCTGACAGCCAGCCGGCGCGCGTCAGCGCCTCGACGAAAGCCTCGGGGTAGGCGCGGGCCTCGTCGACGGCCTGCCAGTAGCGGCTGTCGAAGGGCGCGACGGCCGCGCGCACGCCGTCGCGCAGCGCTTCATGGCGGTCGGGTGGGGTCATGACGTGGGCGAACTGGGTGTGACAGGGGTGGCGTGTGAGGCCTTCGGTGCAAGGGGCGGCGCGGGAAGCGACCGGTGCGCCGTCCGGTATTGAAGCAGACCCGCCGTGTCCCGTCTGCCAGAATCACGGGGTGAGTTCTCAGCGTCTCGCCAGGGCAGAGCGATGGCCCGATCTGCGGCGTTGGCCAGGAAACCGTTCGGGCTCAGCGCGAACGCAGGTGTGGGTACGCGGGATGGTTTTGTTTATTGAGAGCGCCGATTGATGAATCCCACCATCCCCCCCGCGCTGGCCCGCTTCCTCGTCACCGACCGCGTCGCCGTGGTCACCGGCGCGGCGCACGGCATCGGCCTGGCCGCCGCGCAGGCCCTGCACGATGCCGGCGCGAGCGTGTGGCTGCTGGACCGGGACCTGGCCGCGGCGCAGGCCGCCGCGGCGGCGCTCGGGCGGGCGCAGGCGCTGCACGTGGACGTGGCCGACCCGGCGTCGGTGGACCTCGCCTTCGACACGATCGCGCGGGAGGCCGGCCGGGTGGACATCCTGGTGGCCAATGCCGGGGCGTCGATCCGGCGCCCGGCGCTGGAGTTGTCGTTGCAGGACTGGAATCAGGTGCTGGCCGTCAACCTCACTGGCAGCTTCCTGTGTGCGCGCGCTGCCGCGGCGCTGATGCCGCCCGAGGGCGGCGCGATCGTCGCCACCACCTCGGTGATGGGTCTGTCTGGTGGCGGCCCCTACCCGAACCCGGCCTACCACGCGACCAAGGGCGCGCTCGTCAACCTGACGCGCTCGCTGGCGGTGGAGTGGGCGCCGCGCGGCATCCGCGTCAACGCGGTGGCGCCGACCTGGACGCGCACCGCCTTCATCGGCGCGCTCGGCGCGCAGACGATCGAACGCATCGAGGCGCTGATGCCGATGCGCCGCCTGGCCGAGCCCGAGGAGGTGGCCAGCGCCATCCTCTACCTTTCCAGCCCGGCCGCCTCCATGGTGACCGGCCACGTGCTGGCGGTGGATGGCGGCTTCCTCGCGCAGTAGCCTGCGCTGCCCGGTCACGGGCGCGTGCGCCGGGACGTTCAACCTGGATCCGTTGACGACTGCCGGCTGACGATCGCCCCGCCGCTGCGCGCCCTGAGAATCCGGCCATGCATCAGCCTCTCGCCACGCCGCGCCCCTCGCTGTACTTCCGTTATCAGGTTCATGCCCCATGGCTGCCAGACCCCAAGGCCGCCCCGGCGCGTGCACGGGTCACGGTCGTCGGTGCCGGGCCGGCGGGTCTGGTGACGGCGCTCGAGCTGGCGCGGCACGGCGTGCCCTCGGTCGTGCTGGCCAGCGAGCTTCAGGTGTCGGAAGGCAGCCGCGCCATCGTCTTCACGCGCCGCTCGCTCGAGATCCTGCAGCAGGTGGGCGTGGCGGACCGCATGACGGCGGCCGGGCTGCCCTGGCGCTTCGGCAACTCCTACTACCGCGGCCAGCGCGTGTTCCGCATGGAGGCGCCGCATGACGACGATGACCGTTTCCATCCGATGCTCAACCTGCAGCAGCAGTATCTCGAGCAGTTCCTGGTCGAGGCCTGCCGGGCACAACCGCTGATCGAACTGCGCTGGGGCAACCAGGTCACGGGCCTGACGCAGCGCTCGGATCACGCGGTGCTGCAGGTGGACACGCCGGGCGGCGACTACGCGCTGGACAGCGACTGGGTGGTCGCCGCCGACGGCGGCCGCTCGCCGCTGCGCGCGATGCTCGGACTGAAGCTCGAGGGGGCCTCCTACGAGGGCCGCTTCGTCATCGCCGACATCCGTTGCGACCTGCCGCTGCCCACCGAGCGACTGGCTTACTTCGACCCGCCATGGAACCCGGGCAACACCGTGCTGGTGCACCGCGAGCCGCACGGCATCTGGCGCGTGGACTATCAGTTGCCGGCGGGAGAGACGGCGCAGCAGGCGCTGGAGCCGGCCGCGATGAAGCCGCGCATCGACGCCACGCTGGCCATGGTCGGGCACCCCGGGCTGCCATGGGAGCTCGACTGGGCCTCGGTCTACTCGGCGCGCACGCTGACGCTGCCCGACTACCGCTGCGGCCGCGTGCTGTTCACCGGTGACGCGGCGCACCTGCTGCCGATCTTCGGTGTGCGCGGCGCCAACACCGCGTTCCAGGACGCGCAGTCGCTGGGCTGGCATCTGGCCTTCGTCGTGCGTGGCCTCGCAGGCGAGCGGCTGCTGGCCAACCACAGCGCCGAGCGCGTCGCGGCCGCGCGCGAGATCATCGAGGAGGCTGGCAAGAGCACGCGCTTCATGACGCCACCCACGCGCGGCTTTTCGCTGCTGCGCGACGCGGTGCTGTCGCTGTCGCTCACGCACGAATTCGTCCGACCGCTGTACCACTGGCGCACCTCGCGTCCGCATGCCTACACCGGCTCGATGCTGAACGCCCGGGACGACGACGACGCCTCGTTCGCCGGCGGCCCCGGACACGGCGAGCCCCCGCGCAACGTGCGGCTCGGCCCCGACGACTTCCTGCTCGACCATCTCGGCGGAGGCTTCGACCTGCTGGTGTTCACGTCGGCCCCGGCGCTGCCCGCGCCGCTGCGCACCCGCATCGAACAGGCGCGCGCCCGCGGTCTGCCGCTGCGGGTGACGGCCGTGGGCGCGGCGCAGCCGGTGGCCGGTGCCGATCAGACGCTGGCGGACGTCGGCGGCCGCGTGCGCGAGCGCTACGCCGTGCCTGCCGACGGGGCGGCCTACCTGCTGCGTCCCGACCAGCACGTGTGCGCGCGCTGGCGGATGCTGGACGCCGAGCGGCTTGGCGCGGCGCTCGAGACCGCGCTGCCGGGCTGACGCCCATCCGGCACACCCTCACCACCGTCCTGGCGAACACCCTTTCATGACCATGCCCGACCCGACGCCCGGCACCATGTCCGAAAGGGCGCCTGCAATCCCCCCGTCCCGTGCGCTCGACATCAGTGGGCTCGAAGCGGTCTACGACCGTCTCGCCCACGCCATCGACGAGGCCGGGTCCGAACACAGCGAGCGCTTCCTCGTCAAGCTCGCGCTGTTGAACGCCCAGGCGCTGGGCGATCCGGTCCTGTTCGCACGCCGTGTCGAGGCAGCCTTGCGCGATCTCTGACCGCGCGGGCCGCTCGCACTCGCAGCGGTGCGGCGCTGCGCCCTTCAACCCTTCAACCGCGCCCGGTATGCGCGGATGCGCTGCACCAGTCCTGGCACCGCCGCGGAACGCACCAGGGCGGCGAGGTCGGCGTCGCGGTGATCGGCCCGGCTGGCCGCGCGCAGCGCGGCGGCGGTGGCGGGATCGGTCTTCGGGAGCGTGAGATCGGCCAGCGCCTGCGCGGCGATGTCCTCGTCGGCCACCACCTGCTGCACCAGCCCGGCGGCCTGCGCAGCCGCCGCGTCCCACTGCCCGCCGTCGATGGTGATGGCCCGGGCGGCGTCGGCGCCCACGCGCTCGGCCAGGCGGCGGGTGCCCAGCACGATGCCAAACTGCGCGCCGGGGAAGCGGAAGCTGGCGTCGGCGCGCGCCAGACGCACTTCGCAGGCCGCGAACAGGTCGGCGCCGGCCCCCCAGGTCCGGCCCTGCGCCACCGCCACCGTGCGCAGGGGCGCATGCCACAGGGTGGCCAGCAGGGTCTCGATGCGCACCAGGCGCTGCAGCAGATCGCCATCGCAGCGGTCGTCCAGGTCCGACAGGTCCAGCCCGGTGCAGAAGTGGCGGCCTTCACCGCGCAGCACCAGGGTGTGGGTGGCGCGGTCGGCGCAGGCGGCGTCGACCGCGTCGATCAGGGCCTCGACGAGGTCGGGGCCCAGCGCATTGCCACGTTCGGCGCGGCCCAGCGTCAGCGTGGTGACGCTGTCGGCGTGCGTGCGGCTCAGCACGCCGGCACGCTGTCGTAGCCCGAGACGAACTCGACGATGCGACCGTGTTCGTCCAGGCGGTGGCGCCGCACCTGCCCGATGTCGGCGCCGTAGACGTGGATGCTGATCGACAGGCCGTCGTCGCGGGCGCTGCTGACGCGGTGCCAGTCGCCCACTGTCGGCGAGACCGCGTCGACGTCGCCGGGCTGCATCACGTGGGCGGCACTCGACAGGTGCGGGATGCCGCCATCGACTGCGCATTCCTCGCAGCGCTCGGCCCCGCGCATCACCCCGACCAGACCCCACACGGTGTGGTCATGCACCGGCGTACGGTGCCCCGGGCCCCAGACGAAACTGACGACCGAAAAGCGCGCTTGCCGATCGCGGTGCAGCAGGTGCTGCGCGTAGCGGTCCTCGCGGGCGACGGCCGCGCGTGCCGGCAGCCAGTCGTCATGCTGGACCAGGTCGGCCAGCAGCGCGCGGCCTTCGCGCAGCAGGGTGGGCTCGTCGCCGTGGCGGTCCACCAGGGACGTCATGGCCTCGACGAACGCTTGGAATCGGGTCATGGCTTTGCCTTCCTGTGACATCGGGACGACTTTCACTGACGAGGCTGTGGGCCGCTCAAGGGCAGCGGTGCGGTGGCGTGTGCGCGCATGTCCTCCGGGGAGGGTTCGACGACCTCGCCGAAGGTGGGCACGCCTGGCCTTCGGGTAGCCGTGCGGTGGGCGGCTTCCCGGCGTTCACCGTGGTGTCCATCCAGCAGCGTTGCGCAGCGCCGGCCCGTGCTCGTCCAACGCCGGCGGGCGGGTGTCCACGGGCACGGGCAGGCCGTCCAGGCGCAGCGGGCAACCCACGGTCCGTGTGGCGTGACCACCGGGCAGCACCTGCGGCTGCACCAGTTGCAGATGTGTTGCCTGCGGGTCGGCCAGCGCCTCGCGGTAGCCGTTGATCGGGGCGTGCGGCACGCCAGCCGCGGCGAAGGCGGACAACCAGTCGGCCACGTCCCGCCGGGCGAAGTGCGTGTCCAGCAGCGCCTTCAACTCGCGCTGGTGACGCGCGCGCAACGTCGGCGTGAGGAAGCGCTCGTCGTCCAGCAGCTCGGGCACGCCCACGGTCTCGCACACGGCGGCCCACAGGCGGTTGTTGCCCGCCGCGATGGCGAAGTGGCCGTCGCGCGCCGCATAGGCCTGGTAGGGCGCGTTGCGCGGATGCGCCGAGCCCAGCGGCGCCGGATTGCGCCCGGTGCCGAAGAACTCGCTGGTCTGCAGCGCGGCGATGGCCAGCGTCGTGCCGAACATCGGCACGTCGATGTGGCCGCCCGGCCCCCCGGCGCGCACCCGCGCCAGCAGTGCCGCGATTGCATAGGCCGCGTACAGGCCGCTGGCGAAGTCGGCGATCGGCACACCGGCCTTGACCGGCGCGCCGCCGGGCTCGCCGGTCACGCTCATGACCCCGGCGGCCGCCTGGATGGTCAGGTCGAAGCCGCCTTCGCCGCCACGCGGGCCATCCTGACCGTAGGCCGAGATCGAGCAATACACCGCCTGGGGCCGGCGCGCGGCCAGCGCCGCGGGGCCCAGGCCCAGGCGCTGCATCACGCCGGGGCGGTTGTTCTCGACGATGACGTCGGCCTCGTCGGCCAGGCGCAGCGCCAGCGCGTGATCGGCCGGCTGCTTCAGGTCGAGCGCGATGGACCGCTTGCCGCGGTTCAGGCTGGCGAAGTTCTCGCTGTAGCCTTGGCTCAGCGGCGGCCAGGCACGCAGCGCGTCCCCCTCCGGCGGCTCGACCTTGACGACGTCGGCACCGAAGTCCGCCAGCAGCAGACCGCAGAAGGGGCCCGCGGCGACTTGGCAGAACTCCAGCACGCGCACGCCGGCCAGGGGCTTCAGGGGGCTTGCATCAGACATGCGCTTGATTTTCCACGCGCCCGCACCCGGGCGCCGGACAGGACCGGCCCGGATGCACCCTGCCGAGGCGGTTGTCGAGGGGCGCGGCGCGCCGGCACCGTATCGGCTTCACCGCGGCGGATCGACATCGGCGCCCCACATCCGCTGCCACAGCCAGCGCAGGGCCGCCCCGATGTCGATGTCGTCGCGCCCGCCGACCTGCGCCGGGGCGATGGGCTCGGGCGGGCTGGCGCGTCGCGCCACCGCGAAGGAGAAGACGTAGGACGGCTCCTGGCCCATGCGCAGGTCGGTGATGCGCACGACTCCATCGCGCTCGTCGACGCGGAAGAAGCCCTGGCTGAAGGCGGCGATGCGCGCCACGGCGTCGACCTCGCGCAGTGCTTCGTACAGCGCGCGGTCGCGGGGGAAGGTGGCGTAGCGGATCGGGCGTTCACCGTCCAGCAGCGAGTAGAAGCCCTCGTCGTAGCCGTCGGGCCGCATCAGCACCACGCGCCACAGCACGGTGTTGAAGGCGGTGGGCGTGACGAGCACCCGCTCCACCGGTGCGGCCTGACGGTCGGCGGCGAGTTGCGTGCGCACCACGCCTTCGACGTGCTGCTGGGCCAGCACGCTCCAGCCGAGGTAGAGCGTCGACAGTGCCAGCGTGGCGCCGTTCCAGCGTCGTCGCCCGTCGCCGCGCACCACCATCGTCGCCAGCAGGCCGCCCAGCAGGGGCAGCGTGTACAGTGGATCGATGATGAAGACGCTGCCCAGCCCGTAGGGCCGGTTCGAGAAGGGCAGGGCCAGTTGCGTCCCGTAGACGGTCATGGCATCCAGCAACGCGTGCGTGACGAACACCAGCCACACCGCCAGCCACCAGCGCGGGAAACGGTCCCGCCAACGGCTGCCCCGCGCGCCGATCACCCCCAGCCCGGCCGGCGCTACGTCCGCTCCCCGGCGGTCCGTCGCCGCGATGCCGGCCGCCACCACGGGCGCGGCCAGCGTCTGCCAGAACAGCGCGTGGGTCTCGGCGCGGTGCAGCACCATGTTCAGCACCGGGTTGCCGTGGTCGATCAGCGCGTCCAGGTCGGGCAGCGTGCCGCACACGCCGCCCCAGAGGGCAGCCTTCCACACCGCAGTGCGTCGTCCCATCACGGCGACACCGACGGCGGCGCCCAGGGTCAGTTGGGTCAGGGAATCCATGGACCGCGAGGATAGCGAAGACGATGGTGGCAGGCGGGGGCAGGGCTTGTGAGCGCCGCCGAGCACGATCTCGTGGTGCAGCGCCCCGAGGGCCTGTACTGCCCGGCCGGGGACTTCCACATCGATCCCTGGCGCCCGGTGGACCGTGCGGTCATCACCCACGCCCACGCCGACCACGCCCGGCGCGGCCATGCGGCCTACCTGTGCAGTGCGCGCGGGGCGGGCGTGCTGCGCGCGCGGCTGGGGGACATCACGCTGCAGACGCTGGGCTACGGGCAGCGCCTGCGCATCGGCCGGGCCTGGGTCAGCCTGCACCCGGCCGGCCATGTGCTGGGCTCGGCGCAGGTGCGCATTGAGGTCGACGGCGAGGTCTGGGTCGCCTCGGGCGACTACTTCTGCACCGGCGTCGAGGCCACGCCGATGGTCGGCACCGTGACGGCGGCGCCCGATCCCTTCGAGCCTTTCGAGCCGGTGCGCTGCCACACCTTCATCACCGAGAGCACCTTCGGCTTGCCGGTCTACCGCTGGCGCGCGCCGCGGGACGTGTTCGCCGAGATCGACCGCTGGTGGGCGGGCAACGCAGCCGCCGGTCGCGCCAGCCTGCTGCTGGCCTATAGCTTCGGAAAGGCGCAGCGGCTGCTCGCTGGCGTGGACCCGTCGATCGGCCCCATCGTCGTGCACGGCGCGGTGGAGCCGCTGAACCGCGCCTACCGTGCCGAAGGTGTGGCGCTGCCGCAGACGCTGCGGCTGGAGGAGGTGGCAGACAAGGCCTTGCTGTCACGCGCCCTGGTCGTTGCCCCACCCGCGGTGCGCGGCAGCGCCTGGGCCCGGCGCCTGGGCGACTGCAGCGACGCCTTCGCCAGCGGCTGGATGCAGTTGCGCGGCATGCGCCGCCGCCAGGGCCTGGACCGGGGCTTCGTGCTCAGCGACCACGCCGACTGGCCCGGCCTGCAGCGCGCCATCGCCGCCACGTGCGCGTCGCGCGTGATCGTCACCCACGGCTACGAGGCGGTGATGGTGCGCTGGCTGCAGCAGCAGGGCTTGGAGGCGGGAAGCTTCCGCACCGAGTTCGGCGACGATCGCGCCGACGCGGCCGTCTCTGAGGACGGTTTGTGAGCCCCCCCGGGCTGGGCTGTCCACAACCGAGGCTGTCCCGGTGACGGTCAGTAAAGTGTCGGATGACCGGGCGTTTCCTTGAGTGCGTCCCCTTCCCGTGTGCAGGGGCACCCCCACGTCGGGCGCGGCCGTCGCCGGCGCGATAGCGCCTTACAAGGCCGGTGAGCTTGCTCGAGGGGAAGCGCCCTCGCATTCGTCTGGCTGGTAGGTCCGCCCGTGCAGGCGGTGCCGTCGTCTTCGCCATACCCATGACCCTGGACAGTTTGCGGCTGAGGGTCTTCCGTTCTTCAGTGGGTACTTCCAGGGTCTTTTCCGACGACCGGCCCGCCGCCCCGATGTTGTGGATTTGCAACGCCGGAGGGTGTTCTGCTGCGAATCAATGGGTTACGTGATGTTGTTGTTGCGTCACATGCCATAGACTTTCTAAGTCGAAGATGTCCGTGTTCACGGCTCTTTTCAACAAGTCGCTGTTGATCAGAGGAACAAGGAACCAGCTGCTCAAGGAAAGGATTCGTATGAACAGCACAGGAACGTGGCGCCGACCTGTCGGGTATGCGTGTCGGTTTGTCGGGCTTCTGGGAGGCTCCAGCCTGCTGGTTCTGCCCAATGCCTTCGCCCAGTTCAGTGCCAGCGGTACGGTCAACTCCGCAGCCGTCCTCGTGAGGACCCTGTCCATCAGTTCGACCACACCCCTGGACTTCGGCACCTTTGCTCCGGGAGCCTCGCCCGGCACTGTCGTCATGAGCGCATCCGGTACCCGAAGCGCGACGGGCGGGGTCACGCTGATCACTTCCGCGCCAGGCAGCGCATCGACGATCAACCTGTCCGGAACGCCGTCCACTGCCTACAGCGTCAGCCTGCCCAGCTCGGTGCTGCTCACGGCGAGCGGAGGGACCGCGACGATGACACTCAATACCTTCACGACCACGCTGACCGGACTGCAGGGTTCGTTGTCGACGGCGGGCATCGGGTCCTTCGGCATCGGCGGAACGTTGGCGGTCAGCGGCAGCCAGGCAATTGCGACCTACTCTGGGACCTTCACCGTGACGCTGTCGTACAACTGACAATGCCTTTGCCCGGCCGGATCCCTCCATCTCCTGGCTGAACGTCGTGCCGGCAGATCTCGACCGTCTTCCCACCCGAGGGCCGTGCGTCGAACCGAGCGACCGCAGTCTCCCGGGGGTGGCACCTGATGGCCCGGACCGGCGTGCCGAGTCAACGGCGGCGGGTCGTTCGATCGAAAAACGTCTTTCCATGGGTGCTTTTCCGGATTACACTTTTTCGGCATGGAGACGCCGAAACTTGATAAGGGTTTACCCTTATTTTTTCGAAAGAAGCGCGTTGCGCTGTTGATCTTGCTCTCAGCCCTGGGGTGTGACGTGTCCCGAGCGAACCCAGGAGCTTTTCAGGCGACCTATTCGATTCCGGTCGCGGCCTCCGTTGTAGCGAGTGCAGGAGTGATCGGCGCAGTGACGGCGTCCTGGGTTGATGCACCACCTTCTGATCCAGCTGGTGTTCGCGACAGATCGGACGGCGCTTCCTGGCTCCGCACGATGCCCACCACGATGGTTTTGTCCGGTCTGGTGATGACCGCAGCCGATGAATCTCGTCTTGCAGCGAGAAGGCGCTTGGTCGGTGACGATGCCCAGCCTGTCTTTTCGAAGACGGTGGGGACTCTGCTGCGCATCAGCGAACCCCACTCGGGGCGTGCGATCGTCTTCGATCGTCGGGACCTGCCGCCAGGGGGGCGCGTCTCGTTGGCCGTGTCTTACGAATGAGCCTGCTTGACCGCGTCACATCGACGATCGCCAGCGCTTGGTGGGTCATCGTGCTCGGATCGATGTTGGCTCTGTCCGGGCCACGGACCTGTCATGCCCAGGCTGCTGACGGACTGGCCGTGCTGTCTCCATTGCAATTCGGCACCATCGCGGTGCTCGGTCCCGGCGCAGTGACCATATTCTCAGAGGGAAGCCGACTGGCCGAGGGTCAGGCCTATTTCGTTGGCGCCGACTCCAGCCAGCCGGCTCAGGTGGTCGTTGCCAGTCGTGCGCCACACATGGCTTTCTCGCTGTCTCTGCCCGACAGCTTTGCACTCGCATCGGACGCAGGCCCGGTGATGCTGATGGTCTCCCGACTGACTTCGGCCCCCCTTCCTGCGATGACGGGTCCGTCCGCGACGTCGACGGTGTCCATCGGGGCGACCTTGCAGTTCTCCTCGATCCCACCGCCTGGCCGCTACACCGGCAACTTCCAACTCGCGGTGATCTGGCCTTGAGCCAGGCTAGAAGTCACCTGCCCGACAGGATGGAGCGCCCGTGTTTCCGGCAGGGTTCTGGCGGAACGTGTGAAGAACGGGCGTGGCCCGCCGCACGGCCTCAGGGTGGTTTGGATGCGGGCGTCGCTTCGGGATCGTCGTCCTCCATTGGGCGCAGGACAAAGTCGACCGCTTCGACGAAACTGCCATCTGCCAGAATTTCGATCGCCTGGGGCTCGACAGGTTCCAGCCCGAGCCGCTGGAGGAGGTCTGGTGCGACGCCGATGGTGTAGCGACCTGGGCGTACACCGGTGAAGATGTAGTAGCCGTCTCCTATGCTGCGCACACTCGACACCATCTCGCCCTGTGCGCCGTAGAGCTCCAGTACGACGTCGCTCACACCTCGTTGTTGTCCATTGCGATCGAGGTAGACGAACCCGTCGACATCAGCTGTGACGATGACGGCAAAGTCGAGGTTTGCCATCCTGCCCGGACGTGGCAGCAAGGTTACCCCCGGCACCACTGGCGACCACTGCGAATCCTCCAGTGAACCGGGGTTGACCTCGACGGACACTTGCCGATGCGAGGGAAGTCTTGCGAGGAAGGCGTAGCCCGATGCGTCGGACTTCACCGGCGAGGTGCTGCCATTGACCCTGAAGGTTGCTCCCTCGATCGCCTGGTCATCGGCATCGAACCGGCTGTTCAGGTTCTTGTCCAGGAATGTCCTGACCGACGCAGATCCGCTGCTGCCCAGGGGGACAGCGCCGAAGTGCCATCGCTTGGCTCGCGCATCGCGCGCCGCCGATGTGAAGACCTGCATCGATCCGCTGATCGACCCCGAGGTCGTCCGGGTGAAGCCCGCTCGAAGGGAAAACTGGCCAAAGCTGCGGTTCAGACTGACCGACAGGGTGGTGTCGCGGTTATTGAACACGTGGGTCAGTGCGGTGTTCATGCGCACGCCCCCCGGTAACGACATGTCCGCCACCATGCTGCCGACCTGGGCGCGAACCGAAGGGTGCAGCGTGTGGCTCAGTTGTGCTCGCGCTGAAGCGCCGGCTACCGTGCGGCTGACCTGCAGATTGCCCGTGAGCGCACGCGTACCGTCTTGATGCTCATGCGTCACCTCCTGGGTCAAGGTGGCTCCCAAGAGTGACTGGGTCACCCGGGCCGTCGTTTCGTGATCCATCGTTCCGTTTCGCAGGTGCGTCGCTCGAAACTGCAAGGTCAGTGGCAGGCGCCGTTTCGGTGCCAGTGGCAGGCTCAGGTCCACTCGACCCTGAGTCGATGCGTCGATCACCCTGTCAACCTGAGGGTAGAGGTCGCTGGCGAAGTCGCGCAGGAAGACCTGCGTCAGGCGGAGCGAACCGTAGGTCAGTCGTCGATGGAGTCCCATGGAGGCAAGACCGCCGCCGCACGGCAAACACCAGACGCCGTCAGTGTCGATGCCCCAGCCGTTGACGAACGTGCGCAGGCCAGCGCTCAGGTACTCGCGCTGCGGACGTCGAACGGTCGCGCCGCTGACGTGCAATCCGCCGTGTGCGGCCATTTCCTTTGTCAGACCGTACTCGAGTTGCAATTGGCTCCGGTCAAAACCCTGATCGTCCTTCTGGGTGCCGAAGGTATAGAGGAATTCGCCCGGTCGGACGGTCGAGGCGTCAAGCTGGAAGGTCTTCGATTCGACCTGAAGTTGGCCTTGCGGGCCGTGGAAGACCAGTCGGTAGCGGTTTTCGCCGAACACCAGCATCTGGTCCTCGAAGCTGTAGGTCCCATCGGCACGGGACTGCTGATATCCGACCAGTGCATCGTTGAAGTACAACTCGACGTCCCAGCCCGGCTGAAGCGCGCCCTTGAAACTGGTAACCCCGTAGGTTTGCGGTCGCGAAAGCGGTACGTTGCTGAGCAGCACGCCATTGCCCGTGGCACTCGATCGCGAGATATGCCCGACGCCGGGAAGCAGCACATTGCCCACCTGTGCCGTCGTGGCGGCCAACCGCCCCAACAGCCGACCAGAGAGGTCATTACGGCCTAGGGTGAGCCGGAACTTCTGGTCAACTTCGGTCGCGTTGGTTGAGCCGACGTAGGCAAAGCCGGAGGCCTCCAAGCCGAAGAGGTCACCGTTCAGGAAGGTTGAGCTGGATGCGGCCCAGTTGGTCAGACCGGTCTTCGAACCCCCCGCATAGACGGACAGAGTCTGATCGATCGCCGGAAGGCTGAAGGTCTCGTGGGGGATGGTGAACTGAGGGAAGCTTCTCGACGAAGCGCCGCCTGGGCTCGAACTGATGTTCATGCTGCGTGCGGCCCGCTCCCGTGCCAAACGCAGTTGCAGTGGTAGCGGCTCCCGGGGCTTGACCAGCAACTGGAGTTTGGACAGGTCGGGTTTCAAGCTTACAGGCCACCACTGTTCGAGCAGTCGGGTGTCCACGTAGATGTCATCCGGCTGGACTGTCACCCGGCTTGCATCAAAGGTCGATTCCTTTCCGGCGAGGAACACGCGTCGCCTGTCGACATCCAGGTCGAAAGTGTTCTCTGCGTTGAGAAGGAAGCCCTTGCCACGCCGGGCGGTGGTGTCCACTTGCACCAGCAGCGTCAGCACCCGCGCCAGTTCTGCCATGGGGACGAACACCGCGTCCCCGATCTGGTAGGCACTCATGGCGCCGGCCACTGAAATTCGCTCGACGATGACATCCAGCAACAAGAGGTTGGCCGGGTCCTCGATAGCCGCCTGGACCGTGTCCGTTGTCCTGGGCTGTGGAGCTTCAGCGGCTTGCGAGCCGATGCACGCCGAACTCAGTGCCAGCGTCACCGCAGCCCATCTCCTCGGGCATGGGCGGGTCAACCTCTTCGGTGTGATCTTGCGTCGTCCTCGATTCCCTAGCGACGCCACGATCGACAGGTCAACGCAGTTCCAGGCTTCCGTCCGCGAGGACGGTGCTGCCCTCTTCGGGGCGCAACTGGAAGACGGCGCGAAGGCGACCGGTGCGCAGATCGACCCCTTCCGGCGGCGCCAGTGCGACCCTGATGACGCGTTCCGCATTCGGCACGTACACCGCCAGACCGTTGATGCGAGCGATCTGAAGCGGCGGGGCGTCGCCAGCGGCCACGTAGGTGACCACCAGATCACCGTACACGGAGCGGTTGCCTTGACGTTGGAGCGTCACCGACATCAGGGCTGGGTTTTCGCCAGAGGCCGCTTCGAACCGCATGTTCCCGATCGAGACCGAAACCTGCGTTGCGCCCTCCCTGACGATGACCGGGATGAGGGCGCCGATCAGCGGTGTCAGGCGGATCTCCAGACCGTCCGAAGGAGCGTTCCCGACCGCCGTCTCGATGCTCGATGCCAGGCTAGCGTCCATCACTCGTTCGATCAGCAGGTGCGACCGGTACTCACCAGGAGCCAACCCCTGTGGCTTGCGGAGCGACATGCGGATCACGCGACTGCCCCCGGGCTCCACGGACAGCTGGCGAGGTGAGAACCTGACCATCGAGTCGACAAAACGCTCGTCAGACAAAGGCGTGTCTACCGCGACGAACTCTCCGAACTGGTTCATGCGCCGGTTCACCAAAGTCAACCGGTAGGTGGCTGCTTGGCTCGTGGTGTTGACGACGTCGATCTGCGTGGATCTCGATGGCCCTTCGAAGACCACCCGAGTGGGACTCAGGAGCAACTGGGCTTGGCTGGCGCTGGCCAGCAAGAAACCGATCAGTAGGGGCAGCAGGATTCTCATCATGTGCGGACAGCCAGGCCTTGACTCGCAGTACCGACAGGCGCGGATCTTACTTAAGAGTTAAGTATAAGTCAATGTTTCTTCGATCGGTAAGCTTCGAGACGAATGAAATCCACGACGTATCAGGTTGTTTTGATTAGTGAAGGGTGGAGGCTGTCGTAGTGACAGACAGCATGTGTCGGATCGGTTCGGTGCGCTTCGGTCACACGGACCTGACATCGATGCCCAGGGTTGCAAGAGGGGTCTGATGACCACTCGGGCAGTGGCAGGGCCCATTGCGCAGTCGGCCAGACATGATGGGCGACCACATGAGCCCGCAGCCTTGCGAGGAGCGGTTGTGGGGGCCCGCAGCCGCAGCGCCGTGGCGCACCCCACCTGTCGTCGCTCGTTCTGACGTCACCGGCTCGGTGAGCCGGATCGTTTCCAGAAGGCTGGAAGGGGAGGTACGCAGGTGTTCGACGCGGACCAGCCACCCCGCAGGCCCGACGTCTCCATCGTCGCCCGGCTTCCTCCCCTTCACGCCGATCAGTTCCAGTTCAGAGTGACCTGGAAGCTTCCCGAATAGCTGTCAACGGCCTGGGCGGCCGCCACGGCCAGCGTTCCGCCGATGGCAAAGTTGCCACTGCCATCCGATGCAATCGCGCCGGCGTTGCCTTGCAGGTTGGTCGTCAGGTCGGACAAGGCCATCGTGGCGCCATTTCCGCCAGTGAGCGTCACGCTGCTCGGCAAGGCCACGGAATAACTCAGCGCAGGCGTGCCCTGCAACGACACGGTCGAGGCAGTGCCGGCGTTCGTACTGATCAGTGTGACGCCTCCCGTTGCGCTTCGTGAGCCGGAGGGGTCGAGGACGACAGTGCCCTGCGTTGCGCTCGGTGACACCGTGCCGAAGTTCAGGCCGGTCGACGAGAGGATCTGCAGGCTTCGCACGACGGAAGCCGATGCCGTTACGTCTCCCGATGCCGACTGAGCGTGCGCTGTGACGCTGCTCATGCCCATGGCCATGGCCATGGGCACTGCAACCAGCATCGTACGACCAGCCCGAAAGGGCATCTGCGGGAGGATTCGTTCCACCAAGGTACTCATCACATTCCTTTCAGTTTATCGAGCTTTCTCTCGCCAGGTCGCACAGCAGTTCGCCGATGAAACCCATGCAAGCGGGTTTTCGGCATGCATCGGGCGATCTTGAGCGGATGCGATGTGCTTTTCCGGAGATCAATCGTTGAGGGTCATGATTTCGCTCATTCCGAGGATCCAAGCGCTCATCTCTTGGCATCTGGGGCGCCTCTTCCAAGGCAGATGTGGTGGCCCCGTCTTCAGACCGAAGCAAGCCTGGGTCGCGCCATGCCCGGTCCCACGGCCGGCATGGACCGTGTTTGCGGTCTTGCGCGGACGCACGGTTCGATCGATGTCGTGTGTCGACAATCGGTGGGAGTCAAGAGAGGGCTGGTGGTGAGTACCCGCACTCCGAAATCCCGTCACAGGGCATCGGGAGCCTGACGGTTCCCGGGCGAAGGCGGTCAGGTCTTCCCGCGACATGACAAGTGGAGGCGGCAGACGACGGGTATTGCGATCTTGCAGGTCTTCAGCGCCTCTCAAGCCTGTGGACCATGACGCGAATGAGCAGCTGTTCAAGGTCCGAAGTCCGTCGCGGCGCCCTTCCTCGTCGCGGACGCCAGGACCCGGCGTCAGATCAAATGACTGACAGGGGGGCGCCGTGAACATTCCGCCTGTGGTGAAGGCTTCGGCCGTTTGGGGCGTCCGCCCTGGACCCGGTGACGTCGTCTTCCGCGCCCGAGCCCTGCGCAAGACCTACCGTACCGGCGATGTGGAAATCGTCGCACTGCGTGATGTGTCGCTGGACATTGCGCGCGGCGAGTTCGTCGTGCTGCTCGGCCCCTCGGGCAGCGGCAAGAGCACGCTGCTGAACATCCTGGGTGGGCTGGACGTGCCCACGCAGGGCGAGGTCTGGTTCGCCGACCACCGGCTGGACGGCGCGGGCGAGGCGGCGCTGACGCGCTACCGGCGCGAGCACGTGGGCTTCGTCTTCCAGTTCTACAACCTGATCCCCAGCCTGACGGTGCGCGAGAACGTCGCGCTCGTGACCGACATCGCCGCGCATCCGATGGACATCGACGAGGCGCTGGCGCTGGTGGACCTGACGCCGCGCCGGCACCACTTCCCGGCGCAGCTGTCCGGCGGCGAGCAGCAGCGCGTGGCGATCGCGCGCGCCATCGTCAAGCGCCCCGACGTGTTGCTGTGCGACGAGCCCACCGGGGCGCTGGACTACGCCACCGGCAAACGCGTGCTCGATGTGATCGCGCGCATCAACGTCGAATTCGGCACGACCGCGGTCGTGATCACGCACAACGCCGCGATCGCCGGCATGGCCGACCGCGTCATCCATCTCGGGGACGGGCGCATCCAGCGCATCGAGCGCCATGCGCAGCGCGTGTCGGCGGCGGAGATCTCGTGGTGAAGAGGGCTGCCGCCCAGGCGCGATCGGTGCGTCCGCCGCAAGCCGGTCGACGGCTGCGAGCCCAGCGGGTGGACGCGGGAGTCTCCTGCGCGCGGGCCTGCCCATGAAAGCCCTGAATCGCAAGCTGCTGCGCGACCTGCGGCTGCTGTGGAGCCAGGCGCTGACGATCGCGCTCGTGGTCGCCAGTGGCGTGGGGGGCTTCCTGACCACGCTGTCGGCGGTCGACTCGCTGGCCCGCGCGCGCGACGACTTCTACGCGCAGGGGCGCTTCGCCGACGTGTTCGCCGGCGTGCGGCGCGCGCCGCTGGCGCTGCAGCCGGCCTTGCAGGCACTCCCAGGCGTGGCCGATGTCCAGCTCACGGTGGAGCGCCCGGTGCGGCTGCGCCTGCCGGACCGGCCCGACCCCTTGCTGGGCCAGTTGATCGGTGTCGACCCGCGCGAGCCGCGCCGGCTGAACGCGGTGTTCCGGCGCGAGAGCGGCGGCGTGGTCGAGGTCGGCTCACCCGGGCCGGTGCGGTCCGACGGCGCGATCCCGGCCTGGGTCTCGGAGACCTTCGCCCAGGTCCACGGGCTGCAGCCGGGCGACCGCCTGCAGGCCGTGATCAACGGCAAGCAGCGCGACCTCGTCGTGCGCGCCGCGGCGCTGTCGCCCGAGTACATCTTCGCCGGGCTGTTCGGCATGCCCGACCCGCGCGGCTTCGGCGTGTTCTGGGTCGATGCCGAGGTGCTGGCAGCGGCCTGGGACCTGGAGGGCGCCTTTACCCGGGTCGCGCTGCGGCTGGCGCCGGGCGCCGCGCCGCAGCCGGTGATCGAGGCGCTTGAGCCGCTGCTGGCGCGCCACGGCGGGCGCGAGGCGCACAGCCGCGAACACCAGCCCTCGCACCAGATGCTCGACAACGAGATCGCCGAGCAGCGCCTCATCGGCACGGTGCTGCCAGCCATCTTCCTGGCGGTGGCGGCCTTCCTGCTGAACGTCGTCGTCTCGCGCCTGGTGGCCACACAGCGCGAGCAGATCGCGGCGCTGAAGGCCCTGGGCTACCCCGATCGCGCCATCGGCGCCCACTATCTAGCGATGGTGCTGGCCATCGTCGCGGTCGGCTTCGTGCTGGGCCTGGGTCTGGGCAAGGTCCTCGGGCAGATGCTGACGGGGCTGTACGCCGAGTTCTTCCGCTTCCCGAGCTTCACGCACGCCCTGCCGCCTCGGCTGGTGGCGTGGGTGGCGGTGGTCACGCTCGCGACCGCGGTGCTGGGCACGCTGAACGCGATCGCGGCGACGGTGAAGCTGCCGCCGGCCGAGGCGATGCGTCCGCCTTCGCCGGCGCGCTATCGCCGCACCTGGGTGGAGCGGCTGGGGCTGGCGCGGCTGCCCACCGCGCTGCGCATGATCCTGCGCAACGTCGAGCGCCGGCCCTGGCGCACCGGTCTGGCCACGGCCGGCGTGGCCGCATCGGTGGCCATCGTCGTGCTCGGCCACTTCTTCCGCGACGCCATCGACCACATCGTCGAGTCGCAGTTCAACGTCGCGATGCGGGCCGACGTGCAGTTGTGGATGCTCGAGACGACGGTCGACGGCGCGGCGCTGGCGCTGGCGCGCGCGCCGGGCGTCGTGCGCGTGGAGTCCATCCGTCAGGTCGCGGTGCGGCTGGTGCATGGCCACCGGCGCGAGCGCACGACCATCCGCGGGCTGGACGAGGACGCGCAGCTCAATCTCGTTGTCGATGCCTGGGGTCGGGCCGTTCGTCCGTCCGGCAACGGACTTGTGCTGACCGACCGCCTGGCCGACAAGCTCGGCCTGCGCGTGGGCGACACGGTGCAGGTGGAGGTGCTGGAGGGCCGGGCGCGCACGCTGATGCTGACCGTGGACGCCACGGTGCGCGAGCTGATGGGCCTGAACGCGGCGATGGCGCGACCGGCACTGAACCGCGTACTCGGCGAGGGGGCGGTGGCCAGCGGCTTCTCGCTGGCGGTCGAGCGCGGCCGCGAGGACGCGCTGATCGAGGCCACCCGCGCCATGCCGCGCGCGGCCGGCGCCTTCAGCAAGGCCACGCTGCTGCGCAACATGGAGCAGATCAGCGCGCGCAACATCCGCATCATGAGCACGGTGATGACGGCCTTCGCCGCGGTGATCGCGGTGGGCGTGGTCTACAACAACGCGCGCATCGCGCTGGCCGAGCGCACCTGGGAGCTGGCCTCGCTGCGCGTGCTCGGCTTCACGCGGGCCGAGGTGTCGGCGCTGCTGCTGGGGGAACTGGCGCTGGTGGTCGCCGTCGCGCTGCCGCTGGGCATGGTGCTGGGCTGGGGCCTGGTGCATGCGATCGCCGCGCTGCTGGTCAGCGACCAGTTCCATTTCCCGGTGGTGATCCTGCCGCGCACCTATGCCTGGGCGGCGCTGTGCGTGGCCGCGGCCGGGCTGGGCAGCGCGCTCGTGGTGCGACGGCGCATCGACCGGCTGGACCTGGTGGCCGCGCTGAAGACGAGGGAGTGAGCGATGAAACGCAGCACCTGGGCGCTGGCCGCCACCGCATCGGTGGCCGTGGCGGCGCTGCTGGCCTGGGCCTTTGCCCCGCGGCCGGTGCCGGTGTCGGTGGCGCGGGCGACCGTGGCCGACTTCGAGACCGCCATCGAGGAGGAGGGCCGCACGCGCGTGCGCGAGCGCCACGTCGTGGCCGCGCCCCTGTCCGGCCGCCTGCGCCGCATCGCGCTGCAGGAGGGGGATGCGGTCGAGGCCGGTGCGGTGCTGGCGGTGATCGACGCCCAGCCTGCGCCATTGCAGGACGCGCGGGCCCTGCGCGAGGCGCGCGCCCGGGTGGCCGTGGCCCAGGCGGCCTGGCGCCTGGCGGGCACCCAGGTCGAGGCCGCGCAGGTGGCCGTGGCGCAGGCCGACAACGCGGCGCGGCGCAGCGCGCGGCTGCGGCAGGACGGCTTCGTCTCAGCGGCGCAGGCCGATGCCGATCGGCTGGCCGGACTCGCGGCGCAGCGCGCGCTGCAAGCCGCGCGCGACGCCGAGCGTGTGGCGCGCCAGGAGCTGGACCAGGCCCGCGCGGCCCTCGCGCCCGGCGGCGCCGGCAGCGCCGAGGGCGGTGCGGTCGAGGTGCGCGCCCCGGTGGCTGGGCAGGTGCTGCGCCTGATCGCCTCGAGCCAGACCCCGGTGGCCGCTGGCGCGCCCTTGCTGGAGTTGGCCGATCTGTCTCAGCTGGAGGTGGTGGCCGAACTGCTGACGGCCGATGCCGCACGGGTAGGGGCGGGGGCGCCGGCACGCGTGGCGGATGGGGCCGGCACAGGCACGCTGGACGGCCGCGTGCGCCGTGTCGAACCGGCGGCCTACACCAAGGTCTCGGCGCTGGGCGTCGAGGAGCAGCGCGTGGAGGTGCTGATCGACCTGCAGACCGACCCGACCGACGCCTCGCGTCCGCTGCCGGTGCTGGGCGACGGCTGGCGTGTGCGCGTGCGCCTGCCGACCTTGCAGGTGGCGCAGGCGCTGACGGTGCCGGTCAGCGCGGTCTTCCCCTGGCCGCAGGACGCGCCGCCCTGGGCGGTCGCGGCCCCCGCAGCGGCGCCCGGCGACGAGGCGATGCGCATGGGTGTCTTCGTCATCGAGTCCGGCCGTGCCCGACTGCGCCCCCTGCACGTGGGCGCGCGCAACGGCGCACTGGCCTGGGTGCGCGCCGGGCTGGCGGCAGGCCAGACCGTGGTGGTCTACCCGTCGTCCTCGGTCGTCGAAGGTGTGCGAGTGGCCGTGCGCGAGGGGGTGTAGGTGACCCCGTGGGTCGACTGCCGGATCCAGGCTCAGTACGTCCGCCCGCCCCGGTACTGCGCGTGCTGGCGCCGCTGCAAGGGAGAGGCCTTGGCCAGGGCGGCGAAGGAACTGCCGGCGTGGGCGTGCGAGATCGCCAGCCCCAGCGCGTCGGCGGCGTCCTTGCCCGGCGGCGCCGCCAGGTCAAGCAGCCGGCGCACCATTTCCTGGATCTGCGTCTTGCTCGCCAGCCCGTGGCCGACCACGGCCTTCTTCATCTGCAGCGCTGTGTACTCGGCCACCGGCAGGTCGCGTGAGACCAGCGCCGCGAGCGCCGCGCCGCGCGCCTGTCCGAGCAGCAGCGTGCTCTGCGGGTTGAC
>CAZFVH010000073.1:22628-25101 GCA_964522465.1 uncultured Rubrivivax sp. | reverse complement strand
CCTATGCGATCGCCAAGATCGCCGGCATCAAGCTGTGCGAGAGCGTCAACCGCCAGCACGGCCGCGACTACCGCAGCGTCATGCCCACCAACCTGTACGGCCCGGGCGACAACTTCCACCCCGACAACAGCCACGTGATCCCGGCGCTGCTGCGGCGCTTCGATGCGGCCGTGCGCTCGGGCGCGCCCGAGGTCGTGCTGTGGGGCAGCGGCCGGCCGATGCGCGAGTTCCTGCACGTCGACGACATGGCCGCGGCCTGCGTGCACGTGCTGGAGTTGCCGGCCGAGGTCTACCGCGCGCACACCCAGCCCATGCTCAGCCACGTCAACGTGGGCACGGGGGTGGACTGCACGATCCGCGAGCTGGGCGAGACCATCGCCCGCGTGACCGGCTTCCGCGGCCGGCTGGTGTGGGATGCGAGCAAGCCCGACGGCGCGCCGCGCAAGCTGCTGGACGTCTCGCGCCTGGCCGCCCTGGGCTGGCGCGCCTCGATCGGTCTGGAAGACGGCCTGCGCGAGACCTACGCCTGGTACCTGGCGCACCGCGAGGCGGCAAGGGGTTGAGCGTCCCGGCCGTTTACACGGGGTTGAGCGTCCTGGCGTTTTAGGCAGCGTTTGGCACGACACCCAGGCCAGGGACGCCGAAGCCGGTTGACTTTGGTTTTTGCGGGTGTCTGCAGGTATCTGCAGGTATCGGCAGGTATCAGCAGGTTCTCGCAAGTCTTTGTGAGTCCATGCTGCCGCACGCCAGCGCCTGATGCACGTCAGCGCCCGGCCTCCACCACCATCTGCACGCGGCTGCGGCCGCTGAACTCGTCGAGCTGCAGCCGGTAGGCCAGTTGCGCGGTCGCCGGCAGCGGCTCGGTGCGCTGGAACCAGATGGCCTCGCGCACCTGCCCGGCGTGGCGCACGCGCAGCTTCAGGTGCCGCTCCTTCAGCAGCGTCTGTTGCAGCACCTCCACACGGTCGCAGAACAAGGGCGCCTCGAAGCCCGAGCCCCAGACCTGCGATTCCAGCAGCGCCGCCGTCTCGGGCGTGAACCATTGCGGCTCCAGCGGGCCATCGGTGCGCAGCGTACGCTGCAGCAGGGTCGCGTCCAGCATCTGCGCCGCGACGTCACGCATCGTGCGCTCGAAGTCCTCGAAGGCGTCGGGCTCGATCGTCGCGCCCGCGGCCATGGCGTGGCCGCCGAAGCGCCGCAGCACCCCGGGCGCGCGCTTGCTCACCAGGTCGAGCGCGTCACGCAGGTGGAAGCCCGGGATCGAACGGCCGCTGCCCTTGAGGCTGCCGTCCTGCGCGCGGGCGAAGACGAAGGTCGGCCGGTGCAGCCGCTCCTTGAGCCGGCCGGCCACGATACCGACCACGCCCTCGTGGAAGGACGGGTCGTACAGACTGATGGCCGCCGCGGGCTCACCCGCCGGGCCCCCCACGCCACCGTCGGTGGTCGGGCCCGCATCGCCTCCGCCGGCCGCCACGGCCAGCGCGCGCTGCACCAGGCGCTCGGCCTGCTCGCGCATGCCGGCCTCGACCTCGCGGCGCTCGCGGTTGATGGCGTCAAGCTGTGCTGCCAGCGCCGCGGCGCGCGCGGCGTCGTCGGTCAGCAGGCACTCGATGCCCAGCGTCATGTCGGCCAGACGCCCGGCCGCGTTCAGCCGCGGCCCCAGCCGGAAGCCGAAGTCCAGCGCCGTGGCGCGCCCGGCGTCGGCCCCCGCCACGGCGAACAGCGCCCGCACGCCAGGCTGCATCCGGCCCTGGCGGATGCGGCGCAGGCCCTGGGCCACGAGGCGGCGGTTGTTGGCATCGAGCTTCACCACATCGGCCACCGTGCCCAGCGCCACCAGGTCCAGCAGCGCGTCGATGCGCGGCTGATCGGCCTGACCGAAGGCGCCGCGCGCGCGCAACTCGGCGCGCAGCGCCAGCAGCACGTAGAACATCACCCCGACCCCAGCGATGGACTTGCTGGCGAAGCCGCAGCCGGGCTGATTCGGGTTGACGATCACCTGGGCCGGCGGGAGCACCACCGCCCCGCCCTGCAGGGCCGGCAGGTGGTGGTCGGTGACGAGCACGTCCAGGCCGAGCGCGCGTGCGTGGGCCACGCCATCCAGGCTGGCGATGCCGTTGTCGACGGTGACCAGCACCTGCGCGCCCTGCGCCAGCGCCAGGTCGACGATGGGCGGTGTCAGGCCGTAGCCGTGCACGGCCCGGTCAGGGACGACGTAGCCGGTGCGCTCGGGCGCGGCGCCCAGCAGGCGCAAGCCGCGCAACGCCACGGCGCAGGCAGTGGCGCCGTCGCAGTCGTAGTCGGCGACGACGACGATACGCCGGCGCTGCCCGATGGCGTCGGCCAGCAGCCGCGCCGCGGCCTCGGTCTGGTGCATCGTGGCTGGCGGCAGCAGCCGCGCCAGGCCGTCGTCGACCTCTTCGGCCGAGCGCACGCCGCGGCCGGCCAGCAAGCGCGCCAGCAGCGGATGCAC
>CAZFVH010000073.1:18736-22528 GCA_964522465.1 uncultured Rubrivivax sp. | reverse complement strand
GGGCTGCGGCCGACGCGAGCGGGTCCTGCGGCTCAGCCTGCATCGAGGGGAAGGCAAACGCTGTCACGATGGCTTTACAAGAGTGGGTGGGCAGGCCGATG
The DNA here is from genome assembly GCA_964522465.1 of uncultured Rubrivivax sp. Lineage (GTDB taxonomy): Bacteria > Pseudomonadota > Gammaproteobacteria > Burkholderiales > Burkholderiaceae_C > Rubrivivax. Next base: position 22,427 of record CAZFVH010000073.1, on the reverse strand, counting down.
GGTCCGTCAGAGGCGGTCGAGCAGCGCGCGCTCGTCGGCCGGACGCCAGCGTGCGCGCAGCTCACGCCACCAGCCGGCGGGCCGCAGTTGCAGTGCCAGGGCGTGGCGCTCGCCGCACAGGACGACCTGCTCGGCCTGCCCCTGACGCAGCCGCTGCCGCACAGGCCCCAGCGCCTGGGCGTCCAGGGCCTGCCAGGCCTGCGCCCAGGCCGGGCCGTCGTCGGCCAGGGCGGCCGCGCGCAGGCGATCGTCGACGCGCGGGCCTGCTGCCGGGGCATCGCCGCTGCCGCCGGGTGGGGTGCGTGAGGCGAAGACCGCCGCCGCGCCGGCCGGCGGCAGCGCACCACAGGCGTCGAGCCAGAAGGAGTTGACCGGCAGATCACCCCGGGCCTCGCGCGCCGCGTTCAGCGGGTGCGTGTACAGCAGCATCTGCACCTCGTTCTGCAGCCGCCGCACCAAGCGGGCGCGCGGGTCGGCCGGCAGCCACAGGTCGACATTGCGCCCCACCACACGGTCCAGAGAGGCACAGGCCAGATCGGCGAGCACCGGGTGCGACAGCAGCCAAGCCTGCGGCGTGTGCCAGTGCAGCGCGAAGCCCTCGGATTCGAAGAGTTCGCGCACCGCCTGCCACAGCGCGCGCGAGGCGGCCTCGTCCAGGTGCAGCAGCGCCGGGTCCAGCATGCTGACCTGCTCGGTACCGAGCTGCCAGTGCGCCGGCGTCAGCCGCGCCCAGCCCAGCGCCGGATCGTCAGCCCCCGGCAGGCCGGCGCGCGCCGCCCACCAGGCCGCCAGCGGCACGCGCCCGTCGCCGGCCTGCCAGCCCATGGCCCGCGCAAAGGCGCGCTCGTGCGGCGGGCTCAGGCTGAGCTCGGGCGCCTGCGGGTCCACCCCGTCGTCCGGCAGGAGACGCGCCTCGGCCCGCGCAGCCAGCGCGGCCAGGTTCGGCAGGTCCAGCCCGGCGAGCGCCTGACGCAGGGTCGGCGACAACGTCGACGCGAAGGGCACGATGAGCGGCGGGGGCTCGGGCAGCGGGGCGGGCATCGGCGCGGATTATCCGGGGGGCTGGACGACTCGACGACTCGACGACTCGACGGCCTGGCGGCTCGAAGGCTCCAAGGCTCCAAGGCTCCAAGGCTCCAAGGCTCCAAGGCTCCAAGGCTCGAAGGCTCGAAGGCTCGAAGGCTCCAAGGCTCCAAGGCTCGAAGCCTCCAAGGCTCGGCGGTTTGGCGGCTCAGCGGCTCAGCGGCTCAGCGGCTTGGCGGCTCGGCAGATCAGCGGACCGGCGGGCGGGAAGCACGCATATCCAGCAGACAAGGCAGCGAGGAAACCACGATGGGTTCGTCGGCTGGAGCCTCGGCCTTCCTGGCAGGCGCAGCCGCCCGATGCAACGATCGTGACGACCCGCAGCCCGAGGGACGAGGGCCCGCGCTGCGTCCGGGTGACGGGCCTCGGGTAGAGTGCAGCGTTCGACCCGCGCGACGGCGGCCTCCGGGGCGGCCACGCGGCCTGGATCCGTCGCTCCTCCTTCCAGCCCCCAGACATGTCCGTCCCCGCCGGCCGCCGCCTGTGGCCCCCCTTCGAATGGCAGATCGGCTGGCGTTACACCCGCGCCGGTCGCGGCGGACGCCGCAATGGCTTCATCTCCTTCATCTCGGCCGTCTCGATGGTGGGCATCGCGCTCGGCGTTGCCGCGCTGATCATCGTGCTGTCGGTGATGAACGGCTTCCAGAAGGAGGTGCGCGACCGCATGCTGTCGGTGATCCCGCACCTGGAGGTCTACACCGCCGACGGCGCGGCGCTGCCGGACTGGGCGGCGGTTGCGCAGGCCGCGCGCCGCCAGCCCGAGGTGCTGGGCGCGGCGCCCTTCATCGCCACGCAATTGCTCGTCACGCGCGGGCAGACCATGCGCGGGGCCGTGGTGCGCGGCATCTCTCCGGCCGACGAGGCCGGCGTGACACCGCTGGGCGCGCGGCTGCGCGACAGCACCTTCGCCACGCTGCAGCCCGGGCAGTGGCACATCGTCATCGGCGCCGAGATGGCGCGCTCGCTCGGGGTGCAGCGCGGCGATCTGCTGACACTGGTGGCCCCCGGCGGACAGGTCACCCCGGCGGGCGTGGTGCCCCGGCTCAAGCAGGTCACCGTCAGCGGCATCTTCGATGCCGGCCACTTCGAGTACGACAGTGGTCTGGCGATGATGCACATCGACGACCTGGCACGGCTGCTGCGCGTGGAGGGCCCGCTGGGCGTGCAGTTGCGCGTGGCCGACCCGCAGCAGGCGCGTGCCGTGGCCGGCGAGCTCTACAGCCTGCTGCCGGCCGGGCTGGTGCTGCGCGACTGGACGCGCACCAACCGCAACTGGTTCGACGCGGTGCAGATCGAAAAGCGCATGATGGCCATCATCCTGACGCTGATCGTGGCGGTGGCGGCCTTCAACCTGGTCAGCACGCTGGTGATGACGGTGACCGACAAGCGCGCCGACATCGCCATCCTGCGCACCCTGGGCGCGAGCCCGGGCTCGGTGATGGCGATCTTCGTCGTGCAGGGAGCGCTGTCGGGGGTGATCGGCACCGCCGCGGGTGTTGGCCTGGGGCTGACGGTGGCGCTGCAGATCGACGTCATCGTGCCGGCCATCGAGCGCGCCCTCGGCGTGGCCTTCCTGCCGGGCAACATCTACCTGATCAGCCGCATGCCCAGCGAGCCGCTGGCCGCCGACATCATGCCGATCGCGCTGACCTCGCTGGCGCTGGCCTTCGCCGCCACGCTCTACCCGAGCTGGCGCGCCAGCCGCGTCAAACCCGCCGAGGCCCTGCGCCATGAGTGAGCACGCCGCGAGCGAAGGCGCCACGGCCCGCCAGGCATCGGCGGGCCAGGTCGGGCCAGGCATGGGAGACGGCGCGCCCTCGGACCGATCCGCCGCGCCGCGGGCCGGCCAGCCGCCGGCCGGGCCGGTGGTCCTGCAGGCCACCGACCTGCACAAGCGTTACCGGGAGGGACGCGGCGCGTCGGCACTGGACGTGACGGTGCTGCGCGGCGTGCACCTGGCCGTCCACGCCGGGCAGACGCTGGCGGTGGTCGGCGCCTCGGGCTCGGGCAAGAGCACGCTGCTGCACCTGCTGGGCGGGCTGGACGCCCCCACCTCGGGGCGCGTGACACTGATGGGGCGGGACTTCGCCACCATGGGCGCGGCCGAGCAGGGCCGCTGGCGCAACGCGCACCTGGGCTTCGTCTACCAGTTCCACCACCTGCTGCCCGAGTTCAGCGCGCTGGACAACGTGGCGATGCCGCTGCGCATCCGCCGCGAGGCGCCGGCCGCCGCGCGGGCAGCGGCGCAGGCGATGCTGGCCCGCGTGGGCCTGACCGGGCGCGAGCGCCACCATCCGGGCGAGCTCTCCGGCGGGGAGCGCCAGCGCGTGGCCCTGGCGCGCGCCCTCGTCACCCGGCCGGCCTGCGTGCTGGCCGACGAGCCCACTGGCAACCTGGACCGCGGCACCGCCGACCGCGTCTTCGACCTGATGCTGGACCTGGCGCGCGAGCACGCCACCGCCTTTGTCCTGGTCACCCACGACCCGGGCCTGGCCGCGCGCTGCGATGCGACGCTGACGCTGCAGCGCTGAAGCGACGCCAACGCCGCCAGCGCCGCGCCCAAGCCCGCCCGCGGCGGCTCGGCTCGGCTCGGCTCGGCTCGGCTCGG
>CAZFVH010000073.1:10987-18636 GCA_964522465.1 uncultured Rubrivivax sp. | reverse complement strand
CGGCTCGGCTCGGCTCGGCTCGGCTCGGCTCGGGGCGACGCGGGGCAGGCTCATCGTCGGCGGCCGCCCCTTCACGGTCAACCGCCCTCGTCCATCTCCCGCCGGATGGCCTGCACGCCCGCCTGGCGCTGGCGCGCACGCTCACCCAGCCGCTCGGCCACATGCTGCACCAGCAGGTGCAGCATGCTCGCGCCGGCCATGGCCGAGTAGGCGTGCTCGGCCGAGGCGCCGATGACCGGCAGCACCGACTGCGCGCTGCGCCGGGCCCAGGCGACGTTGCGGATGTCCACCACCGCGACGATGGGCATGCGCGAGGCCGCGGCGTGGGTCAGCACCGCGTCCAGCAGCGCCACCCGCGGCTGGGTCTGCACCAGCAGCAGGCAGTCGCGCGCCGAGGTCAGCGCCAGCGACTCGGCCCACAGGCCGCCGGGCGCCTCGAGCAGGAAGACCTCCGGCCGCACGCGCGCCAGCTGCGGCCGCAGGAAGCGCGCCAGCCCCTCGTCCAGCCCGAAGCCCAGCAGCCACACGCGCGGCGCGCCGGCCACCAGCGCCGCCGCCTCGCGCAGCGTGTCGCCACGCAGCGTCTCGAAGGTGCGCGTCAGGCTGTCGACCTCGGCATGCAGGTGCTGCGCCAGCGTGGGCGCGCCGCGCGGGGGTGGCGGCAGCGACTCGACCTCGCGCTGGAAGGGCGGCGCGAGGTTGCGCTCCTGGCGCGCCTGGAGCTTGACCTCGTTGAAGTCGGCATAGCCCAGGCTGCGGAACAGCCGTGCCGCCGTGGCCTTGGACACCCCCGCCATGGCGGCCATCTCCGAGGCCGAGTAGGCCAGCAGGTCGTCGGCGCGGTCCACCAGCAGCGTGGCCAGGCGGCGCTCGCTGGGTGAGAGCTTCTCGTAGTGCTCCTGGATCGCCAGGGTCAGGCGGGTGGACATCGGGGCGCAGTATCCGGGAAGGTGCGGGGAAGCGGTGGGGAAGGTCGGGCAGATCACCGCCGATGCGTGCGTGCCTGCGGCGCTCGTGGGGTACTGGCCCGCGCGTGCGGATAGGCCTTTTGACGGGCTGTTGGACGGCCGTGGCGAACGTCGAATCCACAATTCGAAACATTCGTTTCATTGACTATACTTGCTGGAACAGTCGTGCCAAACCGATCTCGGGCCCAGGCCTCGGGGCGTGAACGGCGCAGCGACAACGCCACCCGCCGTCGCCCTCTTCACATCGCCTTCTCGATTCACCTGTCGATGTCCCCCGGCACCTCCCCAACCGACAGCGCCGCTCCCGGCGCCGCGCGGCGTCGTCACGAGGTCTGGGACGATCTGCAGGCCGTGGCGCGGCCCGACTCCCGCTTCCATCTGCGCTTCTCGGCCTTCATCCCCGACTTCGAGGGCTCGGACGAGGCCACCGAACGTCTGCTGGCACATCTGCAGGTCGGCGCAGCGGCCGCATCGACCGCGGGCGCCACCCCGCACCTGATGGTGACCCCCGACAACAGCCTGACCGGCCTGCGCCAACGCCTGATCGAGGCCGGCTGCAGCCTGGTCGTGCCGAGCTACAACCTCGCGCGGGGCTTTCGCCACTTCGCGCCGGGCGCGGTGCCGCCGGCGCTGGCGCGCTACGCCGCCTGGCTCGACGGCGTGGAGCACTTCGGAGCCCCGGTGTCGCTGTCGGGGCTGGCCGCGCTCGGGCGATTCGACGCCGTGGTGACCGGCTCCTCGGCCGTGGCCCTGTCGGGCGTGCGCTTCGGCCGGGGACACGGCTACTTCGACCTCGAATGGCGGCTGTTTGCCGAACTCGGTCTGGTCGACGAGCGCACGCCGGTGGCCACGCTCGTGCACGACCTGCAGGTGCTGGAGCGGCCGCTGATGGCCAGCCCCGACGACGTGCCCGTGGACCTGATCGCCACGCCCACGCGCATGCTGTCGGTGAGCCGGCCGCACACCCGCCCGCGCCGCATGGACTGGGCCTTGGTCGACGAGGACATGGTGGCCGCCATCCCGTCGCTGGCCGAGTTGCAGCGCAGCCTGGGGCTGGCGCCGCCGCAGGCGCAAGCGGCGCACCCACCCTCGGAGCGTCGCGCGCCAGACACCCTGGCGTCCGTGGTCGCCACCCGCATGCCGGCCCGCCTCCCGAAGTCTCCCTCCGTCCCCCACCCTCAACCCCCTGGAGCCTGACCATGACCCTGTCCCGCCGCCACTTCCTGCACGCCGGTGCCGCCACCGGCCTGGCCGCTGCCCCCCTGCTCGGACGCGCGCAAGCCCTGCGCCCGCTGACGCTGCAGGCCGCCTGGATCAACGACGCCGAGTTCATGGGCTATTACGTGGCCATGGAGAAGGGCTGGTACGCCGCCGAGGGCCTGGACCTGAAGTACCTGCCCGGCGGGCCCGACGTCATCCCGGAGGCCTCGGTGCTGTCGAAGAAGGCCGACGTCGCGCTGTCGACGGTCGAGACCGTGATCAAGGCCATCACCACGCAACGCGCGCCGCTGGTGATCATCGGCGCGCAGTACCAGAAGAACCCGATCGGCATCGTCAGCCTGGCCAGCAAGCCCATCCGCACCCCGGCCGACATGGTGGGCAAGACGATCGCCGTGCCGCCGGTCAACCGCCTGACGGTGGAGGCCGTGCTCAAGCTCAACGGCATCGACAAGAGCAAGGTGCGCATCGTCCCCTACGCCTACGACCCGACGCCGCTGCTCAAGGGCGAGATCGACGCCTCGCTGGACTTCACCACCAACGTGCCCTACACCATCAAGACCAAGGGCCAGGACGCGGTGAGCTTCCTGCTGGCCGACTTCAAGCTGCCGCTGTACAACGATGTGGTCGTCGTCACCAAGGACGTGCTGGCCAGCCGCCGGCGCGACCTGGTGGCCTTCCTGCGCGCCAGCCGCAAGGGCTGGGACGAGAACTTCAAGGACCCGGCCGCCTACCCGCCCAAGTACATGAGCACCTGGTTCAAGGGCACCGGGCGCAGCCTGGACAACGAGATCTTCTTCAACCGCGCGCAGGCGCCGCTGATGCAGCACCCGCAGGGCATCTTCGCGATGACGCCGCAGGCCATCCAGGGCAACATCGACGCCCTCAACGAGGTCGGCGTCAAGGCCTCGAAGGAGCACTTCGACACCTCGCTGCTGGCGGAGATCTGAGCAGGATGGGGACATTCCCGCCGTCGCCGAGGGCCGGTGTCCGCCCGGAGGCGGACGCCGCCCCCGATGGGGAGTTGACGGCTTGAGCGCGCGCGAGATCCGCATCGACGGCGTCGAGCGCCGCTTCCCGCGCGCCGGGCAGCCGCCGCTGCTGGCGCTGGACCGCGTCAGCCTCGACCTGCCGGCCGGCTCCTTCACGGCGCTGATCGGACCTTCGGGCTGCGGCAAGTCCACGCTGCTGCGGCTGATCGCAGGCCTGGACGCGCCCGACGGCGGCACGCTGCAGGTCGGCGGCGCGGCCCCGCGCGTGCTGCAGCGCGAGGGCCGGTTGGGCATCGCCTTCCAGGACGCCTCGCTGCTGCCCTGGCGCTCGGTGGTGGACAACGTGGCCCTGCCGCTGGACATCACCGGGCGGCGCGACGCGGCCTCGCGCCAGCGCATCGCCGACCTGGTGGCGCTCGTCGGCCTCGACGGTTTCGAGCGCGCGCTGCCCGCGCAACTGTCGGGCGGCATGCGCCAGCGCGTAGCGATCGCCCGCGCCCTGGTCACCGAGCCCGACGTGCTGCTGCTCGACGAGCCCTTCGGCGCGCTCGACCAGATCCTGCGCCGCACGATGAACGTGGAACTGCAGCGCATCTGGCTGCGCCGCGCCACCACGACAGTCCTCGTCACCCACGGCATCGACGAGGCCGTGTTCCTCGCCGACCGCGTGGTGGTGATGCACGGCAACCCCGGGCGCATCGCCGCGGTCGTCGACGTGCCTTTCGCCCGACCGCGCCCGCTGTCGCTCTTCGGCGACCCGGCCTTCCGCGCGCTGGAGGACACGGTGGCCGGCGTGCTCTACGGGCGCGAGGAAGGCGCGGCCGGATGACGCGGCCCGCACCGGCGCAGCGCCACGCCACGCTGCTCGGCCTGCTGCTGCTGGGCCTGGCCTGGGAGGTGGCGGGCCGGCTGGGCTGGGTCGGCGACGGCGCCCTGCCCGCGCCCAGCCAGATCGCGCGCCAGGCCTGGGCCGACCGAAGCGACTACCCGGCCCACATCGCCGGGACGCTGCGCACGGCGGCCGGGGGCTTTGCCATCGGCTGCGCGGTCGCCATCGCGCTCGGCCTGGCCTATGTGCGCTGGCCACGGCTGCAGCGCGCCATGGCGGGCGTGGACGTCACGGTCTTCGCGATGCCGGCCATCGCGCTCGTGCCCATCCTGATCATCGCGCTGCCCGGGGACGCGCCACGCGTGGTGCTGGCCGCCCTGTCGGTGTACTACCCGGTCATGGTCGCGGTGGTGCTGGGCCTGCGCCAGACCGACGCGCGGCTGATCGATCTGGTGCGTGTCTACGGTGGGGGCGAGGCGGCGGCGATGCGCTGGGTGCGCCTGCGGGGCGGCCTGCCCACGCTGCTGTCGGGGCTGCGCGTGGCCGCGCCGGCGGCGGTGCTGGGCTCGCTGCTGGCCGAGTTCGGCAGCGGCGCCAGCGCCGGGCTGGGCACCTACCTGATCGGCTCGCTCGGCCGCGCCGACCCGGCCCGGCTGTGGGGCATCGGGCTGGCCGCCACGGCGCTGAGCGCCCTGGCCTACCTCGCGGTCGACCTGATCGCGGCGCGCTACGCCGGCCACACCGTGGCGGCGTCGACGCCCGTGGGCACGGGCGGGAGCGACGACGCCGCCAAAGTACGCCCCGCCGGCTGGACGTCCCACGGCCTCACGCTGCTGGCCTTCGCCCTGCCATTCCTGCTGTGGGAGGCGGGTACCTGGGGCCTGCGGCTGACCGAGGTCTCGGAAGTCGTCTACCGCGACCCGCTGGGTGTGCTGCGCCACCTGCTGTGGGACGAGAACGCGGCCGAAAACCGCGCCAGCCTCGCCGGCGCGCTGTCGCAGACGCTGCCCTACGCGCTGGGCGGCATGGCGCTGGGCCTGGCCTTTGCCTTCGCGCTGGCCATCGTCTCGCTGCTGTGGCCGCCGCTGGGTGCCACGCTGCTGCCGCTGTCGCTGGTGTCGCAGTCGATGCCGCTGGTGGCACTGACGCCGCTGGTGGTGCTGGTGTTCGGGCGCGACGCCGCCGGCATCCTCGCGATCACGGTGTCGGTCACCTTCTTCCCCGCCTTCGTCACCATCGCCCAGGGCCTGGCCCTGGTGCCGCCCGGCCTGCGCGACCTGGTCAGCGCCTGGGGCGGTCACCGCGGCGTGTGGCTGCGGCGTGTGGCCGTGCCCTGGGCCACACCCTACCTGTGCGCCGCGCTGCGCCTGGCCGCGCCGCGCGCGCTGCTGGGCGTGATGATCGCCGAGTGGCTGGCCACCGGCACCGGCCTGGGCAACCTGCTCAACGAGGCGCGCGGGATGATGGACTACGGCACCGTCTGGAGCGTGGCCGTGGTCTCGGTGGCGGTGGCGGTGGCGCTGCACGCCGCGGCCGCGGCGATCGAGCGCCGGGTGCTGCGCCGCTACGCCTTCGCGAGTTGAGTGCCTGCGACGACCCGCCCCACCCCGCCCCGTGCCCATCGAACCCCGATCACGACAAGAGGAGTCCTCCATGAACGCCCCCCTGCCCGCCGCCGCCACCGATTCGATGGACGCGAGCGCCGACCACAAGGGCTCGGTGCGCGAGCGCGTCTTCCAGGAACTGCGCCGCGTGGCCCTGCCCGACAGCCGCTTCCACTTCGACTTCGCCGAGTTCATCGCCGACTTCCAGGGCAGCGAGGCGGCGGCGCAGCGCCTGATGGCGCACCCGGTGTGGCAGCGCTCGCAGGTCGTCTTCATCACGCCCGACAACTGCCTGGAGTGGCTGCGCTGGCAGGCGCTGCGGCAGGGCAAGCGCGTGCTCATCACCACCTACTCGATCAAGCGCGGCTTCTGGCTGCTGGAGCCGGCGCAGATCCCGGCCGAGCGGCTGCTCTACGCGGCCACGCTCGACGGCATGGAGCGCCACGCCCAGCCCCTGACGCTGGCGCAGATCCGCGCGCAACTGCCGCGCCTGGACTGCATGATCACCGGCACCGGCGCCATCAACGAGGAAGGCGTGCGCTTCGGCAAGGGCCACGGCTTCTTCGACGCCGAGTGGGGCATGCTCTACCGCATCGGCGTGATCGACGCGACGACGCCGGCCATCGCCCTGGTGCACGACTGCCAGGTGCTGCGCGAGACGCTGCACCCCGAGATCTTCGACACCGTGGCCGACCTGATCTTCACCCCCACGCGCACGATCGAGGTGCGCGACCCGCACAAGCCCACCTGCGGCATCGTCTGGGACTTGCTCGACCCGGTGATGTACGACACCATCCCGCCGCTGCAGGAGTTGAAGGCGCTCGAGCCGCAGTTGCCGCCGCGGAGCTGAGGAACGCTGTCGGGCGGCCACCTGGCCGCCGCCAAGCCGCCGTCAGGCCACCACGCGAAACGAACAGACCTTCACCGCCCGGCCGCACCACACGCGCCCTGCCAGCCTGCGCCACCGCACCATCCCTGTCATCCGCCGCAAGGAACCCGCCATGTCGACGACGACGATGTCCCCCCCGGCCGCGCTGGCGCGGCTGCCGCGCGCGCGGCTGCCCGAGTTGCTGGCGCGCATGCCCAAGGCCGAGCTGCACCTGCACATCGAGGGCTCGCTCGAGCCCGAGCTGATCTTCGCGCTGGCGCAGCGCAACGGCGTGGCGCTGCCCTACCCTTCGGTGCAGGCGCTGCGCGCGGCCTACGCCTTCACCGACCTGCAGAGCTTCCTGGACCTCTACTACGCCGGCGCCTCGGTGCTGCTGACGGAGGCAGACTTCACCGACATGGCGATGGCCTACTTCCGCCGTGCCGCCGCCGACGGCGTGGTCCACGCCGAGCTGTTCTTCGACCCACAGACCCACACCGCCCGTGGCGTGGCCATGGGCGCGGTGATCGACGGCCTGGCGCGCGCGCAGGCGCAGGCGCAACGCGAGCTGGGCATCTCCAGCGCGTTGATCCTGTGCTTCCTGCGCCACCTCAGCGAGGACGAGGCCTTCGCCACGCTCGAGGCCGCGCTGCCCTGGCGCGACCGCTTCATCGGCGTGGGCCTGGACTCCAGCGAGCGCGGCCATCCACCGGAGAAGTTCTCGCGCGTGTTCGCGCGCTGCCGCGAACTTGGCCTGCACATCGTGGCGCACGCCGGCGAGGAAGGCCCTCCGGCCTACATCCGCACAGCGCTGGACGACCTGCAGGCCGAGCGCATCGACCACGGCGTGCGCTGCGTCGACGACCCCGCGCTGGTGGCCGAGCTGGCGCGGCGACGCATCCCGCTGACGGTGTGCCCGCTGTCCAACGTCAAGCTGTGCGTCTACCGCCGCATGGAGGACCACGTGCTGCCGGCGCTGCTGCAAGCCGGCCTGTGCGTGACGGTCAACGCCGACGACCCGGCCTACTTCGGCGGCTACGTGCTCGACAACTACCGCGCCCTGTTTGCTGCCCACCCGGCGCTGGGTGCCCAGGACGCCTGGCAGCTGGCGGCCAACAGCTTCGAGGCGAGCTTCGTCGACGCGGCACGCAAGGCGCAGTGGCTGCGGGC
>CAZFVH010000073.1:0-10887 GCA_964522465.1 uncultured Rubrivivax sp. | reverse complement strand
GGCACCCTCGCCCCTCGAGTCCTGGCGCAGCGGGCGCGCGATCAGGGCGTCGAGTTGTGGTCGCTGACCGACCACGACGAGATCGGCGGCCAGGCCGAGGCGGCTGCGGCTGCGGCGTCGCTGGGCATGGACTACCTCACCGGCTGCGAGATCTCGGTGACCTTCATCGACGTCACCGTGCACATCGTCGGCCTGGGCTTCGATCCGCAGGACGAGGGCTTGCGCCAGGGGCTGCAGGCCACCCGTGGCGGGCGCGCGGCGCGCGCGCGCGAGATGTCGGATGCGCTGGCGCGCGTGGGCATCGGCGGGGCCTACGAGGGCGCGCTGAAGTACGTGGGCAACCCGGACCTGATCTCGCGCACGCACTTCGCGCGCTTCCTCGTCGACAGCGGCGTGTGCGGCGACACGCACGAGGTCTTCCGGCGCTTCCTCACCGAGGGCAAGCCGGGCTATGTGCCGCACCGCTGGGCTGCCCTCGGCGAGGCCGTGCGCTGGATCACCCAGGCCGGCGGCGAGGCCGTGATCGCGCACCCGGCGCGCTATCGCTTCACGCCCACCGAGGAATACGCGCTGTTCAGCGAGTTCGCCGCGCACGGCGGGCGGGGTGTGGAGGTGGTGACCGGCGCGCACAACGTGGCCGAGCAGGTGCGTTATGCCGACATGGCGCTGGAGTTCGACCTGCTGGCCTCGCGCGGCAGCGACTTCCACTGCCCGCAGGAAAGCCGCATCGACCTGGGCACGCTGCCTGACCTGCCGGGCCGCGTCACCCCGGTGTGGGAGGCGCTGCAGTCGCGCGTGCGGCGCGCGGGCTGATCAGCGGGCCTCGCGGTTGAAGAGCGCCTCCATCGCCGCGTCGATCACCAGCGCGCACAGGCTGTACAGCACCGAGCCCACCAACGCCGCACCGAAGCCGGTGACATGCAGCCCCTCCAGGATGGAGGCGGCCGCCCAGAACAGCAGCGCGTTGATGACGAAGATGAACAGCCCCAGCGTCAGCATCGTCACCGGCAGCGTCAGCAGGATCAGCACCGGCCGCACCATGGCGTTGAACAGGCCGAGCACCAACGCGGCCAGCAGCGCCGAGCCGTAGCCCAGCACCTCGACGCCGGCATACAGATGCGCCACCAGCAGCAAGGACGCCGCCAGCAAGGCCCAGCGCAGCAACAGTTTCATGACGAAAGAGGATAGCGCAGCCTGCAGACGGATACGCTGATCCAGGACAGTGCCCTCGAAGACGCACGGGTCCACAATCAAACGATGTCACAGACCTTCGAGGTCCATCCCACGCACCCGCAGCCGCGCCTGCTGAAGCTGGCCGCGCAGATCCTGCACGATGGCGGCGTGGCGGCCGTCCCCACGGACTCGAGCTATGCGCTGGTGTGTCACCTCGACGACAAGGACGCTGCCGAGGCGCTGCGACGCATCCGCGGCGTCGACGCGCGTCACCACCTGACGCTGCTGTGTCGCGACCTGAGCGAGCTTGCCACCTACGCCCGTGTCGACAACCGGCAATACCGCCTGCTCAAGCGCGCCACGCCCGGGCCCTACACCTTCATCCTCGAGGCCACGCGCGAGGTGCCCCGACGCCTGAGCCACCCCTCGCGGCGCACCATCGGCCTGCGCGTGCCCGACCACCCGGTGACGCAGGCCCTGCTGCAGACGCTGGGGCAGCCGCTGCTCGCGACGACGCTGATACCCCCTGGTGAGACCGAGCCGCTGAACGACGCACAGGACATCCAGGATCGATACGGCCGCCAACTGCAGGCCATCGTGGACGCCGGCGCCTGCCCGGCGCAGCCCACCACTGTCGTCGACCTCAGTGGCGACGAGCCCGCACTCGTGCGGCTGGGCAGGGGCGATCCCGCGGAGATCGGGCTTCAGGCCTGAGGCCTCTTTCGGCGGCCTGCCGGGCGGCCGAAAGAGGACGCCGTCCGCGGCAGCGGTTGCCGTTCTGTCCGGCTCGGTCGGCCGGACAGACCTGGGGACCGGCGCTCAGGCCGACCCGCGGGAGCCCTTGCGCCGGCCCGACCGGCCCGTGCCGCGGGCCTGCGCCTGCGGCACCTTCTGGCCCAGCCGGCTCTCGGTACCGGCCATCAGCTTGCGGATGTTGGCCGAGTGGCGCCACACCAGCAGCAGGCTCATCGGGACGATGGCCAGCAGCGGTGCGCCGCCGCCCCAGATCAGCAACTGGTAGAAGGGCGCGAACACCGCGGCGACGATCGAGCCCAGCGACACATAGCGCATGAAGCCCACGACCAGTGCCCAGCTCGCCAGCGTGGCCAGCCCGAGCAGCGGGTTCAGCGCCAGCAGCACGCCGGCGGCCGTGGCCACACCCTTGCCGCCCTGGAAGCGGAAGAACACCGGCCAGAGGTGGCCGAGGAAGGCGGCCAGCCCGACCAGCGCCACCGTCAACCCACCCAGCCCGAAGCGCTCCTGCGCGAGCAGCGCCGCCACCACCGGCACATAGCCCTTGAGCACGTCGAACACCAGCGTGAGCACGGCCGCGCCCTTGTGGCCCGAGCGAAGCACATTGGTCGCCCCCGGGTTGCCGGAGCCATAGCTGCGCGGATCGGCCAGCCCCATCAGGCGACTGAAGATCACGGCGAACGACAGCGACCCGATCCCGTAGGCCAGGACGATCGCGACGAGCGAGGCGAGGACGCCGGGCATTTCCATGGTCGGCCCAGTGTAAGGGAGGCCACTCCGAGTGGGTCATCGGAGTCGGTCATCCGGTCCACGCGGGCAGACGAACGCCCCGACGGCGTCGGGCCGATGTCAGGCGTACATCAGGCGTACATCAAGCCGACATCAGGTCGGCATCAGGCCGGCAAGGCGGCACGCGTGCGGCTGCGTGACCCGGGGCCGTCCGACCGCGGCGGCAGGTGGGCGTCGAACCATCCGGCCGCCAGCGCGGCCACTCGCGCCAGCGCCCCTGGCTCCTCGAACAGATGCCCCGCGCCGGGGACGATGCGCAGTTGCACAGGCGCGTGCATCCGCGCCATCGCCTGCTCGTTGAGGTCCAGGACGTCGGGGTCGGCGCCGCCGACGATCAGCAAGGTGGGCGCCGTCACCGCGGCCAGCGCGCCGGCGGCCAGGTCGGGGCGGCCGCCGCGGCAGACGACGGCGCGGACACGGTCTCGCCGCAGGGCGCTGGCCACCAGGGCCGCCGCCGCGCCGGTGCTGGCGCCGAACAGGCCGACGGGCAGGTCGGCCAGCCGGCGCTGCGCCTGCGCCCAGTCCAGCGCCTGCGTCAGGCGGCGTGCCAGCAGCGGGATGTCGAAGAAATGCCGCCGGTCCCGGGCCTCGTCGTCGGTGAGCAGGTCGAAGGCCAGCGTGGCCAAGCCGTGCCCGTGGAGAACCTCGGCCACCTCGCGGTTGCGCGGGCTCAGGCGGCTGGAGCCACTGCCGTGCGCGAACAGCACCAGACCGCGAGGCTGGGACGGCATCGAGAGCACGGCGGGCAACCCCTCTGGGCCGACGACGGGCTGGGTGGTGAAGTTCACAGGAATACCCTCAGATCACCCAGTGTGGCGGGCGCAGCCACCGCGGACGCTGCGCCTGCGCAATCGGCGTCGACCGACAGGGGCGCCCGGACAACGGCGCATGGCGGACGCACAGGAGCGCGGTCGTTCGGCGCCCTTGAACGCGCAGTGCGCGGCATCCGGCCTTCGTCGCTTCGGTCCGGCACCCGTCACCCCTTGTGAGCGCCGCATCCACGCACGCGGGGCCAGGCGCTCAAGCGCCCGACAAGGGCTTGCGATCCCGTTTCCCGAAGGCGCGCGTTGCAGGAGCTCAAGCGGCGGCGAACCGGTTCGGGCAGCATGGACACGGGCTCGAGCCCCTGCATCCCGTGCGCCCCCAGAACGCCCCGCACCCACCCTACGCCGACCGCCGTGACGCGGGCCGGGCGCTGGCCGACGCCCTGGCCGAGCGCCACTGGGACGCGCCTCCGGTGGTGCTGGCGCTGCCACGTGGCGGGGTGCCGGTAGCGGTCGAGGTGGCCCAGCGACTGGGGGCCCCGATGAGCCTGCTGCTGGTGCGCAAGCTCGGTGCGCCGAACCAGCCTGAACTGGCGATCGGCGCCCTGGCGCAGCTGCAGCCAGACCGGCCGCCGCTGCGCGTGACCGACGACGCGCTGATGCGCTGGACCGGTGCGACCGAACAGACCCTGGCACGCGACACGCAACGCGAGACGGCGGAACTGACGCGCCGGCGCGCACGCTACCTGGCCGACCGCGCACTGCCGCCGCTGACCGGCCGCACGCTGATCCTGGTCGACGACGGCCTGGCCACCGGAGCCACGGCCCGGGCGGCTGCGCGCTGCGCCCGTCTCGCTGCCCCCGCACGCTTGGTGCTGGCCGTCCCGGTGGCACCGTCCGACGCGGTCCGGGCCCTGGCCGCCGAAGTCGACGAGGTGTTGTGCCTGTGGCAGCCGCCGGACTTCCGGGCCGTGGGGGCGCACTATGTGGACTTCCGGCAAGTGGGGGACGAGGAGGTCACCGCCGCGTTGGCGCGGCTCGACACCGCACAAGCGCCCGCCTGACCGCCCGGAGGGCCCTCCTCGCAGCCTGCCTGACACCTGTCGGGCATGTCGGCGCACCCCCCGAATGCAAACCCGAAAGGCCGCATCGTTGGTGGCTGCCGCCAGGCAAGGACGACGGACCCGACCTGACGGGCAAGCCGCCGCCGGCGCGCGCTCCCTCACCGGACGAAGGGAAAAGCCCGCCGGCCCGTGGCAGGCGGGTCGGCGGGGTGGCACAGGCCCCCGGGCCCCGCCTTGCGACGCGGACCCGGTCTGGGGACGCCTGTGTCCGGCCCGGCATCGCAGCCCGACCGAGGCCCGCTGCGCGGCCCCCCCATCTTCGTTGCAGGCGGGTGGCGCCCGCCCGCGACGCTTCAGATCGTCGCACGCGCAGGCTGCGCGGCCTTGCGCGCACTCAGCACCGGCGCGATGCCCCGCGCGACATCGTCCTCGCGCTCCGCGGCCTCGGCACGCAGGGCCACACGCCAGGTGCCGCGGGTGACACGCTGGATGTCCTGCAGCAAGCGGGTGTCGATCAGCTCGATGTCGCGGTAGGTGACTGCGATGCAGCCGACCTGCTGCAACGCGGTCAAGGCACGGCTGACAGTCTCGTGGGCCACGCCGAGGTGGCTGGCGATGTCGCGCCGCGTCATGCGCAGGCGGATGCGCCGATCGGAGTAGCCCAGCGCGTTCTGGCGTCTGGCGTAGTGCAGCAGGAAGCGAGCCACCCGCACCTCGGAGCTTGCGGCCGACATCAGGTACTGGGTGTCGCTGCGCCGCAGCAGCTCGGTGCCCACCGCGCGCTGGATCAGCCGCTCGATGGCCGGCATGCGACGTGACGCCGCCATCACCTCGGCAAAGGGCAAGGCGGCCACGGTGGAATCCTCCAGCGCCACGGCGCCGCTGGCATGGCGACCCCGGCTGATGCCATCCAGCCCGATCATGTCAGCGTGCAGCGCGAAGCCCAGCACCTGCTCGTAGCCTTCGGAATCGACCTGCACGCACTTGAAACTGCCCGCGCAGACGAAGTACAGGTACTCGAAAGGCGTGCCTTCGTGTACCAGGACCGTATCGGCCTTCAGGCGTCGCGTGGCAAAGGGCATGCGATCGGTCTGGTCGCCGATGCCGTCGGGCAACCCGGCCCAGCGCAACAGGTCGGACGCCGTGCAGCGGGCCGCAGCAGGGGCCGTGCGTGCACGCGACGGATCCAGGGCCTGGGGGACGGGGGTGATTAGAGTCATGGAAGCTCCCTGAGCAAGCTGCGTTTGTTGACGAGGACGTCAGCTTCGCGCAAAGGCTGCGCCGCCGCCATCGGCAGGAAGCCCGAAAGTTGGGTCGGATCGCACCCTCACGGACCGACAGCGTTTCGCACAAACGGTAGGAGATTTCCGAAGACATCTGCATTATTCGATAACACGTAAAACGTTAAAAACAATAAAACATGTTTAAATTTTTTATTGTTTTGCTTTATTATATTTTTTTGTAATCAAGAACTTCTCTGCAAATCTTCTAGACTTCAAAGAAGATTCCCGCCCCAAAACTGTTCCACCCGACCGTTGGGCAACAACCACACCGGCCAGTTGTCTGAAGGCCCCACGGAGATCGCCGACAGCCCTGCGCGGACGTTGACACCACGCAAGCGTCGCAGACCGAGGCACACCGAGGATTTGCGCATGATCCCCAAGACAGCCACTTCGTGTGTCGCCGACTCCTCGCAACCCGCCGAGCGCATGTCAGCTCGGGGTTCTGGCGGCGCGGGCGATCACCCGGGCATGTCGGGCGCACCGTCCTGCACACCCGTCATGCCTTCGGGGTGTTGCGCTGTTCTCGCCGCAAGGCAGGAAGAACGCGCCCGCATCTCGCGCGAGTTGCACGACGACCTCGGCCAGCGTCTGCTGGCGCTGCGCCTGGATCTGCACCTGATGTCACGTTCTGCAGACCTCCCGCCGGGCATGGCTCTGCCCGTGGACCTCATGCGTGTCCTGGCCTGCGTGGACGGCAGCATCGAGGCCGTGCGGCGCATCGCGGCCGACCTGCGGCCGTCCGGCCTGGAAGGCATCGGCCTGGCCGAAGCGATGCAGCGCCTGTGCCACGAATGGTCTGACCGATGCGGTCTTCGCATCGAATGGCTTGCGGGTTTTCCCGAAGATCTGCAAAATGACTGCTCATCGGAGTTGTCCTGGGCCTTGTACCGGATGGCCCAGGAGTCGCTCGCCAACATCACCCGTCATGCGCACGCCCGCGAGGTGCGGCTGCGGTTGGTGCGGCAGGGTGACGAAATCGTCTTCACCGTCGACGACGACGGTTGCGGAGCCGGTCCTCGTGAGGGCAGCGTGGGCGTGCGCCACGGACTGGGCCTGCAGGGCCTGGCCGAGCGCTTCAGGCACCTGGGAGGATGCTTCCGCATGATGGACGGTGAACTGGGCGGCTGCCGGCTGGAAGCGCGAGTGCCCTGGCCGGTCGCACGTGCGACCGGATCGCTCCTACTCGAAAAACAGACCGCCCAAACAAGGAGCACCCATTGAGCAACCCGATCACAGGCGCGATCACCCTCGTCCTGGCCGACGACCACGAGATCCTGCGCGAAGGGCTGTCCCGACTGTTGTCCACTGCCCCCGACATCGAGATCGTCGAGCAGGTGGGCAACGGCTTCGAGGTGCTGGAGGCCTTGCGCCAACACCCGGTGGACATGCTGGTGACCGATCTCTCGATGCCCGGCATGCCCGGCATCGACCTGATCAAGCGGGTGCGGGACGAGCACCCGGGCGTGCGCATCCTGGTCCTGACCATGCATGCCGAAGACCCGTTTGCGCAGCGAGCCTTCCGCTGCGGCGCCAGCGGCTACCTGACCAAGGATTCAGCGTTCGACCAGTTGATCGGCGCGATCCGCAAGGTCGCCGCCGGCGGTGTCCACGTCAGCACGCGACTCGCCGAACGACTGGCACTCGGGCTGCGCACGCACCAGTTGCCACCACACGAACTGCTCAGCAACCGCGAGTTCGAGGTGTACCGCCGCATCGTCAGCGGACAGCGCCTGACGGACATCGCGGAGAACCTGCACCTGTCGATCAAGACCATCAGCACGCACAAGACGCGCATCATGGAAAAGCTGGGTGTCGACAACACCGCCGCGCTGCTGCGCTACGGGATGGAGCATCACCTGTTCGACGACGAGCAGCTGACCGCGCAGGTGCTGGCCGCGTGACGGTTGGACGCGTCCGGGCGGCCTCAGGGAGCGAGGCGCCCTGGCGCACCGGCCCCCACGGGCGATCGCGTCACGCGCACGCGCCCGCCCTGTGTAACGATGATGACCGCGTCACCCGCTTCCAGCACCTCGCTGCCCTGGGCCTGCACGATGGCGCGGCGCTCGCCACCGGCCAACTGCACCAGGATCTCGACCGCGTCTTCTCGCGTGGCCGCGCGTTCGACGGCATGGCCGACCACCGCACCGGCCACCGCGCCCAGCACGCCGCCGACCCTGCTGTCGCGGCGGCCACCGATCGAACTGCCGCCGATCGCGCCGACCGCACCGCCAGCCACCGCGCCCACGCCGCTCTGGCTGCCTTCGACTCGCACCTGACGCACCGATAGCACGACGCCATCGAGCACGGTGGCCATGCGGTTGGCGTCTTCACGCTTGACGACGTCGGGGCTGGTCGTGCTGCAGGCCGACAACGCGGCGGCGATGGCCAGGAGGGCGAGTGGGCGGGTGAAGTTCATGGCGTCATCGTAAGGGACGTCAGCTGTGGAGCCGGGAATGCCGGGGCACGCTGGCGAGCAGGAATTCCATCTGGTCGGCCAGGATGCGCCGGCCGCGCAGGATCATGTCCTCGTGCAGGCTCGGGACATAGGGCAGGTAGTGCAGGCTCATGCGCGCCTCGTCCGGCAGCCGGTCGGCCTTGTGGCTGTTGCAGGCGCGGCAGGCGGTGATGCAGTTCATCCAGGTGTCGCCGCCTCCACGCGAGACCGGCACGATGTGCTCGCGCGTGAGTTCGTCGAAGCCGAAGCGGCGTGCGCAGTAGGCGCAGACATGGCGGTCGCGCGCGAACAACTTGGGGTTGCTGAGCATCGGCTCGGTGCGCCAGGCCCGGCTGGGGATGGCCCCTCGCACGGCGACGATCGGATGCACCTCGATGCGTGACATCTGCCCGGTGGCACGCTGCAAGCCCCCGCGCAACACCTTCCAGGGCTCACCCAGCGTCCACGCCACTGCGTTGCTGGCGTAGAGCGTTGCGGCCTCCTGCGTGGAGATCCACGCCTGGGGCCGTCCAGACACGTCGAGTTGGAGCACATCCATGCCACACCGTCCCGGATCTGTGTGCCGCCAGCACCGGCGGCAGGGCCTGCGCCGACATCGCACCCGCTGACAGCGGAAGACGGACGACAACGGCGTCGCCGACTAGGATACCAAGACTTGTGTCATCCTCTCGTGACAGGTGGTGACGCACAGAGGCCGACCACAGCGCCGACGAATAGCCTGTCAGGCTCATGGGGGATTGCGGAGCGGCGGACTTTCGCGCCAAAATAGCACGATCGTTCGATCTTTTCATTCCGCCTCATGCCGAGCGCCACCGCTGCGACCGATTCCCCTGGACACGCGTCCGATACCGCCCTGCGCCCGGGTCCGGGCAAGGGCCGGCAGACGCATGCCGCGATCCTGGACGCAGCACTCGGCCTGGCCTCGCACATGGGGCTGGAAGGCCTGTCGATCGGCGCCCTGGCCGAACTCACCGGCATGAGCAAGTCAGGGGTGTTCGCACACTTCGGCTCGCGCGAGGAACTGCAGATCGCCGTGGTGCGCGAGTACCACGCGCGCTTCGAGGCCGAGGTCTTCGCCCCGGCGATGACAGCGGCACGCGGCCTGCCGCGGCTGCGCGCGCTGTTCGAACGCTGGCTCGGGCGCGTCTCGCACGAGATCGATTCCGGCTGCATTTACATCAGCGGCGCGGTCGAGTTCGACGACCGGCCGGGCGCCGTGCGCGATGCGCTCGCGCAGATGGTGCAGGCCTGGCACCGCGCGATGCAGCGCGCGATCGAGCAGGCCGTCGATCAGGGTCATCTGCCCACCGGCACCGACGCACAGCAGATGCTGTTCGAGATCCACGGCCTGATCCTCGCACTGCACCATGACGCGCGCTTCCTGCGCACGCCCGGCGCCGTCGACCGCGCGCGCATCGGCTTCGAGCGCATCCTTGGACTTGGAGCAACTCCAAGGCACGGGCGTTGTCCTTCCCGCCCGCCCACGGGGGCGCGAGAAGACGCGGGGCGGCCCGACGTTTTTCCGTAACGCATTCCCCCTTCGCGCCTGTCACCACATCCCTCCCCTGACCCCACAGGAGCCCCACCATGCCTGTCTACACGCCCCCGCTGCGCGACCTGAAGTTCGTGCTGCACGAGTTGCTGAAGGTGACCGACGAGCTGAAGCTGCTGCCGCGCCACGCCGACATCGACGCCGACACCATCGACGCCGTGCTCGAGGAAGGCGGCAAGTTCGCCGCCGAGGTGCTGTTTCCGCTGAACGCGAGCGGCGACGCGCAGGGCTGCACGCTCGACAAGACGACGCACGAGGTGCGCACCCCCGCGGGCTTCAAGGAGGCCTATGCGCAGTACGTCGAGGGCGGCTGGCCCGCGCTGGGCTGCGATCCGGCGTACGGCGGCCAGGGCCTGCCCATCGTCGTCAACCAGTGCTTCTACGAGATGCTGAACTCGGCCAACCAGGCCTGGACGATGTACCCGGGCCTGTCGCACGGCGCCTACGAGTGCCTGCACGCCCACGGCACTGCCGAGCAGAAAGCCACCTATCTGCCGAAGCTGACCAGCGGCGAGTGGACCGGCACGATGTGCCTGACCGAGCCGCACTGCGGCACCGACCTCGGCCTGCTGCGCACCAAGGCTGAACCACAGCCCGACGGCAGCTACCGTCTGACCGGACAGAAGATCTTCATCTCCGCGGGCGAGCACGACCTCGTGCCCAACATCGTGCACCTGGTGCTCGCGCGCCTGCCCGACGCTCCTGCGGGCAGCAAGGGCATCTCGCTGTTCCTGGTGCCCAAGTTCCTGGTGAACGCCGATGGCAGCCTGGGCGAGCGCAACGGCATCTTCTGCGGCGCCATCGAGCACAAGATGGGCATCCACGGCAACGCCACCTGCCAGATGGTGCTGGACAGCGCCGTGGGGACGCTGGTGGGCCAGCCTCACAAGGGCCTGGCGGCCATGTTCGTGATGATGAACGCAGCGCGCCTGGGCGTGGGCAACCAGTCCCTGGGCCTGACCGAGGTGGCCTACCAGAACGCGGTGGCCTACGCGAAAGATCGCATCCAGATGCGCAGCCTGTCGGGCCCCAAAGCACCGGACAAGCAGGCTGA
>CAZFVH010000072.1:0-25438 GCA_964522465.1 uncultured Rubrivivax sp. | reverse complement strand
CAGTGATCAGCCAGGTCCAGCAGAACATCGGCATCTTCATCAGCGTCATGCCGGGCGCGCGCATGTTCAGAATCGTGACGATGATGTTGATCGATCCCATGATGGAGCTTGCCCCCATGATGTGCAGCGCGAAGATCGCCGCATCCATCGAGGGCCCCATCTGCAGCGTGAGCGGGGCGTACAGCGTCCAGCCTGCCGCGGGCGCGCCGCCGGGCATGAAAAAGGAGGCCGCCAGAATCACCGCGGCAGGAATCATCAGCCAGAAGCTGAAGTTGTTCATCCGCGCAAACGCCATGTCGGCCGCGCCGATCTGCAGCGGCAACATCCAGTTCGCGAAACCGACGAAGGCCGGCATGATGGCGCCGAACACCATGATCAGGCCGTGCATGGTCGTCAGCTGGTTGAACAGCTGCGGGTTCACGTACTGCAGGCCGGGCTGGAAGAGCTCGGCGCGGATGCCCAACGCCAGCACGCCACCGAACATCAGCATCGTGAACGAGAACAACAGGTACATCGTGCCGATGTCCTTGTGGTTCGTCGCGAACACCCAACGACGCCACCCGTGTGGATGATCGTGGGCGTGGTCGTCGGCTTGGTGGCCGTGGTGGTCAAGCACTGCGCTCATGCGGGGCTCCTGGAACTGAAACTGTTTCGAACCTGGGACGGACAGCTGGCGTCACTCACTGGCGCGCCGCAACGATGGCCGAGGGCTGAACCACCTGACCGGTCTGATTGCCCCATTGGTTCTTCGTGTAAGTCATCACGGCCGCGATCTCGGTGTCGGACAGCTGCTTCCACGCCGGCATCGAGCCGTTGCCCGCACCGTTGAGCATGATCGCGATTTGCTGCGTATGGTCCGCGTCGAGGACGATCGCCGACCCGTCCAGCGCCTTGATGGGACCCATGCCCTTCCCGTTGGGCTGGTGACATGCGGCGCAGTGGGCGGCGTAGACCTTCTCACCGCGGGCCACGAGTTCTTCAAGCGCCCAGGTCTTGGCCGGGTCGTCGGCCTTGGCTGCCATTTCCTTCACCTTGCCCTCGACCCACTTGCTGTAGTCCTGCTGGCTGAGGACCTTGACATGGATGGGCATGTAGGCGTGCTCCTTGCCGCAGAGTTCGGCGCACTGCCCATAAAAGTCACCCGTCTGCTCGGCCCGGAACCAGGTGTCGCGTACGAAACCGGGAATCGCATCCTGCTTGACGCCGAAGGCGGGCACCATCCAGGCGTGGATCACGTCGTTGGCCGTGGTGATGATCCGGATCTTCTGTCCCACCGGCACGACCAGCGGGTTGTCCACTTTCAGGAGGTAGTTGTCGATCGCCTCGGGTTTGCCGGAGTCCGACATCAGGCGGTGGCTGTTGTCGAGCGTCGACAGAAACCCGATGCCCTCACCTTCGCCCTTCAGGTAGTCGTAGCCCCACTTCCATTGGTAGCCGGTCACCTTGATGGTCAGGTCGGCGTTGCTCGTGTCCTTCATCGCAACCACGGTTCGGGTGGCCATCGCCCCCATGGCGATCACGATGATGAAGGGGATCACCGTCCAGGCGATCTCCACCGAAACACTCTCATGGAAGTTGGCCGCCTTGTGGCCGACCGACTTGCGGTGCTTCAGGATGGAGTAGAACATCACCCCGAACACGCCAATGAAGATCACCACGCAGATTGCCATGACCACATAGTGCAGCCATTGCTGTTGTTCGGCGATGTGGGTGACCGGCGGATGCAGGTCGATCTGGTTCACCGCCGGACCGCCCGGCAAATCCTGGACGGCGAGCGCGGCACTCGCGTACAGCGAAGTTCCCAGCATGAAGCCCCAGCGCTTCATGGACGACCAGGCCGACTTGCGGGGACGATGCGATGTGTTCATGTCGTGAGCTTGGGTTCGAGGTTCAATCGAGATTTCGGCACCGGCAAGCGGCAGGGATCAGACGGCTTGGGACCCCACAGGACGGTGTAGCGCGTGGCGGAGGGCGAGTCGCAGTTCACGTGCCAGCACGGCTCGCATCTCGGGGCGCAGGAACCGGCCGACCTGCACCAGCTGCCCCTGTCCTGACAACTCGACCAGGGATCCGTCCTGACGGGAGGGCTCGACCGTGACCCATTCCGCCCTGAAATGTGTCGTGCGGGTCACTCCCGCAGCGGTCTGTTCCACCGACAGGTTCTGCCCGGACAGGGTCAACGTGTCGGTGTCGGTGGCATGCCGCGCATAGGCCAGGAGGGCCAGTCCGAGCACCAGCAATTCGACGCCTGCGAAGGCTAGGACCACGGGCGCGCCATGGAGCGCAAAAGCACTGGCGATCCCGAGCGAGACCACGCACATCGACAAATAGAAACCCAGCATCTGGCGCGGCGTCACCGAACAATTGCGCCGGAGAACCCAACGCATCCCGTCACGCTGGTCTGCATCCACCCACGGCTGACCAACCCGCCAAGGGGGCTGCGCGCCCCCTGCGGTCCAGAGGTTGGACATGATGGTGGCTGACGACATGGGTCAGTCTGGGACGCTCAATCTCGTTGCTCGGTCCGGACTCGAACGGCGCGATGGCCAGGGATCGATCCGCTCTCCTCTTCTCGCAGCGATTCTAGCCTGCACCCCGAGCACTGGAACAAGACCTTTCCGGCTCGCCGGGAGGCATCGGAGACGGCACCAGACCCGATCGGGCCGCTCAGGAGCGCGGCGCGCGCACCATCTGACGCATGTCTGACAGGTCGACATGGGTGACCGCAGCCACCCTCGGTCGCGAGGCTGCACGGAAGGCATGACCGTAGACGATCTCGAAACTCAGCATCACCCGGCCGTCTTCGCGTCTGTGAGCCCGTGAGGCGAGCGCCTGGGACAGGCGCCTGCGCCAGCCGGGCGTACGCAGCCCTCGGTAGCGCGCCGGGTCGGCATTGCCGCCCAAGCCGCGCAATTCCGCAAGTGCGGCCTGGGGATCCGACCACGTGAGCTGTATCGTCTCCTGGTCCATGACCGGATCGGCAAAACCGACCTCGACCAGCATGTCGCCAAGGTCGTGCATGTCGATCGGCACCGCCCCCGGCGACCCCCAGCCCTCATCGGCATAGAGATCTCGAAGCTCCGACAGCGTACCTGCACCGAGGGTCGAAAACATCAGGAAGCCCCCGACGCGCAGTGCCCGGTGCCATTGCTGCATCAGGATCAACGGATCGGCCTGCGTATGGAGGACCATGTTGGACCAGACCAGCCCGGCTTCCGCCTGCACGGCGTCCGGTTCGGCCAGCCAGTCATCGGCGGGCACCGCCGCGCGCCGGGAGAACATCCCCCAGCCGAATCGCGGCCTGGCAGGCATCGGAGTGCGCGGCGCCGTGCCGACCTTCAAGCGCTGAGCCGCAGGGTAGGCCCGCGCAAGCACCTCGCCGCCGCCGCCCGTTTCCCCACCCCAATCGAGCACCATCTGCGGCATCGTGCGAACGATACCCAGACGCTCGCCCATGCGACGGGCCACTTCCTCGTGCAACCACGGCACCTGCGCAGCCAAAGCCAAGCGAGCGCGGACACGCGCCAGGGCTGAGGCGTCGACGGGGCGTGCGGCGCTGCCGGTCATCCGCCACAGTATATTGAGACGGTGATCGCGTCGTCGGCAACCGCTCGGAGCCTGGGCGCCCGGTTCAGGCAGGGCCCGGGGGACTGCGCCGTGTGCGGTGTCTGGACGCTGGGCGGCGCCTGCGCCGCCTGCGTGCGGGACTTCGCCCCGGCTCGCATGCGCTGCGACGGATGCGCACTGGCGATGCCGCGCGACGCCGGTCCGGGTTTGTGCGGCGCCTGTCTGCGGGAGCCACCGCCCTGGCGTGCTGCGACCTGTGCGGTCGATTACGTTTTCCCGTGGGATGGTCTGGTGCAGGCGTTCAAGTTTGCCAACCAGCCCGAACTCGCGGGTCTGCTCTCCGATACGTTCGTGCGCGAGTTGCGACGGCGCGCACCTGCGCTCGACATCGACGTCCTGCTGCCCGTCCCCTTGTCGGACCGGCGTCTACGGCACCGGGGCTACGATCAGGCTTGGGAACTCGTTCGGACGCTCGGAAAGGCGCTGCACGTCCGCACGTCGGCCCGCACGCTCCAGCGCGTCGTCGACACCGCGCCACAGTCGTCGCTGGATCGGACGGCCAGAGCGGTCAACCTGCGCGGAGCCTTCCGCGTCGACCCGGTACGTCGAGGCGACATCGCTGGAAAGCGTGTGGCACTCGTGGACGACGTCATGACCACCGGCGCCAGCTTTCGCGCGGCCACCCAGGCGCTGGTCGACGCAGGCGCGCGTTCCGTCGATGTATGGTGCGTCGCGCGCACCCCCTGACCGACACCTACGGCCTCAGGGCCGATTGCGGCCTCATCACCGCATCATCTGATCCCCACCGACAACGCTCCGACATGTTCCAGATCGTCCTCGTGCATCCCGAGATCCCGCCGAACACGGGCAATGTGATTCGTCTGGCGGCGAACACCGGCTGCGCCCTGCATCTGGTGGAGCCACTGGGTTTCTCCATGGAGGACAAGCTCCTGCGCCGCGCCGGGCTCGACTACCACGAGTTCACCGCCGTGCGGCGTCACCGGGATTGGGATGCCCTGCTGTCAGCCCACCACCCGGCAGCCGACCGGCTGTTCGCCTTCACCACGCGCGGGAGCCGACTGCATGGCCAGGTCGACTGGCGTCCGGGCGATTGGCTGATCTTCGGCAGCGAAACCGCGGGGCTGCCCGCGTCGCTGCGCGACAGCTTCGCGCCGACGCAGCGTGTGCGCTTGCCGATGCGCCCGGGCCAGCGCAGCCTGAATCTGAGCAATGCGGTAGCGGTGGCGGTCTTCGAGGCCTGGCGCCACTGTGGCTACGAGGGCGGCGTGTAGTCACGCCCTCGAAACGTTCACAGGAACATCACCGGCGGAGGGCCCACAGGCCCCTCGCTGACCGTGGGCTAAGCCGGATCAGGCTCGCCCCTGCTGAGCCACCGCGGCCGATGCTTGGGCCACCGCTTCCGGGTCGCCTAGGTAGCGGTGGCGGATGGGTCGCAGCGATTCGTCGAGTTCGTAGACCAGCGGCACGCCGTTGGGGATGTTCAGCCCGACGATGTCGTGGTCCGACATGCCGTCCAGGTACTTGACGAGCGCGCGGATGCTATTGCCGTGCGCTGCCACCAGCACTCGCTGGCCGCTGCGGATGGCGGGCGCGAGGCTCTCGTTCCAGCAGGGCATCACCCGGGCAACGGTATCCTTGAGACACTCGGTCAGCGGGATCTGCCCCGGATCCAGGCGCGCATAGCGCGGGTCGCTCCGCTCGACCCGGGGATCCGACGGCTCGAGGGCCGGCGGCGGGGTGTCGTAGCTGCGGCGCCAGGCGAGCACCTGTGCCTCACCATACTGGCGCGCCATGTCGGCCTTGTTCAGTCCCTGCAGTGCGCCATAGTGCCGCTCGTTCAGTCGCCAGTCGTGACGCACGGGCAGCCAGGTGCGGTCCAGCGTGTCGAGGCAGTGCCACAGCGTCCAGATCGCACGCTTGAGGACCGAGGTGTAGGCGAGGTCGAAGTCGAAACCAGCCTCCCGCAGCAGGCGTCCTGCCTCACGCGCCTGGCTCACCCCGGTCGCCGTCAGCGGGACATCGGTCCAACCCGTAAACCGGTTTTCCAGGTTCCAGGTCGATTCACCGTGACGGACGAGCACGAGCTTGTACATGGGCGCAGACGTTGAGCGGACGATCGGCGGATCTTACAATCCGCGAACACCGCTCTAGGGTCGTCCACGGCTCGACTCCCCCCGGCGACCACCTCCAGACCGCTTGCGCTCGCACCCGGCGCCGACGGCGCGTCGGGCAAGTCTGCCCATAGCGGGCTCTTCTTGCGCGACCTCCGTACTCCAACCCTCACATCAGGTCACTGTGGACTTCATCCTCGACAACGTGCTCTTGATTGCCCTGGCTGTCGTCTCCGGCGGCATGCTGTTCTGGCCCATGATCCGCGGGGGTGCGTCAGGCTCTGCCGTCGGGACGTCAGAGGCCGTGCGGCTGATCAACCGCGAGAAGGCGGTGCTGATCGATGTCGGCGAGCCCGCGGAGTATGCGGGGGGGCATGCGACGAACGCGCGCAACATTCCGTTCGGGCAAGTCGAGACTTCGAAGGACCTGCCTTCCAACAAGGCCCTGCCGCTCCTGGTGATGTGTCCCACCGGTGCGCGCGCCAATCGCGCGGCAGGATTGCTCAGGCGCCAGGGGTACACACAGGCCAGAGCGGTCTCCGGTGGCAACCGCGCGTGGCGCGAGGCAGGGCTTCCCATCGAGCGGGCACCGGAAGCCGCCGCGTCGGAATCCAAGTCCACCAAGACCGGCAAGGCGTCCAAGGCTGCGTGAGTTCGCTCAAGACCGGGCGCCTTCCGTGTGCCGGCGCTTTCCGCCGAGCACAGATCGGAAGAGGCTGCACGGACGAGCTGTGCATGACCCGCCGCGGCACGCGATCATTCTCCGCACAGCCCTTCCCGCCGGATGGCGCCGTCACAATTTCGTGACGATGGAGAGTTGCACATGACGAAGACGCCCGTGCGGATGTACACGACCCAGGTCTGCCCGTATTGTGTGCGGGCCAAGGCGTTGTTGAAGCAGAGGGGCGTGACCGAGATCGAGGAGATCCGCATCGACCTGGACCCGGCACAGCGGGATCACATGATGCAGATCACCGGGCGGCGCACCGTGCCGCAGATCTTCATCGGCACCACCCACGTCGGCGGCTGCGACGACCTGATGGCCCTGGACCAGCGCGGCGGGCTCCTGCCACTGCTCGGCGCGGGCTGAAGCGTCACCGTCGCGGGCCCGGATGGCTAGACGGCCCGATGTCTATCGGCGGCGGGCCCGCATCTGCTGGGCGGGCGCGGTCAGGGTCCATCGGTCCAGACCGATAATGGGCCGTGTATCCGTGGCTCCGAAGGTGCCGCGGCCCATCCTCCCGCATTAGGACATCCCATGGCCGACGACGACCAGAGCCCCGTGTTCCAGATCCAGCGCATGTACCTGAAGGACTTGTCGCTGGAGCAGCCCAACTCTCCTCAGATCCTCCTCGAACAGACGCAACCCCAGGTCGACATCAATCTGGGCGTTGGCGCAGAAGTCGTCGGCGAGGGCGTGTTTGAGGTCACCGTCACGGCCACCGTGACGACGCGGATCGGTGAGCGCACGCTCTTTCTCGTCGAGGCCAAGCAGGCCGGCATCTTCGAAATCCGCAACATCCCTGACGACCAGATGCAGGGCATCGTCGGCATCGTGTGTCCGCAGATGATTTACCCGTATCTGCGCGCGATCGTCTCCGATATCTGCACGCGCGCCGGCTTCCCGCCTATCCTGCTGACGGAAGTCAACTTCCAGGCGATGTACGAAGCCCAGCAGCAGCAGCAGGCCGCGGAAGCCGGCTCCAGGATCGTCACCAGCCTGAACTGACCGGTCTGCGCTGGCGGTTCTCCTCGGCCGGACGCGGGTTGAGCACGCCATGAGGATCGCCGTGCTCGGAGCAGGCGCATGGGGCACCGCGATGGCGGTGCACGCCGCCCAGAGGCACCAAGTGATGCTGTGGGCGCGCGATTCGCGTCAGGCATACGCGCTGGCATCGACGCGCCGGAACCAGCGCTACCTGCCAGAGGTTGCGCTGCCGGTGGCGCTGCAGGTGACCCATCACCTGGCCGAAGCCTGCGCCCATGGCGCCGGCGGCCTGACCTTGGTGGCCACGCCGATGAGCGGCCTGCGCGACATGCTGCGGGCGCTTGATGCGAGCGCGATGGTGCTGTGGCTGTGCAAGGGCTTCGAGGGCGGTACCGCCCTGCTCGGTCATGAAGTGGCGCAGGAAGTGCGTCCGGGAAGCCCGGGTGGCGTGCTGTCCGGGCCGAGCTTCGCGATCGAGGTTGCACATGGCCGTCCCACGGCACTGGTCGTCGCCAGCGCCGGTCCCGAGGTGTGCGAACGCGCCGTACAGGCCTTCCACGACGAACATCTGCGAATCTACACCTCGAATGACGCGACCGGTGTCGAGGTCGGCGGTGCCGTGAAGAACGTGATGGCGATCGCCGCAGGCATGCTGGACGGGCTTGCGGCGATCGAAGGGCTGGCTCACGCGCCCGGGCTGAACGCCCGTGCGGCGCTGATCACGCGAGGCCTTGCCGAGATCACGCGGCTGGGAGTGGCGCTGGGCGCCCGTGGCGACACCTTCATGGGCCTGTCGGGACTCGGTGATCTGGTGCTCACTGCCACGGGCGGCCTATCGCGCAACCGCAGCGTCGGGCTGATGCTCGCACAGGGGCGCACGCTGGCCCAGGCGGTGGACGCGCTCGGCCACGTCGCCGAGGGCGTGCACACTGCCGCCACGGTGCTCGCCCGCGCGCGTTCGCTCGGGGTCGACATGCCGATCACCGCGGCGGTGGTCGACGTGCTAGAAGGTCGACTGACGCCGGTGCAGGCAATGCATCGGCTGATGTCGCGCGACGCACGAGCGGAAATCGCATGACGCCCTGACGCAAGCGCCGGCGCGCCAAGGCGCGGGTGACAGTCAGCGTGCGTCCGACATCTGTTGCAGGGCGGCCCCGATCTGCTCACGCAGATGCGTGGCGAGCGAGCGTCGGTCCGCATGCGCGCTGGCCTGCGCCGGCAGGACCTGGACCCGGGCCACCAGGCCCTGGCCGCGGGCCAACGCCCACAAGCTGCCGGCCAGACGGATGTCGCCGGTGAAGTCGGCCGCGGGGCTGACTTCGGCTCGTTCGTCCGAAAAGCGCAAGGCCACGGGTTGCACGGGAACCTCTGTGGCAATAGCCGCCTGCAGCAGGTTGGCGTGGAAAGGCAGCGGTTCATGGCCGCGACCGGTGGTGCCTTCGGGAAAGACGGCGACCGTGTCGCCGTCGCGCAGCGCCTGCGCCATCTGGTGGACCACCCGCAGCGCGTCGCGCGGCTTCTCGCGCACGATGTACAGCGTGCCGGCCGAGGCGACCAGACGGCCGATCAAGGGCCAGTGCTGCACGTCCGCCTTGGAGACGAAGCGAGCCTCAGGACAGACGGCGTGGACGGCCATGATGTCGAGCCACGAGACGTGGTTGGCGACGATGAGCTTGGCACCCGGCCGAAAACGCCCCTGGACCTGCAGGCCCACACCCAGCGCCGCCAGCAGCCCGCGAGACCACCAGGCGATGCGTGCCCGCCGCGCCGCCACGTCGAGCATGGGGAAGCGCAGCAGCACAATCGCCAGCCCGTGCAGGCCGTGGACCACGACCCGGATCAAGCGCCAGATGGCACGCAGGCCAGTCAGGATCACCGCCATCCGAGGCAAGCTGCGGCGAGGGACCGGATCATGCGCGCTCAGCCGACCGCCTCGAAGGCGACGGTGCCTGCCACCAGCGTGGAGCGCACCCGGCCGGGCAGGCGGGTGCCGCTGTGCTCGAAAGCAAAAGGCGTGTGCTTGCCCTGGCTGCGCAGCGTCTGTGGCGTGATCGTCCACTCGGCGTCTGGCTCGAACACACAGACGTCGGCAACGCCGCCCTCGACAAGCCGCCCGGCACTGGCCGACAGCATACCGACGGCCAGGCCAAGCACGCGCACGGGGGCGGCCGTCACGACTTCCAGCCCACGCAACAGGGGCAGCCCCTCGTCGGACGCCCATTTCAGCGCCAGGCTGAGCAACAGCTCGAGCGCGGTGGCGCCGGGCATGGCCTCGGCAAACGGCAGGTGCTTCTCGTCGGCACGCACCGGCATGTGGTCACTGACCAGGGCGTCGATCGTGCCATCGGCCAGCGCCGCGCGAAGCGCTGCGCGATCCCGGCTCTGGCGCAGCGGCGGCGTCAGGCGCATCGCGGGGTTGAAGTAGCCGATGTCCACATCGGTCAGGTGCAGCGACTGCACGCTGACATCGGCCGTCACGGGCAAACCCTCGGCGCGCGCCGCGCGCAGCAGTTCGACGCCGGCCGCACTCGACATCCGGCAAAGGTGCAGCCGCACGCCGGTCGTACGCACCAGCTCGAACAGCGTGTGCAGCGCCACCGTCTCGGCCGCCACCGGGACCCCTGCCAGCCCGAGCCGGGTGGCGATCGCGCCGCTGGCCGCCACACCGCGGCCCAGCCAGGGGTCCTGAGGGCGCAACCACACCGTGTAGCCGAAGGTGGCGGCATACTGCATCGCACGCAACAGCACCTGCGTGTCGGTCACCGGCGCCTCGGCCTGCGCAAAGCCGACGCAGCCGGCCTCGGTGAGCTCGGCCATCTCGGTCAAGGCCTCCCCGCGGAGCCCCCGGGTGAGCGCCCCCAGCGGGAACAACCGGCAGCGGCTGAGTTTGCGGGCTCGGAACTTCAACATCTCCACGAGCCCGGGCTCGTCCAGCGTCGGGTCGGTGTCGGGCGGACACACCAGGCTCGTCACCCCCCCGGCAGCGGCGGCGGCCAACTCGCTCTCGAGCATGCCCTCCTGCTCCAGTCCGGGCTCGCGCAGGCGCGCGGCCAGATCGACGAGCCCCGGGGCGACGATGCAGCCCGCCGCATCGATGATGCGGTCGGCGCCGAAGTCGGGGTGGGCCCTGCCGATGGCCACGATGCGCCCACCCGCAATGGCGACGTCGGCCCGCTCGTCGCGTCCGCTGGCCGGGTCGATCACGCGCCCGGAATGGATCAGGATCTTCATCGAGCACATCCCATCAGGCGAAGGACTCGCCCACACGCCACCCGCCGTTCAGACGCACTGCAGGCCCCGACGCAAGAGGAAGACCGTCCGCGACCGTCGCGACCGTCGCGGCCGATTCACGCCAGATTCCCCGCGATGATCGACATCACGGCCATGCGCACGGCGATGCCGAAGGTGACCTGGGGCAGGATCACGCTCTGCGAGCCGTCGGCCACACGCGAATCGATCTCGACGCCGCGGTTGATCGGCCCGGGATGCATGACGATCGCATCGGGCCGGGCCAGCGCAAGTTTTTCCGGTGTCAGACCGTAGTGCTTGGCGAACTCGCCGGCACTGGGCAGCATCGCGCCGGACATGCGCTCGTTTTGCAGCCGCAGCATGATGATGACATCCGCATCGCGCAGACCTTCGGTCATGTCGTGGCACACCCGCACGCCCATCTCGCGCAGGTCGCCCGGCACCAGGGTCTTGGGGCCGACGGCGCGGATCTCGGGTACGCCCAGCGTGGACAGCGCGTGGATGTCCGAGCGCGCCACACGCGAATGAACGATGTCGCCTACGACCGCCACGGTCAGACGGGTGAAATCGCCCTTGAAGTGGCGGATGGTGTACATGTCCAGCAAGCCCTGGGTCGGGTGGGCGTGACGCCCGTCACCTGCGTTGACCACGTGCACGTGCGGGGCACAGTGCTGTGCGATGAGGTAGGGCGCTCCGGACTCGGAGTGACGGACGACGAACAGATCGGCGTGCATCGCCGACAGGTTGGCAATGGTGTCGAGCAGGCTCTCGCCCTTGGCGGTGGACGACCGGGCGATGTCCAGATTGAGGACGTCGGCCGACAGCCGATTGGCCGCGATCTCGAAGGTGGTACGGGTACGGGTGCTGTTCTCGAAGAACAGGTTGAAGACGCTCTTGCCGCGCAACAGCGGCACTTTCTTGACTTCGCGGTCGTGGACCGACAGGAAGGTCGCCGCCGTGTCGAGGATGTGCGTGACCACCGATCGGGGCAGGCCCTCGATCGACAGCAGATGGATCAACTCGCCGTGGCGGTTGAGCTGTGGATTCCGACGCGACAACATGTCCACGCGCCCCCTACCGGACGTCGAATGAAAAACGGCCGTCGTCGGCGCGCGACAGGCGCAGTCGCTGTCCGGGCGGCAGCACGACCCGGGCCGAGGCCACCGAAGCCTCGATCGGCAATTCACGGCCGCCCCGGTCCACCAACACGGCCAGACGCACGCTGGCAGGACGCCCGAAGTCGTACAACTCGTTGAGCACCGCGCGGATGGTGCGACCCGTATGCAGCACGTCGTCCACCAGGACGATATGCGCGCCACCGATCGCGACGGGCAGGTCGGTCGGCGCCGCGCCGGCCAGACCGCGCGAGCCGAAATCGTCACGATGCAAGGTGCTGGAGATCACGCCGTGACGGCCGGGCAAAGCCAAATCCCGCTGCAATCGCTCGGCCAGCCAGGCACCGCCGGACCAGATGCCCACCAGCACGGCCTGCGGCTGCAGCAAGCCGCGAACGCTGCGGCAGAGATCGGCGTACAGCGCCTCGGCATCGAGTTCGAGCATGGGCTGCCTCCGGTGGGGGGTACGAGAGCGCGGTTCAGGCCAGCGCGCCAGCCGCGGAGCCGAGCGCCGCCTCGGCCTCCACGGCCCTCAGGTGCTGTTCGAGAATCAGCGCAGCCGCGGCCGCGTCGGCGTCCGGTGCGCCTCGCGCCAGCGCCTCGGTGGTGGTGTAGCGCTCGTCGACCTCGTGCACCGGCAGACCGAACCGCGCCCGCAACTGCCGGGCGAAACGCCGAGCGCGACGTGTGTTCTCGTGCTCGGCACCGTCAGGATGCAAGGGCAGGCCGACGAGCAGCGCGTCGGGCTGCCATTCGCGTACCAGAACCTCGATCGCTGCCAGCCGCGCCGGCCCCTCCAGCGCGATGGTGCGCAGAGGCTGCGCCGCCCCCAGAAGTGTGTTGCCGCTGGCCACCCCGACCCGCCGCAAGCCGGGATCGAAAGCCAGGAAGGAACGCGGCGACGCCGAGCCGGGCATGCCCGGCCCCTGCGGTCGCTCAGGCATGGCCCGCCTCCTGGCTCAGCATCAACGGGTCGAAACCCAGCAGCGACAGCGCGCGCTCGTAGCGCTGCTCCACGGGTGTGTCGAAGATGACCGTGGGGTCTGCGTCGACGGTGAGCCAGCCATTGCGTCCGATCTCCTCCTCGAGCTGGCCGGCAGACCATCCGCTGTAGCCGAGCGTGATCAGCACCCGCCGGGGCCCGGCACCGTTGGCCATGGCCTCGAGCACGTCCTTGCTGGTGGTCATCTCCAGAGAGCCTCCGGGGATGGACAGCGTCGATGTGTACAGGCTGCCTTCCGCACCCGATTTCTCGTGCAGCACGAAGCCGCGTTCCGTCTGCACCGGCCCACCGAAGAAGACGGGCTGCCCGGCCAGTTCGTCCCGGTCCAGCGTCAGTTCGACCTTGGCGAACAGGCTCTTGAGCGTGATGTCGGTCGGACGGTTGATCACAAGCCCGAGGGCACCGTTGGCAGAGTGCTCGCAGAGGTAGACCACCGCACGGGAGAAGTTGTCGTCCTCCATGCCGGGCATGGCGATCAGGAACTGATTCGTGAGGTTGATCGATGGTCCGGACATCGCCACGATTCTATTCCGCGCGACACTTCGGGGCATGTCCGCCCACCCTGCCGAAACAAGCCTTTCCGGTGCCCTGGTCTGGCTGCGCCGCGACCTGCGGGCCGATGACCACGCAGCGCTGCACCTGGCGTTGCGCAGCGCGCGTCGGGTCTGGTGTGCCTTCGTCTTCGACCGCGCCATCCTCGACTCCCTGCCCCGTGCCGATCGCCGGGTGGAGTTCCTGCGCGACAGCCTGGCGGTGCTTGATGCGGAGCTTCGCGCCCTCGCGTTGGCCCAAGGCGTCGAAGGAGCCGACAGCGTCGGGCTGCTGTGCCGCCACGGGCAGGCGGTCGACGAGATCACCGGGCTGGCCACCCAACTCGGCGTACAGGCGGTCTACGCCTGCCACGACGACGAGCCCTACGCGCTGCAACGCGACGCGCAGGCCCGCGGCCGACTGGCGCAGGCGGGCATCGCCTTGCACACCGTCAAGGACCATGTCGTCTTCGAACGCGCCGAGGTGATGACCGGCAGTGGCACACCCTACGGTGTGTTCACCCCCTACAAGAACGCGTGGCTGCGGCGCCTGCGAGAACTCGAAGGTCAGGGTCCACAGACCTCGCCACTGCGCGAGCACCCGGTCGCGCCGCTGGCAGGGCGCCTGGCACCGCCACCCGCGCTCCCGCAGGCCACCCTGCACACGGGCGTCCCTGCGCTCGCAGCCCTGGGCTTCGAGGCGACCAACCTGCACGCACTCAAACTGCCGATCGGCTGCACCGGCGCGCAGGAGCTGCTGGCGGACTTCCTGCACGAGCGCATCGACCGCTACGCCGACGCGCGTGACTACCCCGCCCTGAAGGGCCCGAGCTACCTCAGCGTTCACCTGCGCTTCGGCACGGTGTCGGTACGCCGTCTGGCGAGGGAGGCCTGGTCGCGCGTGCAGGCCGGCTCGCGCGGTGCCGAGGTCTGGCTGTCGGAGCTGATCTGGCGCGACTTCTATCACCAGGTGCTGCACCACCACCCTCGCGTCGTCGGGCACGCTTTCCGCCCCGAGTACGACCGCATCACCTGGGAGACCGGCAAAACGGCAGACGCGCAGTTCGACGCCTGGTGCCGGGGTCGCACGGGCTACCCGCTGGTGGACGCGGCGATGCGACAACTGCTCGAAACCGGCTACATGCACAACCGCCTGCGCATGGTAGTGGCCAGCTTCCTGACCAAGGATCTGGGCATCGACTGGCGCCGCGGCGAAGCGTGGTTCGCCGAGCAACTCAACGACTTCGATCTCGCGGCCAACAACGGCGGCTGGCAGTGGGCCGCGTCTTCGGGTTGTGACGCCCAGCCCTGGTTCCGCATCTTCAACCCGGTCAACCAGAGCGAGAAATTCGATCCGCAGGGCCGCTTCATCCGCCGCTACGTACCCGAGCTCTCCGCCCTGCCCGACGGCCAGATCCACGCGCCGTGGCTGGCCCGGCCCATCGACGTCCAAGCCTCGGGGCTCGTCCTCGGCCGCGACTACCCGAACCCGATCGTGCGCCACGACGAAGCCCGCGAGCGGACCTTGCGGCGCTACGCGGTGGTGAAGGCGGCGACGTGAGGATTGCGGGTCGGCTCTGAGCGTCGGCCACGAGCTGACCCGACAGCGCCTGGCGGCCGCGCGATCACGACCGATACCCGGCGCGACGCCGGCACCGGCCCTGGACCCTCAACGCGTCGGTCCGGACACTGGCGTCTCGGCCGCCGGCAGCGGGCCCGAGGACCCCTGTGAGCCCGCTTCAGCCTTCGGCCGATCGAACAGGCGCTTCAGCCGCGACACCGCGTCGTCGACATAGGTGAACACCACCGGGATCACCAGCAGGCTCAGGAAAGTCGACGTGATCAGGCCACCGATCACGACGATGGCCATCGGCGAACGGAAGCTCGGGTCAACCCCCAGGCCCAGCGCAATCGGCATCATGCCCGCGCCCATCGCGATGGTGGTCATCACGATGGGCCGGGCGCGCTTGCGGCAGGCGTCGAGGATGGCTTCGAACCGCGGCAGGCCGTGGTCACGCCGGGCGATGATGACGTAGTCGATCAGCAGGATGGAGTTCTTCGTCGCGATGCCCATCAGCATGATCAGCCCGATCATCGACGGCATCGAGATCGCGCTCTGGGTCACGAACAGTGCCAGGAAGGCGCCGGGCACCGACAGCACCAGCGCCCCCAGGATGGTCACAGGCTGGATGAAGTCCTTGAACAGCAGCACCAGGACGATGTAGATGCACAGCACGCCGGTCAGCATCGCCAGGCCGAAGCTCTGGAACAACTCGCCCATGGCCTCGGCGTCGCCCACCGTGCTCTGCGTGATGCCGGGCGGCAGGTTGCGCAGGCTGGGCAGGGCGAGCGCGGCGGCCTCGACCTCGCCCAGCGGGCGCTGGTTGAGCTCGATCTCGATGTTGACGTTGCGCCGCCGGTCGTAGCGGTCGATCTGGGCCGGGCCGCTGGCGATCTCCAGCGTGGCGACGTTGCCCAATGGCACCGGGCCACGGGCACCCGGCACCGGCAGGCGCTGCAGCAGGTCCAGGTCGGCACGGGCATCGGCCGGCAGGCGCACGACGATGGGCACCTGGCGTTGGCTCAGGTTGAGCTTGGGCAGCCCCTGCTCGTAATCACCCGACGTGGCCAGGCGCAAGGTGTCGGCGATCGCCTCGGACGTCACCCCCAGGTCGGCGGCGCGCGCCGGATCCGGGCGGACGACGAGTTCGGGGCGCACCAGGCTGGAGCTCGAGGTCACGTTGCCGATCCCGGGCAGGGTCCGCAGTTCGCGCTCGACCCGCTGGGCGTGCTCGCTGAGCACACGCCCGTCTTCGCCGGCCAGCACCAGCACATACTTGCTGCCCGACGATCCGGCCAGGCCGACGCTGATGCGCGCGCCCGGCACGACAGCCAGCGCATCGCGCAACTGCCCCTCGACGTCCTGCTTGGAGATGCCCCGTCGTTCGTCGCGCGGCGTCAGGTTGATCGTCAGCGTGGCGATGCGCGCCTCCGGCACGCCGGACTGGGCGAAGGGATCGCCGCCAGCCGCGCCCCCGCCCACCGCGGTGTACACCAGCCGCACCTGCGGATGGCGCGCGACGATCTGCCGCGCCTGCTCGGCCACGGTCAGGGTCTGCCGCAGCGTGCTGCCGGGCGGCAGTGTGACGGTGACCTGCGTCTGGCTGAGGTCGTCGGGCGGCAGGAACCCTGTGGGCAGGAACTTCACCAGCGCAAAGCTGCCGAAGAAGAACGCCGCCGTGGCGAGCATCGTGACGATGCGGTGACGCAGGCACCAGGCCGCCACGTGCGTGTACGCCGTCACCCAGCGCGGCTCGCCAGGGTCGCGGGTCGGCCGCTTTAGCAGGTAGGCGGCCATCATCGGCGTGAGCATGCGCGCGACGACCAGCGAGAAGAACACCGCGATCGCCGCGGTCCAGCCGAACTGGACGAAGAACTTGCCCGCCACCCCGCTCATGAAGGCCGTGGGCAGGAAGACGGCGATGAGCGTGAAGGTGGTGGCGATGACGGCCAGCCCGATCTCATCGGCGGCTTCTCGCGCGGCCTCGAGCGGCGGCTTGCCCATGGCCAGGTGGCGCATGATGTTCTCGATCTCCACGATCGCATCGTCGACGAGGATGCCTACCACCAGTGACAGGCTCAGCAGTGTCACCACGTTGATGGTGAAGCCGAAGCCGTAGTGCATCAGCGCAAAGGCCGGGATCACGCTCAGCGGCAAGGCGGTGGCCGCCACCAGGGTCGCGCGCCACGACCGCAGGAAGGCCCACACCACCAGCACCGCCAGCACCGCTCCCTCGTACAGCAGGTACATCGAGCCGTTGTAGTTCTCCACCACCGGCTCGACGAAGTCGATGGCCTCGGTAAAGCGCACGTCGGGGTGCGCCTGACGCAGCCGCGCCACCTCGGCACGCACGCCCTCGGCTACCTCGACCTCGCCCGACTTGAGCGCCCGCACGATCTCGAATCCGACCACCGGCCGGCCGTCCAGCAACGCCGCGCTGCGCGGCTCGGTGACGGTGTCGATGACACGGGCCACCTGATCGAGGCGGATGCGGCGGCCATCGGACAGCGGCACGTCCAGCGCAGCCAACTCCTGCGCCGTGCGCACCGTCGCGAGCGTGCGCACCGACTGCTCGGCCCCGCCGATGTCGGCGCGTCCGCCACCGGCCTCCTGCTGCACCTGCCGCAGGCGGCGGGAGATGTCGGCCGCGGTGACGTTCAGCGCCAGCAGGCGGGACGGATCCACCTCCACGCGGACCTCGCGCGTGACCCCGCCCACGCGCGAGACCGCCCCCACGCCGCGGACGCTCAGCAGCGACTTGGCCACCGTGTTGTCGACGAACCAGCTCAGAGCCTCCTCGTACATGCGCTCGGAGGCCACGGTGTAGGTCAGGATCGGCAGCCCGGCGACGTTCAGCCGGCTGATGACCGGATCACGCAGATCACCCGGCAGGTCCGAGCGCACGCGCGAGACGGCGTCGCGCACGTCGTCCACCGCCTCCTGCGTCGGCTTTTCCAGGCGGAACTCCACCGTCAGCGACACCGTGCCGTCCTGGATCTTGGTGTAGATGTGCTTGACGCCCTGCAGCGTGGCGATCGAATTCTCGATCTTGCGCGCGACCTCGGTCTCGAGCTGGGCCGGTGCAGCGCCCGGCAGCGAGGCCGTGACGGTGACGGTCGGCAAATCGATGTCCGGGAAGTTCTGGATCTTCATCGCCTGGAAGCCCAGCAGCCCCGCCAGCGTGAGCATGACGAAAAGCAACACCGACGGTGTCGGATTGCGAATCGACCAGGCCGAGACGTTGAACATGGTCAGCCTCCCTGGGTGGCGGGCGAGGCCGGCGCCGGCGTGTCTGGTGCCAGGCCCGGGCTCACCCGCACCAGATCGCCGTCGGCCAGGAAGCCGCCGCCGGCCACCACGACACGCGAACCGGGCGCCAGCCCCTCGACGATCTCGATGCGGTCACCGCTGCGTCGGCCGGTGCTGACCTTCAGCTGGCGCACGCGGCTGTCGTCGCCGACGACGAAGACCCAACTGAATCCTTCGCGCAGCAGGACAGCTGTCTGCGGCAGCGTCAGCGCCTGGCCGCGTCCGGTCTCGAAATCACCACGCGCGAAACTCCCGGCGCGCAAGCCCGGGGCGCTCGGCAGGTCCACATAGACCAGCCCGTTGCGCGTGCCCGTGTCGACCGTCGGGCCGATGCGGCGCACCGTGCCGGTCACCGGATCGGCGCCGGTGGGCACCACGCGGGCCGTCATGCCCGGCTTCAGCATGGCCAGGTCAGCCGCGGCCACCTCGGCACGCCACTCGAGACGGCCCTGGCGGATCAGGCGGAACAATTCCTGCCCCGGCGCCACGACAGCGCCCACCGTGGCATTGCGCGACGTGACGATGCCGCCGTCGGGGGCCGTGACCGTGCCCTGCGCCAGGCGCAGCTCCTGGGCGCGCACGGCGGCGCGCTGGGCTTCCAGACGGGCACTCGCCGTGCGCTCGGCCGTCAGGTACTGCGTGACCTGTTGCGCGCTGATCGCGCCGGTGGTCTGCAGCTCGCGCGCGCGTCGGGCGTTGGTGCCAGCCTCGGCCAGCGTCGCCTCGGCCTCCGCCACCGAGGCGCGCAAGGCCGCCAGGTCAGCCTGCGCCACACGCGTGT
Source organism: uncultured Rubrivivax sp. (assembly GCA_964522465.1). Classification (GTDB taxonomy): domain Bacteria; phylum Pseudomonadota; class Gammaproteobacteria; order Burkholderiales; family Burkholderiaceae_C; genus Rubrivivax. The sequence goes on along the minus strand of CAZFVH010000072.1, from coordinate 6,483 downwards.
CGAAGACGGCCAGCACCTGCCCCTGTCTCACCGTGTCACCCACCTGCGCGCGTACCTCTGCCAGTCGCCAGCCCTGGCCCTCGGCGCCGACGCTGGCCTCCTGCCAGGGATGGACGCTGCCGGTGGCCGACACCGTTCGGGCGAGCTCGATGCTCGCGGGTGTCGTGACCGCCACCGTCAGCGCCGGGCGCGCGGACGACTCGGGCGTGGGCATCGACCCAGACGAGGCGGTCGACGCAACCGGATCGCCGGTCTGAAGCGCCGAGGGGATGGTCGGCGACGTCTCGAAAAAGATGAAATGAACCGCCGCAGCGACCGCGACGGTCACCGCGGCGATCGCTGCGACTCGAACAGGAGTCTTCATGGCTTCAAGGGGGATGGATACGGGTGCGTGGCGAGTCCAGAGCACTGTGGATGGAGGCAGCGACTGGACATGCCGGGCTCGACCGGGGGTGGGCGTGGATGCGAGACGCCGCAGCGCTGCGGCCGACGTCCGACAGGCGCGCCGCCTCAGGAAGGCGGCTGAGTCGCGTCCTCCTTCCAGCCGCCGCCCAGCGCGCGGTACAGGGCGATGGCGGATTCGACCTGCTCGCGCTCCAGGTCGAGCAGCGCGGCCCGTGCCGCCAGCGCGCTGCGGCGGGCGTCCTCGAGGTCGAACTGGCTGGCCAGCCCGGCGGCCCAGCGCTCCTGGGTGGCGCGCAGCACCTCGGCCAGCGATTGCGCCGCCTGCCGCGTGTCGGCCTCACGCGACCGCGCAGCTTCGACGCGCACCAGCGCCTCCTCGACCTCGCGCACCGCCTGTCGGAAAGCGGCACGGTAACGCGCCGCTGCATCCTCGTAGGCTGCACTCGCGGCGCGCTGCGTGGCGTCCCGACGACCGCCGTCGAAGACAGGGATCGTCACGCTCAAGGGGCCGAGCGACCATACGCTCCCGTCCCGAGTGAAGCCAACGCCCGATGCGCGAGCCAGACCGATCTGGCCCTGCACAGCCACCTGCGGCCAGCGCTGCGCCTGTCGCTGCGCGAGATCGGCTCCAGCCGCGTCGACCTCGGCCGCTGCAGCCGACAGATCAGGGCGCTGTTGGAGCAGTGCGGCCGGCAGCACCGTCACCGCCGGCGGGAGCACGGAAGGCAGGCGCCCGGGTGCCGAGGCCAGTCGCGCGCCGAGCGTCGGCTCGTCCATGGCCGTCAGCGCCACCAGCGCCTTGAGCAATTGCTGGCACTGCGCCTCCTGCTGGATGGCCAAGCCACGTCCCTGGGCCGCGCCGGCTTGCGCCAGTGCCGCATCGGCACGGGCGCGCAGGCCCGAGGCTGCGGCCAGCGCGGTCAGCCGGGCCGTCTCGTCACGGGAGCGGCTGTCCATCCGCGCCAGATCGGACTGCGCCTGACAAGCGCGGAACTGCACGTAACTCAGCGCCGCTTCGGCGGCCACCGCGATGCGCACGGCATCCCGACTGGCGGCGGCACCCGCGAGGCGCGCCCGCGCAGCATGAGACGCGGCGCGGCGCGCGCCAAAGAGATCGATCTCCCAAGCGGCCTGGAGCGATCCGCTGGCCGTGGTCGCGAGGGACTGCCCCGGCTCGGCCCGACCACGTCCGAGCCCGGCCTGGGCCTGCATCGATGGCCACAGGTCGGCCTGCGCGAGCACACGCAGGCTGCGCGCCTGCGCCACGCGCGCGCCCGCCGACGAGAGGTCGGGGCTGGCCGCCTGCGCTGCGGCGATGAGCTCATCGAGCACCGGATCACCGAAGCGCGCCCACCAGAGGCCGGGGCTGGCCGTGTCCGCAGAGCCCGCGCCTGCCGACGGCGCCCCGGCAGCGGCAAGGTCGGCGACGGTCGGCGCAGTCACATGCCAACGCGCCGGGGCGGTCGGCACCACGGGCGCGGCTGGGACCGTATCGTCTGCCGGGTCGGACAGCGATCCGACACCGGTGCCAGGCAGGAACGCACACCCGGACAAACCGACCACGGCTGCCGTCAGGATCCAGGACTTGAGGGGCCTCATCGTTCAGGGACGCTTCAGGGATTGGCCGTCGGATCGTCACAGCCCGAGGCCGCCCGGCGTGATCGTTCGGCCTCCACCATGGCCACAGCGGCATCGACGAGCGTGCGGCTCCACCCGTCGATGGCGGCATCACCATCGAACAGGCCCGGCCACAATCGCTCGGCGCAGTCACGGCCAACGTGCAGGTGTACGCCCTGACCCACCAGGCAGGACGCCAGGCGGAAGAGCGCGGCATCCGGCTGGGCCAGACACAGGTGGCGGCACAACTGCCTCAGCAGTGCTTCGTGCATGGGCGCGAACATCCGGTCCATCGCCTGCTGCCACAGACCGGTCGGCTCGATCATCTCGCGGAAGTGCAACTTGGTGCACAGGGCCGCGGACGCGGGATCACGCAACGGCTCCAGGAAGCCTCCGTAGAACCGTACGAGCATCTCGCGCAGCGACAAGGCAGGGTCGTCGAAGTGCGAGACATCATCCTCCGGCATGCCCATGGGTTCGAAGAAGACAGCCCGGTACAAACCCGCCTTGTCGCCGAAGTAGTAACTGATCGCCGCGATGTTCACACCGGCGGCATCGGCAAGCTCGCGGGTGGAGGTGTTGCCGAAACCCTTCTGCGCAAACAGCGTCAACGCCGCATGGAAAAGCCGTCGGCGAGAGTCTTCACCATCGCGCCCGACACGTGCCGGCGCAGAACGACGGGCAGGCTCCAGGGGCGACGATTCGGACATGTCGCCACTGTAGATTCGAATCAAACGTTCGATTTATCTTCGATCAATGCCCGGGGTGATTCAAAGGATATCGCCCGACTCGATCAGTGCAGGCACGGTGGCCGGCGGTGGCAAAGGCACTCGCGCGGATGGACTCAAGTCGATCACCCGCCGGGAGCGTGCAACCGGGAGATCGGCAAAGAGCCCTCCGTCGGCGGCCTTGCGGCCTGTACCCGAACGCTAGAAGAGCCAGAGCACGGAACCAACCCGGCGAACTGGACGCCTGGCGCCCAACATGAACCGAACGTGTCCGCTGAGCGTCAGAGGCAGTGACTCATGAGGGCCGACTCGCCCTTCGAGGGTTGCAGGAAAGCAGCGACATTCAGAGCTGCACCATCTCGAAATCCTCCTTGCGCGCACCGCATTCAGGGCAGGTCCAGTTCATCGGGACGTCGGCCCATGCCGTGCCTGGGGCGATGCCGTGCTCAGGGTCGCCGGCGGCTTCGTCATAGATCCAGCCGCAGATCAGACACATCCAGGTACGGTTTGCACTCACGGTCGGCACACAGAGGGGGTCACTACAATGCCGCAGATTCTATCTGGCAGGGGTGCGTCCCGGAGCCCGGGATTCCCCGGTGGCCGGCACCGGTCGTCGCAAGCCTCACAACACCGATCTGTCCGAGTACCGACCGTCCTCGGGCCCTCGGGCAGGACACCACATGAAGCCCGACTCACACCCAGACTCCACAGATCTCGAGACCCCGCAGGAGCATGCACCGCCTGCCTGCGTGATGAGCTTCAACGCCAGCGATGCCAGCGGCGCGGGCGGGATTGCGGGCGACGTCGCCACCATCGCCGCGATGGGGGCACATCCGCTGCCGGTCATCACCAGCATCGTCATGCGTGACACGGCCGAGGTCTTCGACCATTCACCCATCGACGACGAGGATGTCGTCGAGCAGGCGCGCTCGGTGCTCGAGGACATTACCGTCTCGGCCTGGAAGGTCGGTTTCCTCGGCGCGGCCGAGACGATCGCTGCTGTCGCGGAGATCCTGTCCGACTATGCCGAGGTGCCGGTGGTGACCTACATGCCGGACCTGACCTGGCTCGACGAGGACCAGCGCGAGCCCTACCTCGAGGCCTGGCGCGATCTGATCCTGCCCGCCACCGAGGTGCTGGTAGGCAACCACAAGACCCTGACCGACATCCTGCTCCCGGAGTGGGACAGCGAGCGCCCCCCATCGGCACGCGAGCTGGCCGTGGCCGCCGGCGAGCGCGGCACGCGGTACGTGCTCGTGACCGGCATCATGCTGCCGCCCCGCGGCGCCGAGCAGTTCATCGACAACGTCCTGGCGTCGGCCCAGGGGGCCATCAGCGGCGAGAAGTTCGCGCGCTTCGACACAGGCTTCGTCGGCGCCGGCGACACGCTGGCCGCGGCACTGACCGCCCTGCTGGCGGCGGGCACGGAGCTGCAGGCCGCCGTCGGCGAAGCGCTGGCTTTCCTGGACCAGAGTCTGGATGCAGGCTTTCGCCCTGGTATGGGCAGCGTGGTGCCGGACCGCTTCTTCTGGGCCCTGCCATCGCCCGAGGATGACAGCGATGAAGCGCCGGACGGTGGCTCGGCGACGCCCCCGGAGCCCCCCGCCGGCCCGGCCGGACCCGTCACGCCGCGCCGCGTGCACTGAACGGCAGCTGACGCACGGGGTGGCCTCTGCCCCGCCGCGGCCAGCCGCCCGCAACCCGAGGACACCTCCAGGAGACCGACCCCCATGCCCACGAACGAGAGCCTTTTCGCACGCGCCCAGCAGGTGATCCCGGGCGGCGTCAACTCGCCGGTACGAGCCTTCCGTGCCGTCGGTGGCACGCCGCGCTTCATCGCCCGCGCAGAGGGTTCGTCGATGTGGGATGCCGAGGGCCGGCGCTACATCGACTACATCGGCTCATGGGGCCCGATGATTCTGGGACACGGCCACCCACAGGTGCTCGAGGCGGTGCGCGAAGCGTCGCTGCAGGGCCTGAGCTTCGGCGCACCGACCGAACGCGAACTCGAGCTGGCAGAGGCCATCATCGCCCGCGTCCCGTCCATCGAGCAGGTGCGGCTGGTGAGCTCCGGCACCGAGGCTGGCATGAGCGCGCTGCGTCTGGCGCGGGGCGCCACCGGGCGGTCGAAGATCATCAAGTTCGAAGGCTGCTACCACGGCCATGCCGACGCGCTGCTGGTCAAGGCCGGGTCGGGGCTGGCCACCTTCGGCCACCCCACCAGCGCTGGTGTCCCTGCGGAGGTCGTGCAGCACACGCTGGTGCTCGAATACAACAACATCGCGCAACTCGAGGAAGCCTTCGTCACGCATGGCGACACGCTGGCCTGCGTGATGATCGAGCCGATTGCGGGCAACATGAACTTCGTACGCGCCAGCGTGCCTTTCATGGCACGGCTTCGGGAGCTGTGCAGCGCCCACGGCACGCTGCTGGTCTTCGACGAGGTGATGACCGGCTTCCGCGTCGCGCTCGGTGGCGCGCAGTCGGTGTACGCGCAACACATACCCGGCTTCAAGCCCGACATGACGGTGCTGGGCAAGGTCATCGGGGGCGGCATGCCGCTGGCGGCCTTCGGCGGCCCGCGTCAGATCATGAGCCTGCTGGCGCCGCTGGGCCCGGTCTACCAGGCCGGCACGCTCTCCGGCAATCCGGTGGCCACCGCATGCGGTCTGGCCACGCTGGAAGTGCTGGGACGGCCGGGCGTCTTCGATGCGCTGGCGGTGCGCACGCGCCAACTCGTCGACGGCCTGGCAGTGGCGGCCACCGATGCCGGCGTGCCCTTCAGCGTCGACTGCGAGGGTGGCATGTTCGGCTTCTTCTTCGGCGACCGGCTGCCGCAGAACTACCCAGCGGTGCTCGCCACCGACAAGGAGCGTTTCAACCGCTTCTTCCACGGCATGCTCGAGCGGGGCGTGTACCTGGCACCGGCGCTGTACGAGGCGGGATTCGTCAGCACCGCCCACAGCCAGGGCGACATCGAGCTGACAGTCGCCGCCGCCCGCGAGGTGTTCGCGACCCTGTGAACCCGCCCTGCGCTGCGTGGCACCGGTCCTGACCAGACCCGTGCAGCGCCCACGGCAACACCCGCCACCCTGCAGGCGAGTCCATGCACCTCCACATCCTCGGCATCTGCGGCACCTTCATGGGCGGGCTGGCGGCGATCGCCCGTGAAGCGGGCCACCACGTCACCGGCTGCGACGCCAACGTCTACCCTCCGATGAGCGAGCAGTTGCGCGCACTCGGGATCGAGCTGACCGAGGGCTGGGACGCCGGGCAACGGGCCTTGAACCCCGACGTCTTCGTCGTCGGCAATGTCGTCACGCGTGGCAACCCGCTGATGGAAGCGATCCTGGACGCGGGCGCGCCCTACACCAGCGGCCCGCAGTGGCTGGCCGAGCAGGTGCTGCGCGGGCGGCACGTGATCGCCGTGGCCGGCACGCACGGCAAGACCACGACGACGTCGATGCTGGCCTGGATCCTGGAGTCCGCCGGGCTCGAGCCTGGCTTCCTGATCGGGGGCGTGCCGCTGAACTTCGAGGTGTCTGCACGCCTGGGTCGCGGTCAGACCTTCGTCATCGAAGCCGACGAATACGACACGGCCTTCTTCGACAAGCGCAGCAAGTTTGTGCACTATCGGCCGCGCACCGCCGTGCTGAACAACCTGGAATACGACCACGCCGACATCTTCCCCGATCTCGCAGCCATCGAAACGCAGTTCCACCATCTGGTGCGC
>CAZFVH010000071.1:25460-25727 GCA_964522465.1 uncultured Rubrivivax sp. | reverse complement strand
GGCTGGTGACGCCAGGCGCGAAGGTCAGCGTGCCGCTGGCGGCGGTGAAGTCGCCGGCTTCGGCGGAGTCACCGCTGGCGATGGAGGTGGCGAAGTCCACCGTCTGGTTGGCCTCGGCATCGCCAGTGCGGGTGACGGTGAAGGTGACCAGGCCGCCTTCGCTGATGGAGACGTCGGCCACGCTGAAGGCGGTTCGATCGTCGTCCTTGACCGTGGTGGTGTCGGTGTCGGAGCCGTCATCGCCGTCGATGGAGCCGTCGTCGTAGA
>CAZFVH010000071.1:3029-25360 GCA_964522465.1 uncultured Rubrivivax sp. | reverse complement strand
GCGAGCCTTCCTCGACGTTCATGCCGCTGACGCTCAGCGTCGGCCGGTCGTCGTCCTTGACGGTGGTGGTGTCGGTGTCGGAGCCGTCATCGCCGTCGATGGAGCCGTCGTCGTAGATGGTGGAGTTGGCCTCGGCGGTGTAGCCGGTGCGGGTGGTGCCGCTGACGCCGTCGGCGAACTTCAGGGCCGCAGCATTGAAGCCGGCGGTGAGCTTGAAGGCTTCGGCGCCTTCAAAGACAGCGTCCGCGGTGGTGGCCACGCGCACGTAGAAGGTGTTGGTGTTGCCGGCCAGGCTGATCTGGTTGCCGGTGACGGCCGCCCAGGTGGTTCCGTCGGTGGACCACTCGTAGGTGGAGCTGAAATCGCCTGCCTCGGTGTCGACGTTGGTCAGTGCCAGGTCGATGAGGGTGGCGGCTTCGGTGGCCCCACTGCGGGTGACGGTGAAGGTGGCACGCGAGCCTTCCTCGACGTTCATGCCGCTGACGCTCAGCGTCGGCCGGTCGTCGTCACTCCCCCCCGACCCCGTCCCATCATCCTTGATCGTCCCCACCCCCACCCCATCCGATATGGTCGCGGCATTGGGGCTCGACAGCGTCACGTTGAAGGTTTCCGATCCCTCGTAGACGCCGTCGTTGGTGATCGGCACCGTGATCGTCTTCGTGGTCTCGCCGCTGGCGAACGACACCGTGCCCGATGCGGCGGTGAAGTCGGACCCTGAGGTCGCTGTTCCGCTGGACGTGGTGTAGGACGCCGAGACGGCGGTCGAGGTGGTTCCGCCGCGTGTGACGGTGAAGGTGGCGTTGCCGGCCGCTTCGTTGACGGTGACGTCGTCGATGGACAGGGTTGCACTTGCGGTCACGTTCACGGTGACCGTGAAGGTCGCCGTGTTGCCCTGCAGGCCGCTGCCATCGGTGGGTTGCAGTGAGATGACGCGCGCGGACCCGGTGGTGGGTTGCGCGGCGGTGTTCTCGTAGCGCAGCGCGTCGATCAGTTCCTCGGCCTGCGCCTGGGTCAGTTCGGCCCCGGACGCGCCGGTGAAGACCAGTGACACCACGCCGGATGCGGTCGAGACCGTGTAATCGACGTCCGTGCCACCGGCGAGCGTGACCGAGCCCCCGGCAGAAAGGCTCCCCAGGCCGGAGATCGTGCCCCCGGCGGTCGCGCCGTCCACCAGCATGCGTTCACCGGCGCCGTCGGGGAACGCGGTTGCCGTCCAAGACAGTTTCAGGCTGTCATAGGTGGTGCTGTCCACGTCGCTCAGGTTGGTCGTGCCGGTGGCCAGGGCAACGGCGCTGCCGCCGGCCACGAACGTGGCCGAACGGTTGGCGGTGTTGGTGTCGACGGTGTCGAGGTCGATCGCCGGCGCGTCGTTGGTGCCGGTGATGGTGACCGTCACCAGGCGGATGGCGGTGTCGAGGTGGTCTCCCGCTGTCACAGTGGTGGCGGCACTGTTGTCCCTGACGGCAAGGCGATAGGTGGCGACCACTGATTGGCCTGCGCCGAGCGCCTGGATCTGGCCGTTGTCGAACGCGAATCGCCACTGGATGGCGCCGTCATTGGAGGCCGAGGAGACCCCGGCGCCTGTGATCTGCAGCGCTGTCGAGAGCCCGGTCAGCGTGGCGTTCGGGTCGTTGACGGTGGCAGACCGTCCAATGGCCCCTTCGGCCGCGGCCCGGTTGGCGGTGGTCACGTACACCTGTTGACCGGTGGTCGTCGTTGAGGCGTCGTTGGGGTCTGTTCCCGCCGGTCTGTTGGTGATTCCCGTGACGCCCGCCTTGGACACCAGGTAGTCGATCGTTGTCTGGGTGTTGTCGGTGTAGTTGACCGTGAAGGCGCCGATAGCTCCACCCGAACGGGCCATCAACTCATAGCCCAGGGCGATGAACTCCGAATTCGAGAGCGTTCGGCCAGCCTGGGTGTCGTAGGTGGCCTTGTAGAGTCGCCCGCTGAGCATTCCCGGCCAATTCCCGCCCCCGTTGCCGCTGATGCCCGCCCAGTCGAAGAGATTGGTCACGTGCAGCGTCGCCGATGCGGTCGAGACATCCGCTCCATCCACATCATCAAACGTCACAGACCCGCTGTCCGTCACATACGAGCCCGTCTCGACAGCGCCCGTGTTCGGGTTGTCTGCGACCGTGGCGGTGTCTTCCGTCACCGCACCCGTCACATCCACCACCGTGATCACCGGCGTGTCGTTGGTGCCGTTGATCGTCACCGTCAGGGTGGCGTTGTCGAAGTCGCCGTCGGCGTCCTTCAGCGTGTAGCTGAAGGTGTCGGTCTGCGACTCGCCCTTGGCGATGGCCTGCAGCGCGGCGTATCCGGTGGCGCCGGCGCCCGTGTCGCTGGCGGTGTAGAGCGTGTAGCTGTAATCGCCGTTGGCCTGGACCGTCAGGCGCCCGTAGGTGCCGTCGATGGCGGTGGCTGCCCCGGTGGCGATCTCGGTGGTGACCGTGCCGGCCTGCACGCCCGTGACGGTGGCGGTGTCGGCGCCCTGTGTGTCGGTCACGCCGTCGCTCGTGTTCGCGTCGTTGCCGCTACCCAGGTCCACGCCGGTGATGACGTTGCCGGTGGCGGTGAGGGTGCTGTCCTCGGTGACGGCGTCGGTGTCGTCGTTGGCAGTGGGGGTGTCGTCGACGATGTCGATCGTTACCGTGACGGGGGAGAAGTACGTCGGGGAACTGCTCTCGTCGGTGACCGCCACCGTGAACGCGTTGGTCTCGGTGCCGCTGACGTCGGCGGTGCGGCTGGTCAGCTCGAAGCGGTAGTCGATGACGCCGGTCGCGGCGTTGTAGCCCGTGAGAGTCACCGTGCCGTTGGCCGTGGCAAAGCTGAGGTGGGTGGCCGGTGTCGCGGTGACGATGGCCTCGAACTGCTCGTCGGTGTAGTCGTGGGTCTGGGTCGTGCCGCCCACCACGGTGGTGAAACGGACGCCCTGGATGTCGGAAAGGCCGCTGCCGTCTGCCAGGGTGATGGTGCCCGTGGCGGTGCGCGCTGCCGCATCGGGGCTGGACCCTGCGGCAAGCGCAGATTCGAGAACCTGGTCGTTGCCCGAGGGTTCGCCGTCATCGGTGGTCAGCGTCGGGGGCGGGTTGTCGGTGATCGTGGCCGTGCCCGTGGCGCCAGCCGCGTTCGTGACGCTGCCTGTGATCGCTCCGGTGGACAGCGTGAAGGTCTCCGAGGCTTCGGCGATGGCGTCGTCGGTGGTGGCCAGGCGCAACTGCAGCGAGGTCTGGCCCGCGGCGATGGTGACCGCGCCCGATACGGGGGTCCAGTTAGTGCCGCCGTCGGTGGAGACCTCCAGCGCAGAGGCGGCTGCGGTGTCCGTCCCCACGGTGGCGGTCCCGCTGCCGAGCGTGGGGGTGAAACTGGTGGCGCCGTTGGAGGCCTTGTCCAGTGAAACGGTGAACACGGCCGTCGCGCCTTCGGCGACCGAGACGTTGCTGACGCTGATCGTCGGCGTGTCGTTGTCGGTGATGGTGGCGGTGGCCATCACCGCTGTCGTCGCCTTGGACGGCCACGCGAGGTCTCCGGTGCTGATCCGGAACGTTTCGCTGGGCTCTGCGTCGGCATCGTCGACAGTGGCGAGCCGCAGTTGCAACGAGGTCTGACCCGCGGCCAGCGTCACCGTTGCGCTGACTGTCGCCCAGTTGCTGCCACCGTCGGTAGAGACCTCCAGGGCGTTCGTCGCGGCGGTGTCGGTTCCGAGTACTGCGTGGCCCGACCCCGTGCCTGTCACTGCGATGGCGGGCGTGAAAGTCAGCGGATACGCGGACGCCGCACTCGCCGTGACGACGAAGACAGCAGTGTTGCCTTCTGCGACCGTCACGTCTGCGATCGACAGCGTCGGTCGATCGTCGTCCAGCGCCGCGGGGTAACCGGGGTCGCCGCCCTGATTGGCAGTGCCGGTTGTGTTGGTGGACAGGAAGATGCTGCCTTCACCTTCGTCATTGATCGTACCGATGCCGATGTCAGACGCGCCGTCAGCGCTCGTGGCAGTCAGTGTGAAGGATTCGTTGGATTCGTGGGCACTGTCCGGCGTGACGGCCACCCGCACGATCAATTGACCGCCAGCAGGTATGGCGACGAGAGATCCGTTCGTGTAATCGGCCCAGGTCGTGCCGGTGTAGTACTGGAGTTGCGCCCCGACGTCGGCGCCCGTGCCGCTGAGCGTGGCCTTGCGATCGGCCGTGGCCAGTCCAGTCGAGTTGCCGAGTGCCAGTGTGGTCTGCACGCCCTGTGCGCCGGTCACGGTGAAGGTCGCATACCCCGAACCCTCGTTGACGTACACGTCGTTGACGGCGACCGCATCGGCAGCGCCCTGGATCGACACCGTCAGCACGGCGGTGTCGGACAGCCCCGTTCCGGTGCCGTCGGTCACCGTGTAGTTGAAGGTGTCCTCCAGAGGTGTGCTGCTCGCGGTCAGCGCATTGACGGCCGTGTTGCTCTGGTCGATGGTGTAGATCCAGGAGCCGTCGGCATTCAGCGTCAGCGAGCCAAAGCTGCCCACCAACGTCGCACCGACCGCGCTGGCCGCCGTGCCGGCGCCCTCGACGTTGCCGGTTCGGTAGGAGGTGACGCGCAGCGCACTCGCGGCGTCGTCGACGTCGCTGTCGTTGGTCAGCACATTGCCCGAGGGGTTATGACCGGCCGTCGCATTGGATATGCCACTGGCCTCCGTGGCGGTGGCGCTGTCGTTGCTGGCGACTGGTGCGTCGTTGGCGCCCTGGATGGTGATGGTCAGCGTCGTGCTGTCGGTCAGCAGCGTGCTCGACGCCACTTGCCCGTTGGTGATGCGGTAGACGAAGGTGTCGGTCAGGGTGTCGCTGCTGGACCTCAGCGCCTGTACGGCGGGATCGGAGTTGGTGACGGTGTAGGTGTAGGTGCCGTCGGCCTGCAACGCAAGGCTTCCGTACTGACCCGAAAGGGTCATGGAGCTGGCCTTGTTGATGAAGAAGAAGGTGTTTCCGCTCGCGACAGCTCCGGAGGCGTCAGAGGTCAGGGTGACATTCGTGCCAGAGATGGACGAAATCGTCGTGCCCGTCGCGATGTTCGGGCCGCTGACGCCCATGCCCGCAGACAGACCCGCAGCACTCGTCACTGAGATGACATCTTTCGCGTTATTTGCGATGGATCCAGTCGTCGTGACGTATGCAAGCGTGGTGTCGGTACCTTCCCCGACGTTGCGTCCAGCGATGACGAAGTTGTTGCCTGTGTTGCTGGGCGTCGTGTCCGCCACGCCGCCCGATCCACCGCTGGGCAGGGTGACGACACCCGTGATCATGTTGCCCGTCGGGTTGACGCCAGCCGTCCCGTTGAACACGCCACCGGTCTCGGTGGCCACATTGGTATCCGCCTTCGCGTTCGGGTCGCTCGTGCCCGAGCCGTAGACGTTGATCGTCAACGTGGCGGTGCTCGTCGCGCCGGCCGCGTCGGCCATCGTGTAACGGAAGGCGTCGGTCGCACTCTGTCCCGCACCCAGGCTGGCGTTGTCCGCGGTCGGCGTGTAGATGTAGCTGCCGTCCGCGTTCAGCAGGAGCGAGCCGTAGGCACCGATCAGGGTGTTGCCCGCGCTGCCCGTAAACGTCAATGCTGTGCCCGATGGCAGGAGTGTGCTCGTCAGCGTTGTCGTGGATGAAAGCGTGACCGCTGTCGGGTTTCCATTGCCGTCGTAAGTCACAGCGGACACGGACACCGGATCGCCGGCGTATCCGTCCCATGTGACGGCCATCCCCTGCGCGATCGTGCCCGAGATCCCGTTCAAGGCGACCGACGCCGCGGATGACGATGCCGACACGCTGACCGTGGCCGACTTCACACCGCTGGGCCCGCTCGTCTTGTTCTGGCCCGAGAACCCCACGACATCGTTGTTGGCGGTCGAGTCGCCGTTGAGGTCCGTGGAGGAGCTGATCGACACCAGGGTCGATCCACTGGTCGGGTAGCGTTTCGCAGGTGTGCCCGACAAGCCGATTGCGTAGCTGTCGGCGGTGCCGGCCACCAGCGCCTTCGATGTGACCTTGATCGGGTTGTTGGAGGCGTCGTAGAGCTGGTAGAAAGACCCGCCGACCTGGATGTAGACGTAGTCGCCGCTGCCTACCGGGCTCAGCGTCGATGCCGCTGTAAAGGTCAGCTGGGTCGAGGCGTTGCCCGCTGTGAAAGTGCCTGAGGTGGCCGTGGCGCTGATGCCTTGGATGGCCTTGGTCTCGCCATTGCCGTCCACGTCGCTGTCGTTGTCCAGCACGTTGCCGGTGGCTGTCGCCCCCAGCGGGTCGTTGGCGTCGTAGTTGACCGAGCCATTGGGCAGGGAACTCGTCACCGATTCCTTCGCTGTGTTGTAGTCGTCGGCGGCTGTCGGCGCGTCGTTGGCGCCCTGAATGGTGATCGTCAGCGTCGTGGTCGAGCTCAGACCCGCCGCGTCCGCCATCGTGTAAGTGAACGTGTCGGTCAGCGTGTGGCTGCTGGTGCGCAAGGCTTCCACCGCGGCCAGCGTGTTTGCCGTGACGCTGTAGCTGTAGCTGCCGTCAGCGCCGATGCTCAGATTGCCGTAGCGGCCAGGCACGACGGTGGCACCGGATGTGGAACTGCTGCCCGATGTCACGGCGGTGGCCGCTGAGGTGGTGCCGACCCTGGTGACCGTTTTCGTGTCGCCCGAATTGGCGTCCGTGTCGTTGCTCAGGACGTTGCCGACCGCAGCCACGCCAGCCGTCTGGTTGACACGTGCGCCACCTGCCTCCACGGCTGGCCCGCCTGCCTGGCCCACGGTGCCCGAGGTGGTGTCTGCCGTCGCTGTGGGCGCCTGATTGACAGTGAGCAGCGAATTCAGGGCCGAGTCGACCCGATCCGACGACGACCCGACGTTGTAAATGGAATTGCCTCCGACCGTCGACACGCCATTCACGGTGACCGGGGAAAGCCCGTTGAAATATCCACTGTCGACGACGAACAGAAAGCCCCGGTTGTCGGCGGTACTGCGGTCCCCGTCGGTGTTGCCGTCGGTCTGGGCGGCCCCCAGGGTCTGGAAATCGGTGTCCGTCCAGAAGTAGAAGCCCCTGACAACGCCCCCCACCTTGATCGGCCGGCTGACCCAGCCATGCAAGGTGAAAGTGCTGTTGTCGGTGCGCGTGAAGGTGGCAGTCACCGAGACGTCGTTGCCGCTGAACTCGCGCGCGGAACTCTGTCCATCGTCGATCACGACCTTCTTGATGTCGGTGGGCTTGAGGAAGTTGTGGGTGTTCTGCTCCTTCTCGGCCGCGGTCTCGCCGAGGTTGGCCTGCACGCCATCGGCCGGGCTGTTGACGTCGTAGACCATCTCGAAGGCCCCGACGGTTGCGAGGCCAGACACGGCTTCGAAGGTGAAGCTCGCCTGCTCCACAGCCACCGGGCCATCCCCCAGCGTCCACACGGCGTGGTCGTCGTCGCGACCGACCCATGGCCCAGGCGCGACGCCGGTGGACGCCGCCACCGCGAATCGCTCCCCTTCGTCACCCGGCGTGTCGGCGAGATGATTCAGTCGCGCATCGATGGCATGCCCCATCTCCTCCACCAGGACCATCGCGACAACTGCTGCATCGACGCCTGCAGCCCAGTCGGCGTCCAGGTAGATCGTCGGGCGTCCTGTCATGCCCGTCGCACTGAAGGCACCATAGGCGCCCTGCATCTCAGCGCCGCTGCGCAGCTCCACGCGCAGACGTTCGCCACCAGACTCGATGTCCGCCATCAGCCGATCGAACGCCGCATCCCACTGCGCATCGGGCACCGCCTTGCCCCCGTTGAACAAGGCAAACAACTGCTCGCGTGCGTCGTCGCGGGCCAGGAAGTCGGCCACCAGGCGTTGTGCTTCCGCTTGGGCCGCGGGCAGCACGCCAGGGGTGGCGAGGCCGGTGGGGGCGACGATGTCCAGGTGCAGCGTGGCCGGCGCCGTCTCGGCGCTCGTCTCGCGCCACGCCGTGGCGGCCGTCTGCGCGCGCAGCGTCTCGGCCAGCCGGTCTGCGGTGGCGGCGGTGTCGATCGTGTCGGCCACGGCTGCGCCGTCGAACATGAAGCGTTGTTCCAGCGCCATCGGGCGTGGTGCGCTCGTCATCAGGGCGGGCCGACGGGGGGTGCTGCTGGACACCGAGGCAGGCATGCTGCCGTCCCGGGCGGCGGCCCGGACGATGGCGGCCATCAGGCCCGCGGCCGGGCGGACGCGCGGTACTGCCCGGCCGATTCCGCCGGCTCTGGCTGCTGGGGCACTGACGGGACCGCTGTCGGCCAACCCTCCGACACGGTCTGAAGCTCCCGGCGCGCCGGCACCGCTCGTCCCGTCCTTGCGGTTGCGCCGGCGCTTGCCCCTGCCGCTGACGGTCTCTGCCACGGCCACGACGGTGCGGCTGATCTCGTTCCAGACGGTGCGGTAGAAGTGGTTCATGTCGTGCCTCTCGGGGCGGGCGGCGCGGGCCTGGGTGCCGGCGCGGCGGTATCGGTGGGCCGGGTCGGCACGCGCCTCACCGCGGCGGTGTGACCTGGATGCGCCCGCTCATGCCGGGCATCAGTTCGGGGTGGCTGCCCTCGATGCGGGCGGTGACCTTCACCGACTGGCTCACCGGGTCGACGCGCGCGCCGATGCGGGTGAAGCGGGCCGGGTAGGTGCGCCGGGTCTCGTCGATGGCCACCCGCAGCGCCTGCCCGGGCCGCAGCCAGCGCAGCCAGGCCGACGGGGCGAGGAACTCGATCTCCAGCGCGGTGTCGTCCAGGATGTCGAGCAGCGCCTGACCGGGCTGGACGAACTGCTGCTCGCGCACCTTCTGCTCGGCCACGCGGCCGTCGAAGGGCGCCTGCAGCGTGCACTTGTCGATCAGCGCGTCGTGCGCGCCGATCTCGGCGCGGGCGCGCTGCGCCGCCGTGCCGGCCAGCACCAGCTCGAGCTCGCTGATGGCGTTCAGCCGCGCCAGGCGCTGGTTGGCTTCGAGCGCGGCCTCGGAACCGGCGAGCTCAGCGCGGGCCTTCTCGCGCTGGGCCTGCTGCACGCTGCAGTCCAGCGCCACCAGCGTGTCGCCGGCCTTGAAGGCCTGCGCCTCGGCGAAGGGCAGCGCGCGCACGCGCGCGCCGATCTCGGCGGCCAGCGTGGTGTAGCGCAGCGGGATCAGGTGGGCGCGGATCTCGGCCCGGCCGGCGCGGGCGGGCGAGGCCGCATCGGCGGGGTCGTCCGCCGGGGCGGCGCCGCGCAGGCCCTGCGCGTGCGCGGCGATCGACAGGGTCGCTGCGAGCAGCAGCGCCGTGGGGGCGGCACGGTGTGGCATGGCCGGCCCCCGGGTCAGGGCTTGGCCGTGGCGCGCAGCGTGCGCCAGGCGTCGGCCTGGCGCTTGAGCTGCTCGGTGAGCTCCTTGACGCTGATCTCGTCGGTGCTGCCCAGCTGCGGCTCCAGGCCCAGGCTGGCGACCAGGCGGTTCTCGGCCGTCTGCACCTGCGCCAGCGCCTGGTAGCGGCGCAGCAGGCTGAGGATCGCCGTGGTGGCGTTGCTCACCGCATCCAGCTGGCTCTGCGTGCGCGCCTCCTGGCGCGACTGCATCAGGTCAGCCAGGCGCTGGTCAACCTGGTAGATCGAGTCGGCCCGCAGGAACTGCATGCGCGCGTTGTCCAGCGCCAGCCGCGCCAGATGCATCTGCGTCACCACCGCCACCTGCATGGCCACGCGGCGCTGGTCGGCCAGGGTCACGCCGGCCTCGGCCAGGCGCATCTGCGACGGCCCGCTGATCAGGTTGAACAGGTTGAAGGACAGTTGCACGCCGGCTTCCTGCCAGTCCTTGTTGACCAGGTAGCTGTCGGAGTCGTAGCGCAGCGCCCAGTCGACGCTGACGTTGGGGAACAGCCGCGCCATCGTGCGCTTGACCTCGTCGCGCGCGATGCGCGAGTTGTAGTGCGCTTCGCGCAGGTCGGCGTTGTAGTTCAACGTCACCTCCTCCAGTTCGCGCACGGGGATGCGCAGCGGCTCGTCGGCGGCGTTGACCGCCTCGAGCTCGGCCAGCACGATGCGCTGGCCGATGGGCGCGTTGACCAGTTGCGACAGCTCCACCTGGGCCGAGGCGAGCTCCTGGCCGATGGCCTCGAGCAGCCGCATGTTCTCGAGCAACTGGCGCTGGTAGCGCAGCGTGTCGACCGGGTTGCGCAGGCGCTGCGCCTCGGCGCTGCGCGAGTCGGCCAGCGCGGCTTCGGCCAGGTCGATCGTCTGCTTGACCGAATCCGCCAGCCGCTGCGCGGCCGCGGCGCGCCAGTAGACGGTGCGCACGTCCTGCATCAGCAGGTGCATGGCCTTGCGCCGCCGCTCGCCGGCGACGAACAGGCGGTCGCCCTGCTGGCGTGCACCGTAGTAGCCCAGGCTGAAATCCAGCAGGCTCCAGCTGAACTCCAGCCCGGCCAGGGTGTGGTCGCGGTCCTGGGAGATCGAGCCCGGCTGCACCGGGCCGCCCGCCTGCGCACGGCTGTTGCTGATCTTGTCGTTGTTGCGCCAGTCGTAGCCCGCCGTGGCCAGCAGCTTGGGCAGCATGTCGAAGCTGCTGGCGTCGAACTGCCGCCGCGCCAAGGCCTCTTCCATGAGGCGCGAACGGCGGTCCAGGTTGTGCTTGAGGGCCCGGGCCATCGCCTCCTCGATCGTCAGCGGCTGATCGATCGGCGCCACGCCGGCGCGCGCGGCCTGCGCGTCTGCACGGTTGGTGGACTGGATTTCCGCCGGGCTGAGGGCGTCGGGGCGTATGGCCGAACACGCAGACAGGGCCATCGCGGCCGCCAGCGCCAGTGCGACGGGTGGCTTTCGGGGCAGTGACTTCATCGGAGGAATCGCAGGAAATGTCAGTATTTGTATTTTGCGGTTTTTCCAACATTTCAGAATAATAGATCGACGAAAAGTTGGGTTGCGCTTCGTCCCACAGAGTTGCCGTGCCCTGGAGCGTAGGTTTGGCCTTCCTGATCCGGTGCATCATCGCGTCCGTCCGCGTGGCCCGCGGTCCGGCCAGATCGGCCGCTGGCGACGGGCGCACGATCCGCAGGAGCGTCCTCATGTCAGACATCAAGGTCCTGGTCGCCCAGGGCGGCGGCCCGACGGCCGTGATTAACCAGTCGATGGTGGGCGTGGTGCTGGAGGCGCGGCGCCAGGCCGGGGTCAGCCGGGTGTATGGCGCGCGGCACGGCGTGCGCGGCATCGTCGATGAGGACTTTGTCGACCTGACGCAGGAGACCAGCCACAACCTGGAGCTGGTGGCGGGCACGCCGGGCTCGGCGCTGGGCTCCACGCGCGACAAGCCCGACCTGGCCTACTGCCGCGACATCTTCCGCGTGCTGCGCGCGCACGGCATCGGGCACTTCTACTACATCGGCGGCAACGACTCGGCCGACACCGTGCGCATCGTCAGCGAGCAGGCGGCGCAGGCTGGCTACCCGCTGCGCTGCGTGCACGTGCCCAAGACCATCGACAACGACCTGGTGGGCAACGACCACACGCCGGGCTTCCCCTCGGCGGCGCGCTATGTGGCGCAGGCCTTCGCCGGGGCCAACCTGGACAATGCGGCGCTGCCTGGGGTTTACGTGGCCGTGGTGATGGGGCGGCACGCCGGCTTCCTGACGGCGGCTTCGGCGCTGGGGCGCAAGTTCGACGACGACGGCCCGCACCTGATCTACCTGCCCGAGCGGGTGTTCTCGGTCGAGTCCTTCCTCGCCGATGTGCGCGCTGTGCACGCGCGGCTGGGGCGCTGCATCGTGGCTGTCTCCGAGGGCATCCACGACGCCTCCGGGGTGCCGATCGCGGCGCAGCTGGCGCGCGACGTCGAGCGCGATGCCCACGGCAACGTCCAGTTGTCGGGCAGCGGCGCGCTGGCCGACCTGCTGTGCGATCAGGTGCGCGCGCGGTTGGGGCTCAAGCGCGTGCGCGGCGACACGCTGGGCTATGTGCAGCGCAGCTTCCTGGGATGCGTCAGCGACGTCGACCAGCGCGAGGCGCGCGAGGTGGGCGAGAAGGCGGTGCAGTACGGCTTCTGGTCCGGGCGCGACGGCTCGGTGGCGATCCGCCGCAGCGGCCACTATGCGGTGGACTACGCGCTGCAGCCGCTGGCCGAGGTGGCCGGGCGCACGCGCGTGATGGACGAGGCTTTCATCGCCCCGTCGGGCACCGACGTGACCGACGCCTTCCGCCTGTACCTGCGCCCGCTGCTGGGCTCGGGCATGCCCGACGCCTACCGGCTGCGGCCCAACCCGGTGCCCAAGGTGCTGGGGTGATGGGGCTGTGCCGTCCACCCGTTGTGCCGTCTACCGGTCGGACATAGGATCGCCGGATGAGTCTGCAGACTTGGCTGCTTTATCTGCTGGCCGCGATCGGCCTGTCGCTGTCGCCCGGGCCCAACAGCCTGCTGGCGCTGACGCACGGCGCGCTGCACGGGCCGCGGCGCACGCTCGCCACGGTGGCCGGCGGGGCGCTGGGCTTCACGGTGCTGATCGCGCTGTCGATGTTCGGCATCGGCGCGCTGCTGGCGGCGTCCGCCGCGTGGCTGACGACCCTGAAATGGGTGGGTGGCGCCTACCTGGTGTGGCTGGGCGTGCAGGTCTGGCGCGCGCCGCCGATCGGCGGCGAAGCGTCCCCGTCGACCGCCGGCCAGGGCTTGTGGTCGATGTTCCGCCAGGGCGCGCTGTGCGCTGTCACCAACCCCAAGGGCCTGCTGTTCTTCGCCGCCTTCCTGCCCCAGTTCGTCGACCCGACGCGCAGCCTGCTGCTGCAGTTCGCCGTGATGGCCGCCACCTTCGTCGGCATCGAGATCGTCACCGAGATGACGCTGGCCGGCACCGCGCACCGCATCCGCCCCTGGCTGCAGCGCGTGGGCCGGCGCTTCAATCAGGCCTGCGGCGGCGTGTTCGCGGCGATCGGGGTGGCGCTGCCGCTGCGGGGGTGAGCGAGCTTCCGCGCGGATGCCTCTCGCGGGGCTTCGACAGGCTCAGCCCGAACGGACATCTTGGCGGGAGCGGGGATCCTCGGCCACTCTCCACCATTCGCACTGAGCCTGCCGCTCACCACCGTTCGCACTGAGGCTGTCGAGGTGGGCGCCAGACGTCCCACCCAGCCAGAACCGATCGTCAGGGCCCGCCGAGGTGCTTGGTGTTGGTGCGCTCGACGATCTCGCCGGCCAAGCGGCGCACCTCGTCGCAGGACGTCTGCTCGGGCAGGGCCAGGATCAGGCGGTCCATCTCCTGCGCGGCGGCCAGGGTCTTGGCCTCGTAGGCTTTCAGGCGGTCGGTCACCTCGGCGGTGAGCTGCTCCCACTTCAGCCGCGTCTGCGGGTCCACGAAGCTGCCGAGTGCGCGCGGCACCGCGCCGATCACGGTGGCGTTGACCACGTTGTTCGTGACGGTGCAGATGCCGGGGAACGATCGCATCGAGTACTGCGCCTCGAACTGCGCCTCCAGCGTGCTGAAGCGGCTGGCGCGCATCTTCTGGTAGGCCGTGGCGATCTGTTCATAGGTCTCGCCGGGGACGTCCACCGGTGTGATCTTGCGCACGAAGTTCACCTCGGCCAGCGCGGGCAAGGCCGTCAGGGCAAGGCACGCGGCAAGCGTGCGCAGGGCGGGCAGGCGGTTCATCGCAGTCCTTCCGGTCGAAGCTTTGCAAACAGACGATTGTGGGTGTGGTCCGTCGTTCCATGCAATCAGGCGATGTCGGCGGGCCCTGCAGGGCGGCGGTCCGATCTCCACGCTCGACGGCTGGCAGCACTGCCCTGGGGCGCCGTCAATCCACCGCCGGCTGCGCCGACCGCATCCACGTCCACTGCAGACCCAGCCCGCCGGTGAAGCCGGTCTGGCGCGACACCAGGGGGCTGTCGGCATTGGCCGCGCCGCCGACGTGATCCAGCCGGCCGAAGCCGAAGACGCGCCAATCGGGCGACAGGCGGTGGGAGGCGAACACGCCCAGGCGCCAGCCGATCAGGCCGCCACGGGCCTCGTAGGCGGGGCGGGTGGCCGTGGCGTAGGCCGGCGCCACTTCGTACAGCGTGGCGTTCAGCCGTTGGGTGCCCAGCAGCACGCCGGCACTGGCCGTCAGGCGCCAGCCGCCCAGGGCTTCGTGGCGGTACTGCACCTCGGGCTCGAGCGCGAAACCCCGCGAGCGCAGGCTGTCGTCCAGGTCGAACACGCCGCGCAGCGGCAGGTCGAAGCGCCACTGGCCGCCGCCCGGCGCCGGGCCCAGGTCCCAGCGCCCGCGCGGGCCGAACTCCACCAGCGTGCCCAGGCGCGGCATGCCGGCGCGCGCCAGGGTGTCGTTGCCGCCGGAGCCGAAGGAGCCGGCCACGCCGATGTCGAGCTCGAAGCCGTCGCGCCGGATCGCGCGCACGCCCGCAGCGCCCCGGTCGATGCGCAGCCAGGGGCCGCGGTACAGCAGGTAGGGCACCGCGAGCGCCCGCTGCACCTCCTCGGACGCCCCGGGCCAGGCCTGCTGCGACACACCCAAGGCCACGGCGCCGATCTCCCAGAGCGGCTCGCGCGGCGCGTCGGTCTGGGCGATGGCCGCAGGCCCCGTGGCGCCCAGCGAGACCGCCAGCAGCCTGGCGGACAGGGCTCGACGTGTCTGTGGCATCGGGCGGGCTCCTCCGGGGTGGGCAATTTTGCGATCGTGTCATTGTGCGTCCGCCGGCACGCCGGCAGCGCCATCGCCTGCGCAATGCAGGGCTTCTTCCACCGCGGCTCGGCCACCGCGGCTCGGGACGATGGGCCATCGCCGGACAGCGACACCACCGCTGGCACACCCTGCGCGCTGCCGACAGAGACATCGACATCGACATCGACAGCGACAGCGACAGCGACAGCGACAGCGACAGCGACAGCGACAGCGACAGCAACGGCGACGGCGACGGCGACGATCCGGTGTCGCGCGCGAACCGTTTCGCGGTCCGTCCCCCCTTTCCGGGGAGCCGATCCGGGTCTATGCTGCGCCCCTTCGCAGACCGATCGCCCGCCTCGACCGATGACCCGGACTTCTCGCGCCCCCGCCCTGCTCGACCGTCGCCGCGGGGGATCCGACTGATGCTGGACGCTGCCGCCTGCGGGCTGCTCGACACCACGGCCGGGCATGCGGCCGCCTTCGATGCGCTGCGCCGACGCTTCGCGCCGGGCGCGCCCGGCACCGTCTACCTGGACGCCAACTCCATCGGGCCGATGCCGGCCGACGCCCCGGCGCGCATGCAGGCCGTGCTGGACGCGGGCTGGCGCGTGGCGCGGCGCCGTTCGTGGAACGAGCTCGACTGGCTGGCACAGCCGCGCCTGCTGGGCCGGGCGCTGGCGCCGGTGCTGGGCGCGGGCACCGACGACGTGCGCGTGGCCGAATCCACCAGCGTCAACCAGTACCGCCTGTTGCGCCTGGCGCTGGCGTTGAAGGCACCGCGGCGCGTGATCGTCGCCGAGGCCGACGTCTTCCCCTCCAACCGCCATGTCGCCGAGGGCCTCGCGCACGACGGCGCCGCGGCGCTGCGTTTGCTGCCCCCAGTGGGGGCGTCGGCCGCCGGACCGGCGTCGTCGGGTGACCGGGACGCCGCGCGCGACACGACGGCGGACGCTGCAGCAGACGCCACCTTGGACGCCACGGTGCAAGCACAGCAGCAACGCGCGTGGGCGCAGGCGCTGGACGCCGCACTCGCCCCCGGCGACGTCGCGGTGGTGGCGCTGTCGGCGGTGGACTACCGCAGCAGCCGGCGCCATGACCTGGCGCGCATCGCCCAGCGCGTGCACGCCGCCGGCGCGCTGGTGCTGTGGGACCTGTCGCACGCCGCCGGGGCGGTGGCGGTGGACCTGCGCGGCAGCGATGCCGACCTGGCCGTGGGCTGCGGCTACAAGTACCTGTGTGGCGGGCCAGGCGCGCCGTCCTTCCTCTACGTGCATCCGCGCTGGCAGGACGCGGCCTGGCCGGCGATCTGCGGCTGGATGGGGCATGCCGACACCTTCGCCTTCGAGCCGGCCTTCCGCCCGGCGCCGGGCATGGACCGGCACCTGGTTGGCACACCGGCGGTGCTGGCCAACACCGCCTTCGGCGCCGCGGCCGACGTCTGGCGCGACGTCGACCCGCTGGCGCTGGACGCGCGCCACCGCTCGCTCACTGACACGCTGATCCGCCTGCTCGATGAGCAGTGTGCCGGCCTCGGTGTCGAGCTGGCCAGCCCGCGCGCGCACGCGCGCCGCGGCGGTCATTTGGCGCTGCGCTTCGAGGGCGCCGGGCCGCTGGCGCAGGCGCTGGTGGCGCACGGCGTGGTGGTCTCGGCGCGCAAGCCCGATGCGCTGCGCCTGGGCGTCCACCCGCTGACCACCACCCACGCCGAGCTCTGGCAGGCGGTGCAGGTGCTGCGCCACCTGCTTGAATCGGGCGCCTGGCGCGAGCCGCGCTTCCAGGGACCTTCCGTATGAACCCCACCGCCGCTGGCGCCGCCGTGCGCCTGGCCGCCGACATCGGCGGCACCTTCACCGACGTCGTGCTCGAGACGCCCGCCGGCCGCCACAGCTGCAAGGTGCTGACCACGCCGCGCGCGCCCGAGCTCGCGGTGCTGGAGGGCGTGCGGCAGCTGCTCGCCACCGCCGGCGTGGCGCCGCAGGACGTCGGCCTGTTCATCCACGGCACGACGCTCGCCACCAATGCGCTGATCGAGCGCAAGGGCGCGCGCACCGCGCTGCTGACCACCGAGGGCTTGCGCGACGTGCTGGCCATGGGCCACGAGAAGCGCTTCGATGCCTACGACGTGAACATCGAGGGCGCGCCGCCGCTGGTGGCGCGCGAGCTGCGCCTGACGGTGCCCGAGCGCATCGCCGCCGACGGCTCGGTGTTGCGCCCGCTGGACGAGGCCGCCGTGGCCGCCGCCGGACGGCAGCTGCACGAGGCCGGCGTGCAGGCGCTGGCCATCGGCTTCATCCACGCCTGGGCGCACCCCGCGCACGAGGTGCGTGCGCGCGAGATCCTGCAGCCGCTGCTCGGGCCCGAGGTCACGGTGTGCCTGTCCAGCGAGGTCTGCCCCGAGCTGCGCGAGTACGAGCGCTTCTCCACCACGGTGGCCAACGCCTACGTGCGCCCGCTGATGGCCGGCTACCTCGGGCGCCTGCGCGCGGCTGTGGCCGAGATGGGGCTGCGCTGCCCTTTGCTGCTGATGATGTCCGGGGGCGGGCTGACGACGCTGGAGCAGGCGCAGCGTTTCCCGATCCGGCTGGTGGAGTCGGGCCCAGCCGGTGGTGCCATCCTGGCCAGCCACCTGGCGCGCGAGTGTGCGCTGGGCGACG
Organism: uncultured Rubrivivax sp.; assembly: GCA_964522465.1. Classification (GTDB taxonomy): domain Bacteria; phylum Pseudomonadota; class Gammaproteobacteria; order Burkholderiales; family Burkholderiaceae_C; genus Rubrivivax. Next base: position 8,101 of record CAZFVH010000071.1, on the reverse strand, counting down.
TGCTGGCCTTCGACATGGGCGGCACCACGGCCAAGATCTGCCTGATCACCGACGGCGAGCCCGAGCGCTCGCGCCGCTTCGAGATCGCGCGCGCCTGGCGCAACATGAAGGGCAGCGGGCTGCCGGTGCGCATCCCGGTGATCGAGCTGGTCGAGATCGGCGCCGGCGGTGGCTCGATCGGCCGCGTGGACGCCATGGGCCGCATCACCGTCGGCCCCGATTCCTGCGGCGCCGAGCCAGGGCCAGCCTGCTACGGGCGCGGCGGCACGCTGCCGGCGGTGACCGACGCCAACCTGGTGCTCGGCCGCATCGACGCCACGCGCTTTGCTGCCGGGCGCATGGCCCTGGACGTCGACCGCGCCGCACGCGCCCTGCGCGAGGCCGTGGGCGATGCCCTGGGCATGGACGCCTTCTGGGCCGCGGCCGGCGTGAGCGAGATCGTCGAGGAGAACATGGCCAACGCGGCGCGCGTGCACGCCATCGAGCGCGGCCGCGCGCTCGAGGACCAGACCATGATCGCCTTCGGCGGCGCCGCACCGCTGCACGCCGGGCGCCTGGCGCAGAAGCTGGGCATCCGGCGCGTGCTGGTGCCCTCGGGCGCCGGCGTGGGCTCGGCCATCGGCTTCCTGCGCGCGCCGGTGGCCTTCGAGGTGGTGCGCAGCGATCTGGCGCTGCTCACGCGCTGCGAGCCGCAGGCGGTGCAGGCACGGCTGCAGGCCATGGCCGACGAGGCCCGCGCCGTCGTCGGGCCGGCCGCGGCCGGCCAGGCCCTGTACGAGCACCGTCTGGCCGAGTTGCGCTACGCCGGCCAGGGCCACGAGCTGCGCGTGCGCCTGCCCGGCCCCGAGGCCGGCGCCATCGACGGCGCCGCGCTGCAAGCGCTGGCCGAGGCCTTCGAGACGGCCTACGAGAAGGTCTACGGCCTGCGCATCCCGGGCTCGGCCGTGGAGGTGGTGACCTGGTCGGTGACGGTGACCACCGCGCCGCCGCCGGTCACGCCGGCGGTGCTGCCAGAAGCACCGCGCGCCCGCGCCGCCGCGGCGCATCGCCGGGCCTGGGAGCCCGCGCGGGGCGAGGCGCAGCCCTTCGGCCTGCACTGGCGCTTCGACCTCGCCCCGGGCGAGCGCGTCGACGGCCCGGCCCTGGTGGCCGAACACGAGACCACGGTCGTCGTGCCCGCTGGTTGGCAGGCACGGCTGGACAGCCACGGACACCTGTGGATGGAGGCGACATGAGCGGCAGGCAGCAGACGCCGGAGACGGCCAGGATGGCTGACGCAGCCGACGGACCGCCGGGCGCCGGCCCCTCGATGCTGGGCGCGATCCGCACCCAGGTGATGTGGAACCGGCTGGTCTCGGTCGTAGAAGAACAGGCGCAGGCGCTGCTGCGCACGGCCTTCGGCTCGGTGGCGCGCGAGGCCGGGGACCTGTCGGCCGGCGTCTACGACACGGCCGGGCGCATGCTCGCGCAGGCCGTCACCGGCACGCCCGGCCACGTCAACACGATGGCGGTGGCCGTGCGGCACTTCCTGGACCGCCACCCACTCGCCACGCTGCGCGAGGGCGACGTGCTCGTCACCAACGACCCGTGGCTGGGCACCGGGCACCTGTTCGACTACGTGGTGGTGACGCCGGTGTTCCGCGCCGGCCGGCCCGTGGCGCTGTTCGCCTCGACCTGCCACACCATCGACGTCGGCGGCGTGGGCTTCACCGCCGAGGCTCGCTCGGTCTACGAAGAGGGCACCTGCATCCCGCACCTGCACCTGAAGCGCGCCGGGGTGCTCAACGAGGATCTGCTGGCCATCGTGCAGGCCAACTCGCGCAACCCGGTGGAGGCGCGCGGCGACATCCTGTCGCTGGTGAGCTGCAACGAGGTCGGCGCGCGCCGCTTGCTGGGCATGATGGACGAGTTCGGCCTGGACGACATCGACGCGCTGGCTGCGCACATCCTGCGCCAGTCGGAGCAGGCCGCGCGCGCGGCCATCGCCCGACTGCCCGCCGGGCGCTGGACGGCGCATATGACACTGGACGGCTACGAGGCCCCGGTGACGCTGCAGGCCGCGCTGTGGGTGGAGGACGGCCGCGTGGTGGTCGACTACGCCGGCTCGTCGGCGGCCTCGGGGCGCGGCATCAACTCGCCCAAGTGCTACACCGACGCCTACTCGGTCTTCGGCCTGAAGTGCCTGCTGGCGCCGGAGGTGCCCAACAACGCCGGCTCGCTGGCCTGCTTCGAGGTGCGCGCCCCCGAGGGCAGCATCGTCCACCCGCTGCGCCCCAGCCCCGTGACGGCGCGCCACGTCGTCGGGCAGATGCTGCCCGACCTGATGTTCGGCGTCTTGGAGCCGGCGCTGGGCGGCCAGGTGCCGGCCGAGTCCGCCGGCAGCATCTGGGTGCTGGCCATGGCGCGCGACCGCCGCGACGGCCATCCGTTCAACGTGATGGCCGTGGGGCTGGGCGGCACCGGCGCGCGCCCGACCAAGCACGGCCTGTCCACCACCGCCTTCCCCAGCGGTGTGGGCGGCATCCCGGTGGAGGTGACCGAGTCGCAGGCGCCGCTCGTGTTCTGGCACAAGGAGATCCTGCCCGACACCGGCGGCGCCGGCCGCTGGCATGGCGGGCAGGCGCAGCGCATCGTCATCGGCGCGCGCGACGGCGCGCCCTTCCAGTGCGCGGCGGCCACTTTCGACCGCCGCGCCAACCCGGCACGTGGCCGCGCCGGCGGCGCCGACGGCGCGCCTGGACGGGTCGAGGTGGAGGCCGCCGACGGCACCCGCCACGTGTTCGAGGGCAAGGGCACGATCACCGTGCCGGCTGGCGGGCTGCTGCGGGTGGATTTGCCGGGGGGCGGGGGGTGGGGCGTCGCGGTGTAGCGGCTTCGACCTGCGCGCGCGCTCGTTGACCGGGTCGTCCGGCGCTTCGACAAACGGGCTGGCACGTGCCGGCGCATCGCGTGCCCCTTGGGGATGCTCTCAGGTCCCGCAGAACGTCTGGTAACGCTCGGTCATCTCACGTGGCGCGGGCTCGGCGTAGCGTGCGAGCGTGGGGTCGTTTCCGTAAGGCCGCTGCAGCGCGCCCAGCAGGCGCTCGAAAGGCGCGAGGTCGTCGTGGTCGCTGGCGGCGGCCAGGGCCTCCTCGACCCGGTGGTTGCGCGGGATGATCCAGGGGTTGACGGCGCGCAGGGCTTCGGCGCGGACCTGAGATGGCGAGGTTGGCACGCCGTGGGCGGAAGTGGATCCGTTGGGTTGCTCGACACCCTGTGGGTGGGGCGCGGCATCCTCGGCGGCGCACAGGGCACGCCAGCGCGTCAGCCAGGGCTGCAGCGCGGCGGGGTCGGCGAACAGCGCGCGCAGCGGCCCCTCGTCGCCGGTGGCGGCGTCGGCCAGGTGGCGCCAGGCCAGCGTGTGGTCCACCTGCTGGTGGTGCAGCAGCGCCAGCCAGTCGTCGGCCAGCGCCACCGCCGGGTCGTCGCTTGCCGGGGGGGGGCTGGCGCTGGGCTGGGCGAGCCGGGGCCGAAGACCGAGCTTGGCGCGCTGGCCGGCGCGCAGTGCGGCGTCGTAGTGCGCCGGGAAGGCTTCGAGCACAGCCGTCGCGTCCGCCACCGCGCGCTCGACCGCGGACTCGTCGTCGGCGCGGCCTTCGGGCACGATCAGCGGAAGCAGGGCCTCGGCCAGGCGCGCAAGGTTCCACTGCGCGATGCGCGGCTGGTTGCCGTAGGCGTAGCGGCCCTGGTGGTCGATCGAGCTGAAGACGGTGTCCGGATCGAAGGCCTCCATGAAGGCGCAGGGGCCGTAGTCGATGGTCTCGCCCGAGATCGTCATGTTGTCGGTGTTCATGACGCCGTGGATGAAGCCGACGTTCATCCACTGCGCGATCAGCCGGGCCTGGCGCTGCGCCACCGCGTCCAGCAGCGCCAGCGCCGGCTGCGGCGCGTCGGCCAGCGCCGGGTCGTGACGGGCGATCGCGTAAGCCAGCAGGCGGCGCAGGGCGTCGACGTCGCCCCGCGCGGCGAAGTACTGGAAGGTGCCCACCCGCAGGTGGCTCGCCGCCACGCGCGTCAGCACCGCGCCGGGGAGCACGCGGTCGCGGTAGACCGGCTCGCCGGTGGCCGCCACCGCCAGCGCGCGCGTCGTCGGGATGCCCAGGGCGTGCATGGCCTCGCCGATGAGCACCTCACGCAGCATCGGGCCGACGGCGGCCTTGCCGTCGCCGCCGCGCGAGAACGGGGTACGCCCCGAGCCCTTGAAGGCGATGTCGCGGCGCACGCCGCCCCGGTCGATCACCTCGCCGAGCAGCAGCGCGCGGCCGTCTCCCAGTTGTGGTGAGAACTGGCCGAACTGGTGCCCGGCATAGGCTTGAGCGATGGGCTCGGCCCCGGGCGGTAGTGCGTCACCGGCGAACAGCGCCGCGCCCGCAGGGCCAGCCAGCGCGTGCGCGTCCAGGCCCAACTGGTGCGCCAGCGGTCGGTTCAGGTACAGCAGCCGTGCTGCCGGCACCGGCGAGGGCTGCCAGCGCACATAGCAGCCCTCGAGGTCGCGCACATAGGTGTTGTCGAAAGCGAAGTTGGGCAAGGTGTCGGTCATGGTGCAAGGCGGGTGTGTCGCGGTGCCGAGTGTGCTTGAACCCGTCTGCCGGTGGCGGCGCAGGGGCGGCGGGCGCAGAGGGTTGGCGGCGTATCCCTTAGGGCTTCGACAGGCTCAGCCTGAACGGAAGCGTGGGCTTCGAATACGAAGGGCGGATCGCCCCGTAACCGTTCGCCCCGAGCCTGTCGAAGGGCGCAGGCTGAAGAGCCCTTGCCGATGTCATGTCGGTGCCGCCGGCAAGGGCCGATCTCACCTGATCATCCGGACAGAAAAGGCTGACCTGCGGCAGGGGCAAAACCTTTGCAATCAAGAGAAATTTGCACGCATAGGTGTTTTCGATACTGACCATTTGGTCAGAAACGGATACGCTGGGAGATTGTTGGCGTTGCCGCATGCCGCATGCCACTCCACCCCGAGTCACGAGATGAGCACTTGGCGATGAGCACCTGGCACAGCCGCCGCTGGATCGACTACACGAGCGAGCAGTTCTCGC
>CAZFVH010000071.1:0-2929 GCA_964522465.1 uncultured Rubrivivax sp. | reverse complement strand
ATGAGCACCTGGCACAGCCGCCGCTGGATCGACTACACGAGCGAGCAGTTCTCGCGCCTGCCACGCGACGAGCTCATCGCGGTGCTGCCGGTGGGCGCGGTGGAGCAGCACGGCCCGCACATGCCGATCTCGACCGACATCGCCACGATCGAGGGCGTGGTGGCGGCCACGGCGCCGAAGCTGCCCGACGACCTGCCGGTGCTCTTCCTGCCGCCCACGGCCTACGGCAAGAGCAACGAGCACTCGCTGTATCCGGGCACGGTGACGCTCTCGGCGCAGACGCTGATGGCGCTGTGGATGGACATCGGCGCGAGCGTGGCGCGCGCGGGCGTGCGCAAGCTCGTGTTCTTCAACGCCCATGGCGGGCAGATGAACGTGATGGACATCGTCACGCGCGACCTGCGCGAGCGCCACGCGATGATGGTCGTGGCGGCGAACTGGTACACGCTGGGCCTGCCGCCGGGGATGTTCACCGAGCACGAGCTGCGCCACGGCATCCACGCCGGCGACCTGGAGACCTCGGTGATGCTGGCGCTCGCGCCGCACTCGGTGCAGATGCAGCACGCGCGCCACTTCCGCTCGCTGACCGAGCGACTGGCCGAGGAGAACCGCTTCCTCAGCATCACGCCGACCGGCAAGCTCGGCTGGCAGACGCAGGACCTCAATCCCGAAGGCGCCTGCGGTGACGCGACGCTCGCCACGGCCGACAAGGGCCGCGCGGTGATGGATTTCGTCAGCGACCGCTTCATCGAGTTGCTGCGCGAGGTGCAGCGCTTCGATCTGGCGCGGCTGGACAACCAACCCCCCTGGCGCTGAGCATGGGTGCGGCTGGGATGTCGTCCGCGGGGGCACAGGTCGCGCAGGCAACACAGGCCGCTCAGGCCTTGGCGCCTTCGGCGCCTCTGGTCACGTTGGATCGCGTGAGCAAGCGCTTCGCCAACGGCACGTTGGCGCTGCAGGACATGAGCCTGACGATCGGCACGCACGACTTCGTCAGCTTTCTCGGTCCCTCGGGTTGCGGCAAGAGCACGGCGCTGCGCCTGATCGCTGGCCTGACGACCGCTACGGCTGGTGCGCTGAATTGGCACCAACGCCGTGGTGGCGATGCCCCGAAGATCGATCGCGACCTGGGCTTCGTGTTCCAGGAGCCGACGCTGATGCCCTGGTCCACGGTGCTCGACAACGTCTGGCTGCCGCTGCGGCTGGCCGGCCTGTCGCGCGATGCAGCCGATGCCAAGGTGCGCGAGGCGCTGGCGATGGTGGGGCTGTCGAAGTTCGCCGGCGTCTACCCGCGCGAGCTGTCGGGCGGCATGAAGATGCGGGTGTCGATCGCGCGCGCGCTCGTCACGCACCCGCGCCTGCTGCTGATGGACGAGCCTTTCGCGGCGCTGGACGAGATGACGCGCAGCAAGCTCAACAACGATCTGCTCGCGATCTGGCGCGAGCACCGCTTCACCGTCATCTTCGTCACGCACAGCGTCTACGAATCGGTCTACCTGTCCGACCGCATCGTCGTGATGGCGCCGCGCCCGGGGCGGGTGATCGACGAGATCCGCATCGACGAGCCCTACCCGCGCAACGCCGGCGACTTCCAGGTGTCCACGCGCTACAACGAGCACGTCAAGGCCGTGCAGCGCGCGCTGCACGGCACGATGGACGGCGTGGCGGTGGATCACTGAGGGCCCGCCTTGCGAGGTCCGCCTGTCTGCCAGCCCGCTCCCCAACGCGTCACCCCGTCACCCCGTTACCCCGTTACCCAGGTCCACCGCTTTCTCAACCCGCGCCGATGAACGCCCCGCTCCCCGCTGCAGAAGCCACCGCTGTTGCGCCCGTCGCCGAGCCCAACGCGGCGGCCGATCGCCTGGTGCGAGCCCAGCGCCGCGAATCCGTTGGCCGCATCGTCCTGCCTCTGCTGATCATCTCGCTGCTGCTGCTGACCTGGGAGGCGGTGGTGCGCGTCAACCAGATCCCGCACTACATCCTGCCCGCGCCCAGCCTGGTGCTGCAGACGCTGGTCAAGAACTGGGGCAACCTCGCGCCTTCGCTGTGGTTCACGGTCAAGCTCACGCTGATGGCGCTGGGCGCGGCGGTGGTGGGCGGGGTGCTGATCGCGATGGCCTTCGCGCTGTCGAAGTGGGTCGAGATCGCGCTGTTCCCGATCGCGGTGGTGCTGCAGGTGACACCCATCGTCGCGATCGCGCCGCTGATCCTGATCTATGTCGACTCCACCACCTCCGCGCTGCTGATCTGCGCCTGGATCGTGGCCTTCTTCCCCATCCTGTCGAACACGGTGATCGGGCTGAAGAGCGCGGACAGCAATCTGCGCGACCTGTACCAGCTCTACGGCGCCACGCCGTGGCAGCGCTTCCGGCTGCTGCTGGTGCCCAGCGCGCTGCCCTATTTCCTGGGCGGCCTGAAGATCGCCGGGGGCCTGAGCCTGATCGGCGCGGTGGTGGCGGAGTTCACCGCCGGCGCCGCCGGCCGCGAGACGGGGCTGGCCTCACGCATCCTGGAGTCGAGCTTCCGCACCGAGATCCCGATGATGTTCGCCGCGCTGCTGCTGGTGTCGCTGCTGGGCATCGTGATCTTCATCGTCTTCGCCGCGCTGGCCAAGCTGCTGCTGGGGCATTGGCACGAGAGTGAATTGCGGCGGGAGGTTTAGGGTGAGGGGGTGTTCGTTCGTTCGGCTGCTCGCCTGTATTGCTTCTGGCCCGATGGGGCGCGGCGCCGTCCTACGCTCATGTCCCCCGCCGCCGGCCTGGCGGCCGCCGGCTCCTCCTTTACTTCGCTACGGACGGCGCCGCACCCCATCGGGCACGCTGCCTGTGGGTATGCCCCGAAGGACCAAATTCGGGCTGCCAGCGGGTGGGGGTTACCCCCGCCCGCTGGCTCGCGAGGTGCGGGCATGTCCGCCTCAGCAACTTCCTTG
>CAZFVH010000070.1:0-25730 GCA_964522465.1 uncultured Rubrivivax sp. | reverse complement strand
TCCACCCGCACCAGCCCGCGCACGATGTCGTCCTCGCAACCCGGCGCCATCGACGGCTGGGGCTGGTTCTCGTTCATCAGCGTGACGTAGTAGAAGACGTCACGCTGTTCCTGCAGCATCTCGCGCATGCCGTGGTGCACGATCACGGCCATCTCGGCCGCGGTGGCGGGGTCATACGCGCGGCAGTTCGGCACCTGGGCAGCCACGAGCAGGCTGTGGCCGTCCTGGTGCTGCAGGCCCTCGCCACCCAGCGTGGTGCGGCCGGCGGTGGCGCCGAGCAGGAAGCCGCGGGCGCGCTGGTCGGCGGCGGCCCAGATCGCGTCGCCCACGCGCTGGAAGCCGAACATCGAGTAGTAGATGTAGAAGGGCAGCATCGGCACGCCGTGCGCGCTGTAGCTGGTGGCCGCCGCCGTCCAGCTGGCCAGCGCGCCGGCCTCGCTGATGCCCTCCTCGAGGATCTGGCCGTCAAGGGCCTCGCGGTAGCTCAGCACCGAGCCGATGTCCTCGGGCTCGTAGCGCTGGCCGGCGCTGGAGTAGATGCCCACCTGCTTGAACAGGTTGGCCATGCCGAAGGTGCGCGCCTCGTCGGCGACGATGGGCACCACGCGCGGGCCGAGCGCGGCGTCCTTCAGCAGCGCGCCCAGCAGGCGCACGAAGGCCATCGTCGTCGACATCTCCTTGCCTGCGGCCTGCAGCGCGAAACCGGCCAACTCGGCCAGCGCCGGAACCGCCACCGGCGCGGCGGCGGCCTGGCGCGCCGGCAGGTAGCCACCCAGCGCGGCGCGGCGCGCGTGCAGGTAGGCGATCTCGGGGCTGTCGTCGGCCGGACGCACGAACTCCAGCGCCTGCGCCTGCTCGTCGCTCAGCGGCAGCGCGAAGCGATTGCGGAAGGCCAGCAGCGCGTCGCGGTCCAGCTTCTTCTGCTGGTGCGTGGTCATCTTGCCCTGCCCGGCCTCGCCCATGCCGTAGCCCTTCTTCGTCTGGGCCAGGACGACCACCGGCTGCCCGCGGTGGGCGGCGGCCGCGGCGTAGGCGGCGTGGATCTTGACCAGGTCGTGCCCGCCGCGCTTGAGGCGGTCGATCTGCTCGTCGGTCAGGCCCTGGGCCAGCGCCGCGAGCTCGGGCGACTGGCCGAAGAAGTGCTCGCGGTTGTAGCGCCCGTCCTTGGCGGCGAAGGTCTGGAACTGGCCGTCCACGGTCTGCGCGAAGGCGCGCGCGAGCGCGCCTTCGGTGTCGCGCGCGAACAGGCCGTCCCAGTCCGAGCCCCAGACAAGCTTGATCACGTGCCAGCCGGCGCCGGCGAACAGGGCCTCGAGCTCGTCGATGATGCGGCCGTTGCCGCGCACCGGGCCGTCCAGGCGCTGCAGGTTGCAGTTGACCACCCACACCAGGTTGTCCAGCCCCTCGCGCGCGGCCAGCGTCAGCGCCGACATGCTCTCGGGCTCGTCCATCTCGCCGTCGCCGAACACGCCCCAGACCGTGCGCCCTGCCGTCTGCAGCAGGCCGCGGTGCTGCAGGTAGCGCATGAAGCGCGCCTGGTAGATGGAGCTGATCGGCCCGAGCCCCATCGAGCCGGTGGGGAACTGCCAGAAACCCGGCATCAGCCAGGGGTGGGGGTAGCTGGAGAGCCCTTGCGCGCCGACGCGGGCGGCGGCGATCTCCTGCCGGTAGTGGGCCAGGTCGCGCTCGGACAGGCGCCCCTCCAGGAAGGCGCGCGCGTAGACCCCGGGGGCCGAGTGCGGCTGGAAGAAGACGAGGTCGCCCGCGGTGATGCGGCCCTGCGCGTCGGCGGCTGCGGCGCGGAAGAAGTGGTTGAAACCCACCTCGAACAGGTCGGCCGCGCTGGCGTAGCTGGCGATGTGGCCGCCGAGTTCGCCGTGCGCCGCGTTGGCGCGCACCACCATGGCCAGCGCGTTCCAGCGCATGATCGAGGCCAGGCGCTCCTCCAGCGCCAGGTCGCCCGGGAAGCGCGGCTGGCGCTCGGCCGGGATGGTGTTGACGTAGGGCGTGCCGCGCGCCGGCTGCCAGCCCACCGCGGGCGCGCGCGCCATCGCCGCGAGCGTGTCCATGATCTGCCGCACCCGCTGCGGCCCGGCCTCGCGCAGCAGCGCCTGCAGCGCCTCGCGCCACTCGGCGGTCTCGGTGGGGTCGGGGTCGGCCTCGGCCGGCGCCGGCGGCCAGGGGGCCGGGGCTGCCGCGCCGGGCGGCACGGCGGCCGGCGCCGAGAGGTGCGGGTGGATGGACTCGTCGCTCATGGCCGGTCTCCTGTGAATGCACTGCACTGTAAGCAGGAGCGGCCGGCAGGAGTTGTCGAAACGGCGGCGGATTTGGCCTTGCAGCAGCACAATATGCCGCCGAAAAGGATCAATACAGCATGAAGGACCTCGACCCCACCGACCTGCGCATCCTCGAGCAGCTGCAGGCCGACGCCAGCCTGTCCAACGTCGAGCTCGCGCGGCGCGTGCACCTCTCGCCCTCGCCCTGCCTGGCGCGGGTGCGCGCGCTCGAGGCGCGGGGCCTGATCCGCCAGTACGTGGCGCTGCTGGACGCGCCGCAGCTCGGCCTGCACCTGAACGTGTTCATCTCCATCAGCCTGAAGCAGCAGAGCCGCGAGGCCCTGCAGGCCTTCGAGGACCGCGTCTGCGCGCGCGAGGAGGTGATGGAGTGCTACCTGATGACCGGCGACGCCGACTACCTGCTGCGCGTGGCCGTGCCCGACATGCCAGCGCTGGAGAGCTTCATCCTCGAGCAGCTCTCGCCCATCGCCCAGGTCGAGAAGATCCGCTCGGCCTTCGCGCTGAAGCAGGTGCGCTACAAGACGGCGCTGCCGATGCGGCGGGGCGGGTGAGATCGGCCTGGGCCAGCAAAGGCCGGACCAGCACGGTGGCATCGGCCAGAGCCGGTCTGCGACACCGCGCAGCCCCAGCGCCAGCGCTCACGTCCCTGCAGAACCCGCCCCGTCCCGCAGCAGCACCGCGCGGCTGAACTGCAGGAACTCGTCGAGGTGGTGCAGGATGATGTCCACCGTGATGGGCAACTGAAGCGCCTGGTAGTCGTGAACCGCGATGTTGCGGAAGCCGACCATGCGCTTGAGCTGCTCCGCAAGCGCCGGGGGCGTCCAGCCCGCACGGGCCAGGAGCGCGAACACGTCGCGCGCGCTCTGCGGCACCCCCAGCCGTTCACGCCGGATCAGATGGTGGCCCATGTCGAGCGCTGCCTCGCACGCGCGTTGGATGTTGAGGATGGCCGCGTCCTGGCGCGTGTAGTCGGTGGCGAAGCCTTCGGCAGCGGCTGCGTACTCCTCGCGCGCCCGAGCCACGCAGCGTTCAATGACGGCCGCCTTGTTCACGAGCACGTCATCGGCCATGGACAACCCCACTCCTGTCGATGTCGGCCATCAGGCCGGCGCGGGCCGCGTCGAACGCCGTCTTCTCGCTCAAGGCCGCAGCTTCGAACAGGCCGGCTTCCGGGTCGCGCGCCCACCAGCGCTGCCCGTGCATCAGGACCTGGTGCTGCATGACCGTCGAGGCCGCGCGCAGGTCGACCAGATCGACCGGGCACCCAGCCAGGTCGGCCAGCTCGCCGGACAGGTCGAACAACTGCAATGGGTCAGCATAGCCCGCCACCAGGACGGCGAGGTCCAGGTCGCTGTCCTGGCGGGCCGTCCCGTGGACACGACTGCCAAAGGCATGCACAGCCAGCAGGCCGGGCAGGCGCTCGCGTAACAGGTGGACGATGGCGGGGCGGTTCATGGCAGGCAATTGAATCGCTGGGGATTCTCGATGCAAACGCAGTGGACCGACGCGGCCGTCCATCGTCCGGCACCCACCCTCACTCGATGTCGCGCAGCGGCGCAAGGCACGCGTCCAAGGCGTCGTTCGACTTCAGCGCGTCGATGTCGAACCTGCCGTAGGGCCACCTCCCCAGCCGCTCAGCCTCAATCGTCCAACAACCGCACCTTCACGCTGCGCCCCTTGATCTTGCCGCCCGACAGCCGTCGCTGCACCTGCGCGGCGACAGCCCGCTCCACCGCGACGTAGGTGGAGAACTCGTTGACGCTGATCTTGCCGACCTGCGCTGCCGCGAAGCCCAGGTCCTTGGTCAACGCGCCCAGCACATCACCGGCGCGGATCTTCTCCTTGCGGCCACCGAGGATCTGCAGCGTGGCCATGGGCGGGCGCAGCGGCCCGCCCGGGGCCGGTGTCAGCGTGTCGAGCGCGTGCCACTCGGACGTGAAGCCGCCGGCATGCTCGATCTCGCCCACCCGCGCCATCTCGTCCATGCTGGCCAGGCTGAAGGCCCAGCCGGCCTCATCGGCCCGGCCGGTGCGGCCGATGCGGTGCGTGTGCGTGGCCACGTCGGGCGTGACGTCTACGTTGATCACCGCCTCCAACTGCTGGATGTCGAGCCCCCGCGCGGCGAGATCGGTGGCCACCAGCACGCTGCAGCTGCGGTTGGCAAAGCGCACCATCACCTGGTCGCGGTCGCGCTGGTCGAGCTCGCCGTGCAACTCCAGCGCGACAAAACCCTGGGCGCGCAGCACCTGCACCAGGTCGTGGCACTGGCGCCGGGTGTTGCAGAAGGCCAGGGTGCTGACCGGGCGGTGGTGCGCCAGCAGCAGCGACACCGCGTGCAGGCGCTCGCTCTCGGTGACCTGGTAGAAGCGCTGGCGGATCTGCGTGGGCGCAGGCGCCTCGCGCAGCCTGACCTCCCGCGGCGTGCGCAGCAGGGCCGCGCTGAGCTTGGCGATGCCCTCCGGGTAGGTGGCCGAGAACAGCAGCGTCTGCCGCGCCTTCGGGCACTGCCGGGCCACCTTGGCGATGTCGTCGGCGAACCCCATGTCGAGCATGCGGTCGGCCTCGTCCAGCACCAGGGTGTTCAAGGCCTCCAGCTGCAGGCTGCCACACTCCAGCAGGTCGAGGATGCGACCCGGCGTGCCCACCACGACATGGGCACCGTGTTCCAGGCTGGCCCGCTGCGGGCGCATCGTGACGCCGCCGCACAGGGTCAGCACCTTCAGGTTGTCCTCGGCGCGGGCCAGGCGGCGCAGCTCCTGCGTCACCTGGTCGGCCAGCTCGCGCGTGGGGCACAACACCAGCGCCTGCACCGCAAAACGCCGCTGGTTCAGGTTGGCCAGCAAGGCCAACGCGTAGGCGGCGGTCTTGCCGCTGCCGGTGCGGCCCTGGGCGATCAGGTCGTGCCCGGCCAGGGCCAACGGCAGGCTGGCCGCCTGGATGGGCGTCATGGCCTCGTAGCCCAGACGCCGCAGGTTCTCCAGCGTGGCCGGGGGAAGGGGCAGGGTTGCGAACGACGTGGACGCCGGCGGCGTCGGAGATTGAACGATCATGCGCGATTATCGGGAGGCTGCGCGCGGCCACACACCGGACCGATGACGGCACATCCACTTCAGCACATGTCCAAGAGCCCCCCTGACGCCACCCCCTACAAGCACCTGCCCGACCCGAGGCACGCCACACGCATCCCGCCCCACCTGAGCCCGGCGCAATGGAGCCGCCTGCGGCAGGCCGCCTACGCCCTGCCCCAGGTGCTCCGACCGGCCGACCTCGACCTGGAGGAAGACGGCCACACGGACACCCGGCTCGACGCCATGGGCCTGGTGCAGTTGCAGAAAGCGCTCTCCGGCGCGCGGCCCAGCCGCTGGATCGCCCCCGCCGCGATGGACGCGGCGCTGGCCCACCTCGACGCCGTCGGCACCGGACCCGACGCCCGGGGTTTGATGCTCGCACGCAGCGCCACGCTGGAAGGCCTGGGCCTGGTGCGACACGGCGGCGTGTGGACCCGACAGGCGACCGAGACCCTGCACTTGGCCGAGCCCGGCTGGGCGGTGGCCGTCGCCTTCCGCCTGCCCGTGGACGAATCGCCGGTCTGGACCTTCTTCCGCGACGGCGACGCAGCAGCCCTGCTGGCGGCGCTGGGCCCAGTGCCGCCCTGGCCGCACGCCGCCGAACTCACCGCGCACCTGAACGGCCTGGTCGAGCGCAGTCGCGAGTTCAAGCCGCACCATCTGGCCTCGCTGCTGCCACGCCTGCAGGCTGAGTGCGCCACGCCGCGCACGCTGGCCGAGATCCGGCAGGGCTGCAGCCGGGCGCAGGACCGCTGGGAGCACCTGGTGGCCGAGCTCGACACCCTGGTGCGGCTGAACGAGGAACTCGCCTTCCACGGCTACCCCGACACCTTCGAGACCGCCCGCCGGCTGCAGCGCAGCGTCACGCTCTACGTGGGCCCGCCCAACAGCGGCAAGACGCACGCCGCCTTCGAGCGGCTGGCCCAGGCCCTGGACGGCGCCTACCTGGCGCCGCTGCGTCTGCTGGCGCTGGAGGGCCGCGACCGGCTGACCGCGCGCGGCGTGCCCTGCTCACTGCTGACCGGGGAGGAAAACGTGCCCGCCCCCGGAGCGCGCGTGGTGTCGAGCACCATCGAGATGGTGCAAACGCGCCAGGCCATCGACGTGGCCGTGATCGACGAAGCGCAGATGATCTTCGACCCCTCGCGCGGCTGGGCCTGGACGCAGGCCATCGTGGCCGTGCCGGCCAACGAGGTGATCATCATCTGCAGCGATTACGCGGTGGCCGCCATCGAGAACCTGCTGGGCCTGTGCGGCGAGCGCTGCAAGGTGCGCCGCTTCGAGCGCATGCAGCACGTGGCCCTGCTGCCGCGCCCGGTGCCCATCTCGCGTCTGGAACCTGGCGACGCGGTGGTCGCCTTCAGCCGGCGCGACGTGCTGCGGCTGCGTGACCGCATCGCCGCCGACGGCCACGCGGTGTCGGTCATCTACGGCGCGCTGCCGCCCGAGGTGCGCCGACGCGAAGCCGAACGCTTCGCCAGCGGCGAGAGCCGGATCCTGGTGGCCACCGACGCCATCGGCATGGGCCTGAACCTGCCGATCCGCCGCGTGCTGTTCAGCACCATGAGCAAGTTCGACGGCCAGGACGACCGCGTGCTGACCGAGTCGGAAGTGCACCAGATCGCCGGGCGCGCCGGGCGTTACGGCCTGCACGAGGAGGGCTTCGTCGGCGTGCTGGACGACGCCGAGCCCACGGCCCTGCGGGTGCTGAAAGACCTGCTGCCCCGGACGCCGCGCGCGCCGCGCGACTTCAAGGCGCCGGTCGCGCCCAACGGCTGGCATGTCGACACCATCGCCGCGCACCTGCAGCGCTACCGGCTGCGCGAGGTGCTGGGCGTCTTCGTCGAGCAGTTGCGGCTGGACGACGCGCACTTCGCCGTGGCCGAGCTCGAGCAGATGCTCGAGCTGGCCGAGCAACTCGACCGCAGCGCGGGCCGGCTGACGCTCAAGGAGCGTTTCCTCTACGCCCAGGCGCCGGTCGACACGCGCAGCCCCACCCAGGTGCAGGAGTTCCTGGAATGGAGCGCGCGACACGCGCGCACCGGCGCGGCCGGGCGACCGTGGTTCCTCGATGCGGTGGACGGGCACAGCCGGCTGGACCGCATGGAGGAAGCGCTGCGGGCCTGCACCTTGTGGCTATGGCTGGATCTGCGCTTTCCCGGGGTCTACGGCCACGTCGACGAGGTCGTGGCGCTGCGCCAGGACCTCAACGACGGCATCGAGCGGCAACTCCAGGGCAAGCGCCCGCTGGCACAGGTGCGCACACGCGGGCGGCGTTGAGGGGGCGCCACGGGCGCCAAGCCTTCGCTCGCCTCAGCCCGCCTCCATCAGCTCCGCAGCCCGCGTGCCGATCAGCGCGCAGGTGGCCATGGTCGCGACGGTGACGATCTCCGGCATGATCGAGCTGTCGGCCACCCGCAGGCGGCGCACGCCGTTGACGCGCAGTTGCGGGTCGACGACGGCCTGGGCGTCGCGGCCCATGCGCGCGGTGCCGCTGGCGTGGAAGAAGGTGGTCGCGCCGTCGCGCACGAACTTCACGAGGTCCTCGCCCTGCAGGGCCTTGCCGGGCACGACCTCGCGCTTGGCGAACTCGCGCAGCGGCGCGGCATTGCCGATCTCACGGCACATCTCGATGCCGCGCGCCATCGAGCGAACGTCGTCGGGGTGGCTGAGGAAGTTGGCTTCCACGCGCGGCGCCTCGGAAGGGTTGTTCGAGCGCAGCCAGACGCGGCCGCGGCTCTTGGGCGCCACCATGCCGGCGCACAGCGCCCAGGAGTTGCCCGGCGGCTTGTACTGCGCGCCGATCACGTCGCTCGTGTAGGGCAGCTCGATCTGCACGAGGTTCATGTCCGGCGCCGCGAGTGCCGGGTCGCTCTTCCAGAAGCCCGAGGCCTCGGCGCCGGAGTTGCGGTGCTCGATCGGCACCGGCGACTCCCACAGGCAGCCACCGTGCAGCAGGTGGTCCTGGAAGTTGCGGCCGACCTCGGGGGCGTGCACGCGCGCGCGGATGCCGTGCTCGCGCAGGTGCGCCTCGTCGCCGATGCCGCTGAGCATCAGGATCTTGGCCGAGCGGATGCCGCCGGCGCTCAACACCACCTCGCGTGAGGCGCTCAGCCGGATCAGCCTGTCGTGGCGCACCGCCTCGACACCGGTCACCGCATCGCCCTCGAAGGTCAGGCGATCGACGTGGACACCGGTGAGCAGCGTGACGTTCGGCTGCGCCAGCACCGGGTACAGGAAAGCGCGCGCCAGATTGTGGCGCTGGCCCTGGCGGATGATGTGGTTCATCAGCGCAAAGCCGCCAGCGCTCTCCTCACGCGCGCCGTTCAGGTCGTCGAACACTGGCAGGCCCAGACTGCGGCAGGCCGCCAGCATGGCTGGGGCCACCGGGTGCGGGTTCTGCGAAGGTTCGCACCAGACGGGGCCGCCCTTGCCGCGGTAGCGCGGGCTGTCCGGGCCCTGCCAGTTCTCGATCGACTTGAACAGCCCCAGGCAATGCTCGTAGCCCCAGCGCGCATCGCCGGTGACCTGCGCCCAGCCCTCGAGGTTCGCTCTCGGGGGTCGCACCCAGATGGTCGCGTTGATGCTGCTGCCGCCACCCACGACCCGGCCCATGTGCTCGGCGATGGCACGGCCGTTGGTGCTGGCCGAGGGCTCGGCCATATCGCCCCAGTCGCGCTCGGTGCCCAGATTCAGGAACCACACGCGCGGGTCCAGGACGGTGGGCGCGGTGTCCCAATCGCCGGCCTCGAGCATCAGGATCTGCAGGTTCGGGTTCTTCGCCAGACGGCCGACCAGTGCACAGGCCGCGCTGCCGGTGCCTACGACGATGACGTCGTAGCGTGGCAGCAGCTTGGCTGCGCGCTCAGCCTGGTTGCTGCGGATGGCCTGCAGCGTGTCGGCCAGCGCAGCGGCAGCGCCCGCGCCCAGGCCCAGCGCGGCGGCGGCCTGCAGGAAGCGCCGGCGACCGATGCGGCCTTTCAGGCAGGCGTGCTCGAGCGATTCCAGCAGGCGCGAGCGGTCGATGCCGCTCGCAGGGGTGAGGGGTCGGGACATGAGGGGTCTCCTGGTGCGATCGTTCTGTCCGTGGGATGCTGTACGTGGGATCGAGGCCGGATGCCGACGCGCGAGGCACGTACACGCACGCTGCCCGCTGAATCTGCCCGAACCGCCCTGGCCGCGCTATCCGCCGATGGCGGGATCGGGCCACGCCTCATCCACTGCTGGCGGTGACGCGCCGGCGCGTGTCTCGCGGCAACTCCGCGAAGGCGGCCTTGTAGTACTGGGAGAACCGGCCGAGATGCGCGAAGCCATGTGCCAGGGCGACCTCGGTGACGTCGTCCTCGGGTCGGTGGATCAGACTGCAGCGGGCACTCTCAAGGCGCCGCCGCCGCAGCCAGGCCATCGGCGACAGACCGAACCACCGGTGCATCCGTTCGGTGAACTGACGCGGGCTGAGCGCCACCACCGCCGCCAACTCCTCCAGCGACAGCGGCCGCGACAGGTGCGCATCGACGTAGGCCAGAAGTCGCTCACGGCGCTGGCCGTCACGCCCGCAGGACGCCCCGAGGACGGCAGCGGTCGGGTCGCAAGGACGATCCCGCGCGGGAGCGGCCACCGCAGGGCCTCCCTCGACGGCGTCAGGGCTGCCGGTGGGATCCCCGTCGTCACCCCACAGGGCCGCAGCGCCCAGGCGGGCCGACGATGGGTCGACGTCGGCCTGCGCGAGCAACTGCAGCCCGAGGAACTGCGCCATGGAGGACTCGACCTGACCGAGCCAGGGTCGCAGCGCGGGCGTGTGGGCGATGCCGTGCGCGTAGGCACAGAACGCATCGAGTTGCACCCGCCACAACTGGGCCTCGGCGAGACCCATCTTGTGCGCAGGCACGCGCAGGAAACGCGCTGCCTGCGGCCCAAGTCCGGATCCGGACCCGGCGATGGGCCCTCGGGCACCCGCTGCGGCGTGCGAACACGCCGTCCCGCCGCCCTCGATGCCCGTGAGCGCCTGGGCCAGCAGCGCGTGGGGCACGCGCAGGATCACCTGCTCGCACCCGGCCGACCAGCGCAGCGACACACTGCGGCGCGGGTTGCTGATCAGCACCTCCCCGGGGCCGAGCGCATGCCGCAGGCCGTCGGAGACCACCTCGATGGCCCCCTTGCGCGCGTAGTGCACGAGCAGGAAGTCGTCGTAGGCCTGGGGCAGGATCTCCACCTCGTCGCCATACCGCATCGAGTACAGCGCCAGCCGGGGTGTGGCCAGCTTGAAGACGTCGGTGTCCACCGCCGCCGCGCCCGCCCAACGCAGCAGGTAGTCCGACAACTCGTCGGCGATGAGTGCGTGGCTCTCGACCCGCTCGTGCGAGCGCAGGACACGATGTGCGTAAAGACCCGGCAGCGTCGACATGGCGCGATTCACCCCATCGAGCCGGAGTATGCTCAGTCCGCCACGCGAAAGCGCCTAGGGATTGCACCAGTGGCCTTGCGCGTGGAGTCCGGCACGAACGCCGCCCCTGCGCAGGACCCAGCCCCCTGAACTCCCATGCCCGACACCCCCTTCGAGATCCTCGACCCCCGCTTCGAGCGCCTGGCGCTGGCCCATGTCCACCTCGAGCATCTGGCCGGCGGCTGCCGCTGGGCCGAGGGCCCCACCTACATGCCGGCCGGGCGCTACCTGCTGTGGTCGGACATCCCAAACGATCGGGTGATGCGCTGGGACGAGACCGACGGCTCGGTGTCGGTCTTCCAGCAGCCGGCCTGGCACCCCAACGGCCACACGCTGGACCGCCAGGGCCGGCTGGTGAGCTGCGAGCACCGCGGTCGCTGCGTCTCGCGCACCGAGCACGACGGCCGGCGCACCGTGCTGGCCGAGGCTTTCGAAGGCCGGCGCCTGAACTCGCCGAACGATGTCGTCGTGAAGTCCGACGACAGCATCTGGTTCACCGACCCGACCTACGGCATCGACGGCGACTACGAGGGCGACGCCGCGGTCTCGGAGATCGGCACGTCCGACGTCTACCGGATCGACCCGCACACCGGGCAGGTCACGCGGGTCGTGAGCGACATGGTGCGCCCCAACGGCATCGCCTTCTCGCCCGACGAGCGCTGGCTCTACGTCGTCGACACCGGCGCCTCGCACTTGCCCGGCGGGCCACGGCTGGTGCGGCGCTACGGCCTGGCCGCCGACGGGCTCGGCGTGGTCCCGGGAGAAGACCTCGCCCACAGCACCGCCGGCTTCTTCGACGGCCTGCGGGTCGACACGCAGGGGCACCTGTGGATCGCCGCGGGCGACGGCGTGCACTGCCACGCCCCCGACGGCACGCTGATCGGCAAGGTGCGGGTGCCCGAAGTCGTGGCCAACGTCGCCTGGGGCGGGCCCAAGGGCAACCGCCTGTTCATCTGCGCGACGACCTCGTTGTACTCGGTCTACGTCAACGCGCGCGGCGCGAGCTGGCCCACGGCAGTGGCGTGACCGACGTGTCGGGCGTGACCCCCCTGGCGGCGGACACCGGCGCATCCGTCCTGACCCCACCGCCATCGTGAGAACGGATCGGACGGCCGCGGCGCCCATGCCGGCCCCGCACACGGGACACGGGGTCAGTACCGCCCCGTGATCCCCGCCAGGCGCAGGTAGACATTGGCGATCCAGGCCACCGCCCCGCGCGAGGCCCAGCGGCGCAGGCCGCGTGGCAGGGGCGGCGCAGTCACCTCGGCCGAGGCGGCGAAGGCCGCGTCCAGCCGAATCTGGAGATCCGACGCCACCTCGGGGTCGAGCACGACGACGTTGGCCTCCATGTTCAGCAGCAGCGACAGCGGGTCGATGTTGGAGCTGCCCACGGTCATCCAGTGACCGTCGACGACCGCCACCTTGGCATGCAGGAAGGCAGGCGTGTACTCGTGGACCTGGATGCCGCAGCCCAGCATCTCGTCGTAGAGCACGCGCGCGGCCAGGGCCGCGATGCGGTAGTCGATGCGACCCTGCATCAGCAGACGCACGCGCACGCCTCGCCTCGCCGCACGGCGCAAGGCTCGGCGGAACAGCCGCCCCGGGTAGAAGTAGGAACAGGCGATGTCGATGTGCGATCGCGCGCGCGAGATCGCCTCGATGTAGGCGCGCTCGATCGCACGGCGCTGGGTGAGGTTGTCGCGCACGACCAGGGCGGCGCGCACCGGTGGCAGCCGCGCCAGCGCGCGCAGCGCCTCGGCCCGGCGCTCACCGTTGGGCGGGCCGACGACCGCGGCGCGCAACCAGCCCAGCGCACGGCGCGCCCCGTGGCCCGGCGAAGGCGGCCGGGTGCGCATCTCGCGCACCAGCTCCAGCGTGCGCTGCACCGGCTCGGCGCTGCGCGCCAACAACGCCGCCTCGTGGCGCCAGCCGCGTCGCGCCACCGCCGCGCGGGTCCACAAGGCCTGCGTCAGGTGGTGCACGTCGGCTGCCACCGGGCCGTCGAGCGCGAGCGCGAAGTCCAGCCGCGGCGCCTCGCTCCAGCCATGCTGGATGTCGAAACGGTCGTCGATGATGTTGATGCCGCCGACGAAGGCGACCCGACCGTCCACCGCGCACAGCTTCTGGTGCATGCGGCGAAGTTGTCCGGGCTGGAGCCAGGCCCACCAGCGATCCAGCGGACGGAAGACCTCCAGGCGCACGGCGCTGCCCGCGAACCAGTGGCGCAGCACGGCGACGCGACCGCCGCTGCCGAAGCCGTCGACAACCACGTGCACCGCGACCCCACGCGCGGCGGTGGCGATCAGTGCGTCAGCCATGCGACGGCCGGCCGGGTCGTCGCAGAAAATATAGGTCGCGAGCCAAACCTCCTGGCGCGCCGCGGCGAAGGCCTGCTCCATCGCGGGGAAGAGTTCGTCCCCGCCCCCCAGCAGACGAACGTCGTGCCCGCCCTGGAAACGCGAGGACAGGCGGCCGAGCGCGCCCTGCGGCACACGCACCGCCTCGTCAGATGCCGGCGGCGCGTGGTATTCCATGGTGCGACGCCGGCGGCCTGACGTCAGGCCGCCGCCAGTTCCACCACCAGCGGCAGGTGGTCCGACCAGCGCGCCCACGCCGCGCCGCGCGGCACGTGGGCGGCAAGGCACTTCAGTCCGCGCAGGTAGACCCGGTCGAGCGCGAACACCGGCACCCGGGCCGGGAAGGTGGGAGCCGGCGCAGGCAGCAGCGGCCGCGGGTCGAGGGCGCGCCGCAGTCCGATGCCGCGCATGGGGTCATCGAGCTTCTCGCCCCAGTCGTTGAAGTCGCCCGCCACCAGCAGCGGCTCGTCGGCGGGCACCTCGGTCTCGAGAAAGCGCGCCAGGCGCTGCACCTGACGCACGCGGCTGGCGTGGGCCAGACCGAAGTGCGCCACCACCGCGTGCACGCGCCGGCCGGCCCAGTGCACCGGCACGTGCAGCAGGCCGCGCTGCTCGAATCGGTGGTCGCTGACGTCGTGGTGGCCGACATCGCCGATGGGCCAGCGGCTGAGCAGCGCATTGCCGTGCTCGCCATGGCGCGTGACGGCATTGGTGCGGTAGGCCACGGCGTAGCCTTCGGGTGCGAGGAACTCGGCCTGCCCGGCCTCCGGCCAACCCTGGGCCTTGCGCCGGAAGTGCTGCGCGTGCCGGTGGTGGAACAGCCGCACCTCCTGCAGCGCGACGAGGTCGGCGCCGAAACCCTGCACCGCCTGGCCGAGGTTGTGGATCTCCAGCCGCTTGCGCGGGCCCACGCCGCGCACGCCCTTGTGGATGTTGTAGGTGACCACGCGCAGCCGGTCCGGCTCGGGCGGCGCGAGGTTAGCGGCCCGCCCGACGCCCGTCGGGTGGGACTGCGGACGACCGGGAAGATCCAGGGGAGACGGGCTTTCGGCAGGCATCACCCGTGGGAGGCTACACGAAACGCGGCAGTTGGAGGATGGCCTCGGCGTTGCTGGGGGAGAAGCAGTGGTCGGCGGCCTCGCGCCAGGGCAGCCATCGGTGTTGCAGGTGCTCACGCGGGTTCAGCGTCACGACCGTGTCGGGCGGCACGCGCAACCCGAACACGTGCTCGGTGTTGTGCGTGACGCCCGGGGCGTAACGGTGCCGCCACACCGGGTAGATCTCGTAGACGTTGCGCAAGCCCCAGTCCCGCAGGGCCTCGAGCGGCACCGACGGCGAGCCCACCACGATGCCGGTCTCCTCGGCCACCTCGCGCACCGCCGTCTCCTGCACAGGCTCGTCCAGCCGGTCCTTCGAGCCGGTGACGCTCTGCCAGTAGCCGGGCTTGTCGGCACGCTCGATCAGCAGCACGTCCAAGGCGGCGGTGTGGATCACCACCAGCACCGACTCGGGGATCTTGGGCGGGCGGGGGGGTGCGGTCATCGATGCAGCGTCGGGAACCGATGCGTCGGGCGGGAGCCGACCCGCCACCGCTCAAGCCACCTGCGGGTTGCGCAGCCGGATGTGCAGCTCGCGCAGCTGGCCCTCGTCGACGCGGCTGGGCGCGCCGGTGAGCAGGCACTGCGCGCGCTGCGTCTTCGGGAAGGCGATGACGTCGCGGATGGACTCCGCACCAGCCATCAGCGTGGCGATGCGGTCCAGACCGAAGGCCAGACCTCCGTGCGGCGGGGCGCCGTACTGCAGGGCGTCCAGCAGGAAGCCGAACTTCACGCGCGCCTCGTCGGGTGTGATCTTCAGCGCGTCGAACACCTTGCGCTGGACCTCGGCGCGGTGGATACGCACCGAGCCGCCGCCGATCTCCCAGCCGTTGAGCACCATGTCGTAGGCCTTGGACAGGCAGGCGCCCGGATCGGTGTCCATCAGGTTCTCATGTCCGTCCTTGGGGCTGGTGAAGGGGTGGTGCACCGCCGTCCAGCGGCCGGCCTCCTCGTCGCGCTCGAACATGGGGAAGTCCACCACCCACAACGGCGCCCAGCGGTCCTCGAACAGGCCATGCGAGCGGCCGAACTCGCTGTGCCCGATCTTCACGCGCAGCGCGCCGATGGCGTCGTTGACGACCTTGGCCTTATCGGCGCCGAAGAAGATCAGATCGCCGTTGCGCGCGCCGGTCTTGGCGATCACCTGCTCGATCGCGCTGTCGTGCAGGTTCTTCACGATCGGGCTCTGCAGGCCGTCACGGCCCTTGCCGGCGTCGTTGACCTTGATCCAGGCCAGACCCTTGGCGCCGTAGATCTTGACGAACTCGGTGTAGGCGTCGATCTCGCCGCGCGTCATCTCACTGCCACCGGGCACGCGCAGCGCCACGACCCGCCCGCCCGGGGTGTTGGCCGGGCCGGAGAAGACCTTGAAGTCCACGTCCTTCATCACCGGGGTGAGCTCGGTGAACTCCAGCTTCACGCGCAGGTCGGGCTTGTCGGAGCCGTACTTCGCCATCGCCTCGCCGTAGGTCATCACCGGGTACACGGGCAACTCCACGCCCATGGCGCGGCGGAAGACGTGGCGCACCATGGCCTCGGTGGTGGCGCGGATCTCCTCCTCGGTCAGGAAGGAGGTCTCGATGTCGATCTGCGTGAACTCGGGCTGGCGGTCGGCGCGCAGGTCCTCGTCACGGAAGCACTTGGTGATCTGGTAGTAGCGGTCGAAACCCGAGACCATCAGCAACTGCTTGAACAGCTGCGGGCTCTGCGGCAGCGCGAAGAAGGTGCCGTCGTGCACGCGGCTGGGCACGAGGTAGTCGCGCGCGCCCTCGGGCGTGCTCTTGGTGAGCATCGGCGTCTCGATGTCGATGAAGCCCTGCTCGTCGAGGAACTTGCGCACCTCGATGGCCACGCGGTAGCGCAGGCGCAGGTTCTTCTGCATCGCGGGGCGCCGCAGATCGAGCACGCGGTGCGTCAGGCGCACCGTCTCCGACAGGTTGTCGTCGTCCAACTGGAAGGGCGGCGTCACGCTCGGGTTCAGCACCTCCAGCTCATGGCACAGCACCTCGACCTTGCCGCTGGTCAGGTTGGCGTTCTCGGTGCCGGCCGGGCGCGGGCGCACCTTGCCCACCACCTTGAGACAGAACTCGTTGCGCACGTCCTCGGCGGTGGCGAACATCTCCGGCCGATCCGGGTCGCAGACCACCTGCACCAGGCCCTCGCGGTCGCGCAGGTCGACGAAGATCACGCCGCCGTGGTCGCGACGACGGTGCGCCCAGCCCATCAACGTGACGGTCTGGCCGAGCAGGGCCTCGCTGACGAGGCCGCAATAGGTGGTTCTCATGGAAGTCGTTCCAGCGGAGGAGATGAGGAAGTGGCGGGGTGGGCGGGCGCGACGACACCCATGGAGATGATGTACTTCAGCGCCTGGTCGACGCTCATGTCGAGTTCGATCACGTCGGCGCGCGGCATCATCAGGAAGAAACCCGAAGTCGGGTTCGGCGTCGTCGGCACGTACAGGCTGAGATAGTCGCCCCGCAGGTGCGCCGCCACTTCCCCTCCGGGCCGCCCGGTGACGAAGGCCAGCGTCCAGGACCCGTGGCGCGGGTACTGCACCAGCACCGCCTCACGGAAGGCCTGCCCGCTGCTGGAGAACAGGGTGTCGGAGACCTGCTTGACCGAGTTGTAGATCGACTTGACCAGCGGGATGCGCGTCAGCAGCGCATGCCACCAGCGGCCGAACCATTGCCCCACGACATTGGTGACGAACACCCCGGTCAGCAGCACCACCAGCAGCAAGACCAGCACCCCCAGACCGGGCACGTGCCGCATCTGCTCGATGGCCGCGTGGTGGTGCGGCGGCAGCACCGCCTGCGTCAGCCCGAGAAGCAGCCCGAAGAGGCTGTCCATCGAGCCGAGCAACCAGGTGATGACCCAGATGGTCACCCCGATCGGCAGCCACGCCAGCAAGCCGGCGATCAGGAACTTCTTCATCGTGGGGGGCTCATCGGCCTGTCCGCAGGAGGGTGGGCGGCGTGCCGGGCAGGACGGTGTGCCGGCAGGCCCCGGTGCAGCACCAGCGGCTCAAGGCGACGGCGACGAAGGCGCGGGGGCCGGCGCCGCCACCTTGGCGGCCGCGCCGTCGCTGGAAGCCGGGGCGGAGGCTGGGGCTGGGGCAGCTTCGGCAGGCTTGTCAACGGACGGGTCCGCCGGCTTGTCCCCACCGGCGTCGGCGGCGGCCTTGTCCTTCTTCGCGCCGCCGTCGCGGAAATCGGTGACATACCAACCCGAGCCCTTGAGCTGGAAGCCCGCGGCCGTGACCTGCTTGACGAAGGACGCGGCACCACACGCGGGGCAGACCGTCAGCAAAGGGTCGGACATCTTCTGCAGCACGTCCTTGCGGTGGCCGCAGGACTCGCACTTGTAGGCGTAGATCGGCATGGTGACAAGGAGGAGGTGGACGAGTCTGGGCGTCGGATGCGCCTTGCCGCACACAGAGCGGGACGGGCCCTTCGGGAGCCCCACGCGTCGGCACGCGCCCAGCTGGCGGAAAACCTCGCATTGTATCGACCGGGACCAGCGCACGTCTGACCTCGGCGTGCGGTCGTCAGCCCAGGAGCCAGATCCCCATCAGCACCGCACCGGCCACGAAGCCCAGCGCCGACCACGCCAGGCCCGACAGCAGCCGGTTCGTCCGGCGTTGCTCGGCCAGCAAGGCCAGCAGCACTGGGGACTCTTGCGCCGGGCCGCGCTGCAGGGCCTGGTGCGCCAGCCGCGGCAACTCGGGCAGCAGCTGGGCGTAGCGCGGCGCCTCGGCCTTGAAGCGCTCGACCCAGGCGCGCCAGCCCACCTGCTCGCTCATCCAGCGCTCGAGAAAGGGCTTGGCCGTGGTCCACAGGTCGAGCTCCGGGTCGAGCTCGCGGCCCAGGCCCTCGATGTTCAGCAGCGTCTTCTGCAGCAGCACGAGCTGGGGCTGGATCTCGACGTTGAAGCGGCGCGAGGTCTGGAACAGCCGCAGCAGCACCTGGCCGAGCGAGATGTCCTTCAGCGGACGCTCGAACTGCGGCTCGCACACCGCGCGGATCGCGCTTTCCAGGGCATCCACCCGCGTGTTCTGCGGCACCCAGCCGGACTCGACGTGCAGCTCCGCCACGCGCTTGTAGTCGCGCCGGAAGAAGGCAATGAAGTTCTGCGCCAGGTAGTCCTTGTCGCGCTCGGTCAGCGTGCCGATGATGCCGAAGTCGAGCGCGATGTAGCGGCCGAAGCTCTCTGGCGCCAGGCTGACCTGGATGTTGCCCGGGTGCATGTCGGCGTGGAAGAAACCGTCGCGGAAGACCTGGGTGAAGAAGATGGTCACGCCGTCGCGCGCGAGCTTCTTGAAGTCCACCCCGGCCTCGCGCAGGCGCTGCACCTGCCCGATGGGCACGCCGCGCATGCGCTCCATCACGATCACCGTGGGCGTGCACAGGTCCCAGATCATCTCCGGCACCAGCACCAGGCCCAGGGACTGCATGTTGCGGCGCAGCTGCGTGGCATTGGCGGCCTCGCGCACCAGGTCGAGCTCGTCGTGCAGGTGCATGTCGAACTCGGCCACCACCTCGCGCGGCTTCAGACGCCGGCCGTCGGCGCTCAGCCGTTCGACCCAACGCGCCAGCGTGTGCAGCAGATCCAGGTCGCGCTCGATGGCTCCGAGCATGCCCGGGCGCAGCACCTTGACCGCGACCTCGCGCCCGGCCGTGGCCCCGCGCGCCACGCCCTCCCGCAGGCGGCCGAAATGCACCTGCGCGATCGAGGCACTGGCCACCGGCTCGGCGTCGAAGTGCTCGAACAGCTCGTCGATGCGTCGCTCCAGCGCGCGCTCGACCAGGCGCCGCGACTGCGCGGCCGGGAAGGGCGGGACGCGGTCCTGCAGACGGGCGAGTTCATCGGCGACGTCGGGCGGCACGAGATCGCGCCGCGTCGACAGCACCTGACCGAACTTCACGAAGATCGGCCCGAGTCGCTCCAGCGCGAGACGCAGTCGCACGCCGCGCGGCGCCGACAACCGCCGTCCCACCGTCACCACGCGCACCAGCGCGCGCACCCAGCGCTGGTGGAAGCCGCTGAGCACCACCTCGTCCAGGCCGAAGCGCAGGACGGTGAAGACGATGAACCACAAGCGCGCGACGCGCTTCATCGCCGCCCCACCCGAGGCCCGGGATCGGCAGCAGCAGCGGCCCTCGGGGCGGCGGCTGCCGTCACACGCTCACGCCGCAGCGCCACCGCGGCCGACCGCATCGGCGGCGCGCCGCGCCAGCGACGACAGGGCCTGCCGCGCGCCCGCGGCCAGCGTCGCCAAGGCTTGCGCGGGGCCTGGGCCGAACAGCCGGTGCAGTTCATCCGCCAGGTCCCAGCGCAGGTGGTCAGCCAGCCACTGCACCGCCGAGGCGAACTCGGCATCGCCCTCGACCTGCATCGGCGGGGCCCGACCGGACAGCATCGACATCGCCGTGCGCACCGGGTCACGCGTGGCCACACGCACACGCAGGTCGGCCGGCGCCGCGTCGTCCTGAGGGCCACACCACTCCAGCAGGCCAGCGGGTGACACGCGGAACGCCAGCCGGGGCCAGGGGGGCAATAGCGGGGGCCAGTCATCCACCTGGACCTGCAACACGCGACCGGCGTGCGGCCGCAGGACCTCGAGGGCGGCCTGCTCACGCCACAGCACATGGTTGATGAGCAGCGTCAAGCGCTCCATCAGCGCCGGAGCGACCATCGCATGCAGATCGTGCAGGGGATTGGACATGCGCGGATTGTAGGGACGGCCTTTGCGCGGGCAGACCGCGCGCGGCGCCGGTTCGGCCGATCGGCGCGCATCGATCGGGCAGGCCGGGCCGATCCCGGGGGACGTTCGAACCAGGGGCAGGATTTGGTGCAGGACGAGGCGAAGCGGCAGGACGAGACGATAGACGCCAGGGATGCACGCATCGCCGGCGGCGCGCGGGTCATCGAGCTGATGCCGACGGCCGAGGCCGCCCCGAGGAGGGCGGCTGCAACGACCACGACCCGAGCGCCTGCCGCACGGGCGCCGGGCTTCAGCGCCGCGCCGCCCGCGGTCGCCGCCGCGGCCAGCGCCTTGATCGAACCGGCACTGGCGGTGGCGGTGCTGGCGCTGCTGACACGGGTCTGGGGGGTCGACTTCGGCAGGGCGGAGTCCGTGCTGGCGCTGCTGGTGTTCGCGCTGTGGCGCCCGGCGCCCGGCCGGCTGAACCTGCGGCTGCGCGAGGCCGCGGCCGACCTGCTGGCTCAATGGGCCGTCGTGGCGGGCGTGCTGCTCGCGGCCGGCTGGCTGACCGACAGTCTGACCCTGTTCGACCCCCGGCTGCTGGCCGCCTGGGCTGTGCTGAGCCCGACAATCGGGGTCGCGGCGCTGGGATTGGCGCAGCTCCTGCACCGACGATGGGCCCAGCACCCGGCCCGGCGCCGACGCGCGATCGTCGTGGGCGCCGGGCCGCTGGCCGCCCGGCTGAGCCAGGCGCTGCGCCTGCAACCGTCGACCACCGAACTGGTCGCCTTCTTCGACGACCGCCTGGACGACCGGCTCGACCCTGGCGCCGCGCGCCAGCGGCGCGGCGCCCTCGCGGATGTGGCCGAGTTCGTGCGGCAGCAGCGCATCGACGACGTCTACGTCGCGCTGCCGCTGGATGGCAGCACGGCGGCGTCGCGGGCCGCCAGTGGCCGCCGAGGCACGGTGGCGCGGGATGGCGGACGCCGTCGCGGCCGTGTCTGCGCTGCGGCCGACACAGGTGCTGGACAGCGCGCCGCGGCGCCCCGCGTGGTCACGGTGCTGCAGGCGCTGCAGGGCACGACGGCCTCGGTCTTCCACGTGCCCGACATCCTCGGCCTGACCATCGTCCAGGGGCGGCTGCGCGACGTCGGCGGCGTGCCGGTCATCGGCTTGTGCGAGAGCCCCTACGCCGGCGTGAACGCCGTGCTCAAGCGCGCCGAGGATCTGGTGCTGGCCAGCCTGATCCTGCTGGCGATCGCCCCGCTGCTGGCCGTGGTGGCCCTCGGCGTCAAGCTGAGTTCGCCCGGGCCGGTGATCTTCCGCCAACGCCGCAACGGTCTGGACGGACGCGAAATCGTGGTGTGGAAGTTCCGCTCGATGCGCACGATGGACGACGGCGCCGTGGTGCGCCAGGCCACGCGTGACGACCCGCGCGTCACGCCCTTCGGCGCCTTCATCCGTCGCACCTCGCTGGACGAGCTGCCGCAGTTCTTCAACGTGCTGCAAGGGCGCATGAGCATCGTCGGCCCGCGGCCGCACGCGGTCGCGCACAACGAGGCCTACCGGCGTCTGATCGGGCCCTACATGGTGCGCCACAAGGTCAAGCCCGGCATCACCGGCTGGGCCCAGATCCACGGCCACCGCGGCGAGACCGACACCCTGGACAAGATGCGCGACCGCGTCGCGCACGACCTCGAGTACCTGCGCCACTGGTCGCTGGGCTTGGACCTGCGCATCGTCCTGCGCACGGCCCTGCTGATGCTGGCCGACCGGCAGGCGTACTGAGAGCCTGAGAGTCTTTCCCACAAGCCCCTTCACCCATGCCCGACACACCCCCCGCGCCCGCCCTGCCCGCCCGCCCCATCTTGCGCACCCTGCGCCCCCCGCACACCCGGGGCCCCTTGCCCACCTCGCGCACATCGCCCACCTCTCCTATCCTGCACCCCCTGCCCGGCCCACCCACCACGCCCGCCCCTGCGCCGCTGCGCCCGGGCCGTCCGAGTCGCCTGCGGCGCCCCCCACCACCCGCCCGCACCCGCCACCCCGTCAAGGCGTGGCGCGCCGGGCTTGGCCTGGCCCTTTGCGTCGCGGTGTGGGTCGCCGGGCCCGCCGGCGCGCAGGAGCGGCCGTGGACCGCCAGCATCACGCAGTCGCTCGCACACGACACCAACCTGTACCGACTGCCCTCCGGCACATCGCCCGGGCCAGGGCTCGGCCGCAGCGACACCGTCTCGACGACCACGCTGGCCGGCGGCGTCGACACCACCTTCAGCCGCCAGCGCCTGAGCGCCGACGCCACGCTGGACGTCGTGCGCCACGCCGACAACACGGCCCTCGACCACGAGGGGCACGCGCTGTCAGCCGCCTGGGACTGGGCCACAGTGCACCGCCTGTCCGGGCGGCTGCAGGCCGGCCACGCCCGCTCGCTGCGACCCTACGACGCGGCCGTGGTCGCCGGCGCGACCACACGCGACCTGCAGACGCAGGCCGACGCCTCGGCCACGGCCCGCCTGGGCGTGGTCACCCGGCTGACGGCCGAGGCCGCACTCGCCACACGATCGGTCGACTACTCGTCAGCGGCTTCCGCCGCCAGTGAGCTGCGCGCCGACACCGCCACCCTCGGCGCGCGCTGGCAGCACACCGGCGCCACCACCGTGGGTGCCGCCTGGCGCCACACGCGCGGTCACTACCCGAGCGATGGCGAGCGCTATCGCAGCCACGCCCTGGACCTCAGCGCCGAACTCACGCCCAGCGGCGGCAGCGAGGTCTACCTGCGCATCAGCCCCGAGCGCACGCGCTACGACCTGGCACGCGAGCGCAACTTCTCCGGCTGGACCGGCGCCGCACGCTGGCGCTGGCAGGCCGGTGGGCGCCTGACGCTCACCCTCAGCGGGGTGCGCGAGCTGGGCCAGGACGCCTACGTCGAGCGCTTCGGCGGCGCGGGCCGCCCGCCGGCGGGCGCGGCCGTCGACGACAGCCGCGTGCTCGACCGCCTGACGCTGCAGGCCGAGCACACGCTGACCGCCCGCACCGTGCTGCGCGCCAGCGCCGAGACGACGCGGCGCGACCTGCTCACGCGCACCGTCGGCGGCGGGACGGTCACGATCACCGAGGGCCGCGACCGCACCGACCGGCTGGCCGTCGGCCTGCGCTGGCGTGCGGCGCGAGCGCTGGACCTCGGCTGCGACCTGGCGCAGGAAGAGCGCCGCGCCGGTGCCACCCTGGGCAGCGACTGGCGTGCGACCACGCTGGGCTGCGCGGCCCGCGTGGGCTGGTTCTGACCGGCTCGGACCCCCATCCGCCCGCCGTGGGCCGCCCCAAGGCACCCCGCCACGCCAATAATCCCGCCATGGCCACCATCCTGCTCACCGGCGCGACCGGCTACATCGGCTCGCACACCTGGCTCGCGCTGCGCGAGGCGGGCTTCGACGTGGTCGGCGTCGACAACCTGTGCAACAGCTCGCCGCGGGTGCTGGAGCGCCTGCAGCGCCTGGGCGCCGGGCCGCTGGTGTTCGAGCGGCTGGACGTGGCCGACGCGGCGGCGATGCACGGCCTGCTGCAGCGCCACCGCATCGACGCCGTCGTGCACTTCGCGGCGCTGAAGGCGGTGGGCGAATCGGTGAGCCAGCCGCTGGACTACTACGGCAACAACCTCGGCGCACTGGTGCAGACCTGCCGGGCCATGCAGGCGCACGACGTGCGGCGCATCGTCTTCAGCTCCAGCGCCACCGTCTACGGACGCCCGCAGTCGCTGCCCATCCGCGAGGACGCACCGCTGTCGGCGGCCAGCCCCTACGGTCAGACCAAGCTCATCGGTGAGCAGATCCTGCGCGACCTCGGACAGGCCGATCCCGCCTGGCGCACCGCCTGCCTGCGCTACTTCAACCCGGTGGGCGCGCACGACAGCGGCCTAATCGGCGAAGACCCGCGCGGCATCCCCAACAACCTGATGCCCTACGTGGCCCAGGTGGCGGTAGGCCGGCGCGAGGCGCTCAGCGTCTACGGCGACGACTACGACACGCCCGACGGCACCGGCGTGCGCGACTACATCCACGTCGTCGACCTGGCCGAAGGCCACGTCGCAGCGCTGCGCCACCTGCTGGACGGCGGCGCGACGCTGACCGTGAACCTGGGCACCGGCCAGGGCAGCAGCGTGTTCGACGTCGTGCACGCCTACGAGCGCGCCAGCGGCCGCGCCGTGCCCTGCCGCGTCGTCCCCCGTCGTCCGGGCGACGTCGACGCCTGCTGGGCCGACCCGACACTGGCCCGCACCACGCTGGGCTGGCAGGCGCAGCGCGATCTGGCGCGCATGTGCGAGGACAGCTGGCGCTGGCAGTCGCGCAACCCCGAGGGCTACGACGGCGCCGACTGAACCGATCAGAGCCCGCGAGGCTCAGGCGGGATCGTCCTGGACCACAATCCCGCCCTACGCTGCAAAGCCCACCCCGGGAACCCATGGTCCTCGACATCCAACCCGTCATCATGGCCGGCGGCTCCGGCACACGGCTGTGGCCGCTGTCGCGTGCCGGCTACCCCAAGCAGTTCCTGATCCTGCACGGCAACCAAAGCCTGCTGCAGCAGGCGGCGCTGCGCCTGGCCGCGCTGCGCGACACCGATCTGCCGCCCGAGGCCGGCGCCACGACAACGACGGCGGCGACGGCACTGCGCGTGGCCGCGCCCATCGTGGTGGGCAACGAGGCGCATCGCTTCCTGGTGCTGGACCAGCTGCGCGAGGCCCGCTGCGAGCCCTCGGCGCTGATCCTCGAGCCCGCCGGGCGCAACACCGCGCCGGCGCTGACCCTGGCCGCCCTGCAGGCGGTGCACGCCGGCGAGGACCCGGTACTGGTCGTGACCCCAGCCGACCACTCGGTGGCCGATCCGGCGGCGTTCACCCAGGCCCTGGCACGCGCGGCGCTGGCGGCCGCACGCGGCGCGGTCGTGACGCTGGGCATCCAGCCCGACCGCCCCGAAACCGGCTTCGGCTACCTGCAGGCGGCGCTGCCGGCCGTGCCGGAAGAGGCCACCGCCGAGGAGCTGCCGGCCCCGCTGGCCGAAGGCGAGGCGGCCGTGCCGCCACGCCGCAAGCGGCGCACGCGCAAGGCCCCAACCGCGCCTGCCCTGCCACCCGACGGCGTGTTCGGCATCGCGCGCTTCGTCGAGAAGCCCGATCTGGCCACCGCCACCGCCTATCTGGCCGAGGGCGGCTACTTCTGGAACGGCGGCATCTTCGTGCTGCGCGCCAGCACCTGGCTGAAGGCGCTCGAGCGTTTCCGCCCCGATATCGCGCACGCCACGCAGATCGCCTTCGATGCCCGCAGCACCGACGCGGCCTTCGTGCGGCCGCAGGCCGAGGCCTTCGCGCGCGTGCCGGCCGAGTCGATCGACTACGCCGTGATGGAGAAATGCCCGGGCAGCGACATCGCCGTGCAGATGGTGCCGCTGGCCGCCGGCTGGAACGACCTGGGCGCCTGGGATGCTGTCTGGGAGACAGCACCCAGGGATGCGCAAGGCAACGCCGCCACCGGGGACGTGCTGCTGCACGACAGCCATGACTCCTTGATCCACGCCACCAGCCGCCTGGTCGGCCTCATCGGCGTGAAGGACCTGGTCGTGGTCGAGACCCCCGACGCCGTCCTCGTCAGCGACCGTACGCACAGCCAGCAGGTGCGCCAGATCGTGGCCTCGCTCGATCGCCAGCAGCGCCCCGAGCACACCCTGCACCGCAAGGTGCACCGCCCCTGGGGCTGGTACGACAGCATCG
>CAZFVH010000069.1:0-26005 GCA_964522465.1 uncultured Rubrivivax sp. | reverse complement strand
AGATGCTTGCAGCCAAGGCCGCCGGCCTGATGAAGCGCAGCACGATGGAGCTGGGCGGCCACGCCCCGGTGATCGTCTGCGACGATGCCGACATCGAGCTCGCCGTCAAGCTGATGGTGCCGTTCAAGTTCCGCAACGCCGGGCAGGTGTGCATCTCGCCGACGCGCTTCTACATCCAGGAAGGCGTTTACGACCGCTTCGTCGCCGACTTCGTGGGCAAGACGCAGGCCTTGAAGGTCGGCGACGGGCTGCTGCCCGACACCCGGATGGGCCCCCTTGCGCAGCAGCGCCGCGTCGGTGCCGTGGCCGGCTTTGTCGACGACGCGCGCGAGCGCGGCGCGAGCGTGCTCACCGGCGGCGCGCCGATCCCCGGCGTGGGCAACTTCTTCTCGCCCACCGTCATCGCCGACCTGCCGGAAGACTCGCGCCTGATGACCGAGGAACCCTTCGGCCCGGTGGCCGGCATCCTGCGCTTCAAGACCGTCGACGAGGTGTTGCAGCGCGCCAACAGCCTGCCCTTCGGCCTGGCGGCCTACGCCTTCACCGGCTCCAACCGCAACGCACATGCGCTGTCCACCGGGCTCGAGGCGGGCATGGTGACGATCAACCACCTGGGTCTGGCGCTGGCCGAGACGCCCTTCGGCGGCATCAAGGACAGCGGCATCGGCAGCGAGGGTGGCCTCGAGACCTACGACGGCTACCTGAACACCAAGTTCGTCACGCAGATGAACTGAGCATCTGGACGCCGCCCCGGCCGCCCAGACGAACCGCGCACGCGGTGTCGGGTGATACGGCCGGGGTGTACGCCCAGCCCTTCCCGCTCCGACCCCTCCCCGACAACCGGGTTCCCACCCGGTTGAGGCCCTGTATTTGCCCACGATGCCCTACGTCCACCGACCCGACGCTCGTATCCACTGGACCTCGCTCGGGCAGGGCGAGCCGGTGGTGCTGGTGATGGGGCTGGGCTGCAGTTCGACGATGTGGTTCCGCATCGCCCCCCTGCTGGCCCGCACGCACCGCGTGATCCTGCTGGACAACCGGGGCGCGGGGCTGACGCGCGTGCCCTTCTTCGTCGTCCATCGCGTCTCGTCGATGGCCGCCGACATCGCCGCCGTCATGGAGGCCGCCGGCGTGCGCAGCGCGCATGTCATCGGTTTCTCGATGGGCGGGATGATCTCGCAGCAGTTCGCCATCGACTTCCCCGAGCGCGTGCGCACGCTGAGCCTGCTGGGCACGCACAGCGGCGGCCCGTGGGCCGTGCAGGCCACTGCGCCGGTGCGCAAGCTGCTGTTCGACAAGGCGCACATGTCGGCCGAGGAGAGCCTGCGCGCGATGCGTCCCTATACCTACGCGCAGGAGACACCGGACGCGCTGTTCGAGGAGGACGCGCTGGTGCGCATCGCGCACCAGCCCTCACCACGCGACTACCGGGCGCAGCTCTACGGGCTGATCTACTGGTCGGCCTACCTCCAACTGCCGCGCCTGGCCATGCCCACGCTGGTGATGCACGGCCTGCAGGACGCCCTCATCCCGCCTGACAACGGCCGTGTGCTGGCCGCCCGACTGCCGCACTCGCGCCTGGTGGAGCTGCCCGGAGCCAGCCACTGGCTCACCACCGACGCCACCGACGACTGCCTGTCGGCGCTGCGCGAACACCTGGAACGACACCGATCATGAGCGAATCCGCACCTCTCCCCCGCACGGACCCCCTGGCGCCGGCCGTCACGGCGCCCGGCTCGCTCGCCGGCGTGCGCGTCGTCGACCTCTCGCGCGTGCTGGCCGGGCCCTACTGCACCCAGATCCTGGCCGATCATGGCGCCGACGTGCTGAAGATCGAGCCGCCCGGCGGCGACGAGACGCGCGGCTGGGGCCCGCCCTTCGACACGCACGGCCGGGCGTCCTACTTCCTCGGGCTGAACCGCAACAAGCGCGGCTGCACCATGGACCTGACCCAGCCGGCCGCGCGCGAGGCGCTGTGGGCGCTGCTGGCGGACGCCGATGTCGTGGTCGAGAACTTCAAGGCCGGCACGATGGAGAAGTGGGGCTTCGGCCCCGAGGTGTTGTGCGAGCGCTTCCCCCGCCTGGTCTACGCCCGCGTCACCGGTTTCGGCGCCGACGGCCCGATGGGCGGGCTGCCTGGCTACGATGCCGCGATCCAGGCGCTGGCCGGGCTGATGAGCGTCAACGGCGAGCCCGACGAGCGCGGCGGCGAGCCGCTGCGCGTCGGCCTGCCGGTGGTGGACATGGTCACCGGCCTGAACACCGCCATCGGCATCCTGATGGCGTTGCAGGAGCGCCAG
This sequence comes from uncultured Rubrivivax sp., assembly GCA_964522465.1. Classification (GTDB taxonomy): domain Bacteria; phylum Pseudomonadota; class Gammaproteobacteria; order Burkholderiales; family Burkholderiaceae_C; genus Rubrivivax. The sequence continues at coordinate 23,705 of CAZFVH010000069.1, read as the reverse complement.
CGCAGCGGGCGCGGCCAAGTCGTCGAGGTCGCGCTGTACGACGCCGGGCTGTCGCTGCTGCACCCGCACGCCGCGAACCATCTGCTCGACGGCCGCGTGCCGCGGCGCAGCGGCAACGCCCACCCCAACATCTGCCCCTACGACACCTACGCCACGGCCACCGGCAAGATCTTCCTGGCGGTGGGCAACGACCGCCAGTTCGCGACGCTGTGCCGGATGATCGGCGCCGACGATCTGCCGACCGACCCGCGCTTTGCCACCAACGGCCAGCGCTCGGTCCACCGCGTGGCCCTGAAGGAGCGGCTCGAGGCCGCGCTGGCCGCCGCCGACGTGCGCGAGCTCGCCGACCGCCTGGTACGCGCCGGCGTGCCCTGCGCCCCGATCCAGGACGTGCCCACGGCGCTGGCCGATCCGCACACCGCCCACCGCGGCATGGTGGTCTCGATCGGGCAGGACTACCGTGGCGTGGCCTCGCCGGTGAAGCTGTCGCGCACGCCGGCGAGCTACCGGCTGGCGCCGCCCTGAATTTCCGCACAGCGGCTGTCCGCACAGGGCACCGATCTGCGCGCGCATTGACGGCGCGCGTACGGCGCCGCCGCGATCCGCGGGCCAATGTGAGGCTCGGGATTCAGGGATCGCGAAGCAGATGGGATCAACCACGCCGCCGCCGCATCACAGGCGCTGCGCCGCGAGCGTTGCGGCGCGTCCGGTGAGCCTCGCTCGGGTGTTGCTGCTGGTGTGCGCGCTCGCGCTCGGCGCCTGCACGACGCCCCCCCTCGAGCCGCAGGGCCCGCGGTCGCTGGCCTGGCCGCATCCGGCGCGCAGTGCGCTCGCGCGCGCCTATCCGGATCTCTGGGCCGAGACCCGGGGCCGCTCAGGCTTCCTGGCCCTGTTCGCAGGCCACGAGGCGCTGGCCGCCCGTGCGGCCCTGGCCGATGCGGCGCAGCACACGCTGGACCTGCAGTACTACATCGTGCGCCCCGATGCGACGACGCAGTTGCTGTTGGCACGCGTCGTGCAAGCGGCCCGGCGCGGCGTGCGCGTGCGGCTGCTCGTCGACGACCTGGACGCCATGGGCCGGGACCCGCTGTTCATCGCGCTGGCACGTATTCCGGGTGTCGAGGTCCGGCTGTTCAACCCCTTCGCCACCCGTGGATCGCCCGGCTTCTGGCACATCGTCGAAGGGCTCGCTCGCGCGGCGCAACTGAACCGTCGCATGCACAACAAGCTCTGGATCGCCGACAACGCGATGGCGGTGACGGGCGGTCGGAACCTGGGCGACGAGTACTTCGACGCTGGGCGCGAGCTCAATTTCGCCGACCTGGACCTGCTGGCCGCCGGGCCGGTGGTGGCGCGGCTGTCGGACAGTTTCGACCGCTACTGGAACAGCCCCTGGGCGGTGCCGATGCAGGCCCTGGCGCTGCCCGCGCACGAGCAGTCGAGCGCGCCTGCCGAACTCCAGCATCGGCTGCTCGATGCGGACGGGTCCTTCCGCGACTCGGCCTATGCGCGCCAGTTGCGCGACAGCCGGTTCGCGCGCGCCCTGAAGCGCGGCGAGTTGGCAATGGTTCCGGCCGTCGCCGAGGTCGTCGACGATGGGCCGGAGAAGATCGCAGCCGATGCGGCCGAGCGCGATCCGGGCGACGATCGGACCTCGACACTCCCGTCGCTGGCCGCACGGTCGCTGTTCCCGACTGCGATCCGCACGCGTCTGGTCCGCGCGCGCAACGAGGTCCTGCTGGTGTCACCCTACTTCGTTCCCGGGCGGCGCGGCGTCGAGGAACTCGCCACACTCGTTCGCCGCGGGGTGCGGGTGCGCGTGCTCACCAACTCGCTGGCCTCGGCCGACCGCCTGCCCCTGGTGCACGCCGGCTACGCCCGTTACCGGGATGCGCTGGCGCGCGCCGGCGTGGAACTGCATGAGATGCGTCCCGACGACGTCGACGCCGAGGGCTGGCGACGACCGGGGCGCACCTCCGGCGCCCACCTGCATGCCAAGGCCATCGTCATCGACCGCGAACAAGTGCTGGTCGGCTCGATGAACCTGGACCCCCGATCACGGATGAGCAACACCGAGATCGGATTGTGGGTCGACAGTCCCATCCTGGGCCAGGCCCTGGCGCGCCGCTTCGACGAGGCCGTGGCGCCGACGCGGGCCTGGCGGGTCCGCTGGGTAGACGACACCCCCGACGTGTCACATCTGGCATGGGAGGCCGAAGACAACGGGGACCGGCACCGGGTGCTGCACGAGCCGCAGGCAGCGCTGTGGCGGCGCGCGCTGTCCAGACTGTTCAGCCTGATCGTGCCGGAGGCGCTGCTGTAGGCCGTGGGCAACGCGTGTCCGACACGGTCACCCTCGTCATCGCCGCCACGCGGCCGAGGGCCCTTGGGGCACATGCGACCCGTAGGACCCGTACGAGTGGTGTGAACCGCCTGCGCCGCAACGCCCGACCCCGCGCGGAAGCACCGATCGCGTCAACTCCCGCGGTTGCGCATCCAGTCGGCCGTACCGAAGAAGGCCTGCGTCAGCCGCTGCGCGAGCTGCGCATCGACCGCCTGCTCCTGCATGGCCTGCATCATGCAAGCCATCCACTGGTCACGCTCTGCGATGCCGATCGCATAGGGCAGGTGGCGCGCCCGCAGGCGTGGATGGCCGAAGCGCGAGATGTAGAGGTCGGGCCCGCCGAGCCAGCCGCACAGGAACCAGAACAGCTTGTCGCGCGAGCCGGACAGATCCGCTGGATGCAGTGCCCGAATGCCAGCATACGCTGGCTCCAGATCCATCAGGTCGTAGAAGCGGTCGACCAGGGCGCGCACACCCGACTCCCCACCCAAACGCTCGAAGGGCGTCGGGCCCTCCGGCACCGCGTCGGGATCGTCCGACATCAGGCGCGCAGCCGGCTGGCCAGCAGGTTCAGCGCCAGCGCGGCCGGCGCCTTGGGCTGACGATTCATCAGAAGTTCACGCTTGAGCACGGCCTCGCGCACGCTGGGATCGATGGGCACCTCGCCGACGAGCTCGATCGTCACCGGCTCGGGCAGCGTCGGGCTGACGTAGCGGTCGATCACGGTCTGCAGTTGCTGGCGCACCGCGCGTCCCTCGCCTGCCTTGCGCACCTGGTTGACAACCAACTGCGGGCGGTAGCGCTGCTGCGTCATCGCCAACACCTTGATCGTCGCGTAGGCATCGGTCAGCGAGGTGGGCTCGGGCGTGGCCACGACCAGCACCTGCTGCGCCAGCGAGACGGTGTACAGCACGACGTCGGAGATGCCCGCGCCGGTGTCGAGCAGCACGCGGTCGAAGCGCGGCGCGACCTCCTCGATGACCTGCTGCAACTGATCGCGGACCTCTGGTGTCAGGCGCGAGTACTCGACCATGCCGGAGCCGGCCAGCAGCACCGAGTAGCCGCCCGGCCCGGCGAGGATGGCCTCGTCCACCGAACTGCGCCCAGTGAAGACGTCGTGCAGCGTGATCTTAGGGAACAGGTTCAGCACCACGTCCAGATTGGCCAGCCCGAGGTCGGCGTCCAGCACGAGCACCCGCTCGCCCTGGCGGCTGAGTGCCGCCGCCAGGTTGGCCGACAGGAAGGTCTTGCCCACGCCGCCCTTGCCGCTGGTGATGGCGGTGATGCGGCCGCGGTGCGTGGCACCTTCGACGGGCTGAGGTTCGGTCATGGCAGCGTTCCGGCGGGCAGTCTAGCAGCGCGTCCCTCCGCAGAAGGCAGGAACAGAGCCTGCAGATCCGAGAGGAAATCGAAACCGCGCGCGGTCGGCACGATACGCCCGTCAGGGCTGCCGATGGCGTCTTCGATCAGTCCACGCGCCTGCGCCTGGCTCAGCGCTGACCCAAGCGCCGATACCGGCAAGCCGGTGCGCGCGCAGAAGTCCTCGACCGCAAAACCGTCGCGCAGGCGCAGCGCGTTCATCGCGTACTCGAACGGCAGGTCGCGGCGCGCGACCTCGTGTTCGTTGGACACCGGCTGGCCGGCCAGCGCGCGCTCGACATAGGTGGCCGGCTCGCGCCAGCGCACCTGGCGCACGATGCGGTGCGCGAAGCTGAGCTTGCCGTGCGCGCCGGCGCCGATGCCGAGGTAGTCGCCAAACTGCCAGTAGTTCAGGTTGTGGCGGCAGCGGTGCCCGGCGCGCGCGAAGGCCGAGACCTCGTAGCGCGACAGGCCGGCGGCGCCGGTCCGCTCGACGATCAGGTCCAGCATCTGCGCCGCGGTGTCCTCGTCGGGCAGGTCGCGCGGGGGCGCGAGAGCGAACCGCGTGTTGGGCTCGACCGTCAGGTGGTAGACCGACAGGTGCGGCGGCGCGAAGGCCAGCGCCGCGTCCAGGTCGGCCGCGAGCGCGGGCAGGCCTTGGCCGGGCAGCGCGTACATCAGGTCGATGTTGAAGGTGTCGAAGGCGGCGGCCGCCTCCTCCAGCGCGGCGCGGGCCTGAGGGCCGCTGTGCACCCGGCCCAGGCGCTGCAGCGCCGCGTCGTCGAAGCTCTGCACGCCCACCGACAGCCGCGTCACGCCGGCGGCGCGGAAGGCGCGGAAGCGCTCGCGCTCGAAGGTGCCGGGGTTGGCCTCCAGCGTGACCTCGGCCCCGGGCTCCAGCGGCAGCAGCGCGCGCACGTCGGCCAGCAGGCGCTCGATGCCCTCGGGCGAGAACAGGCTGGGCGTGCCGCCGCCGATGAAGACCGTGCCCACGCGCCGCCCCCACACCAGCGGCAGCGCGGACTCGAGGTCAGCCCGCAGCGCCTGCAGGTAGCGCGCCTCGGGCAGGCCCTCGCGCGCGTGCTCGTGCGAGTTGAAGTCGCAGTAGGGGCACTTCTTCAGGCACCAGGGCAGGTGCACGTACAGCGACAGCGGCGGAAGCTCGCGCAGTTGCAGCGTGCCGGGACGCTGGTGGCGGGCCGTCACGTCCTGCCATGGCGCGGACGCCGACGGCGTCAAAGCCTGTGACAACGCCGACTCGCCGGAAGGGGGCGGATCGAGGCGCTGGGGCATCGTGCCGACAACCGCTTCAGGGCGGCCCGGAGCGCTCATGGTCTGGCGTCTTCGAGGCGCCAGGCCTCGCGCAGCAGCACCGCCATCTGCGCCGCTGCCTGGGCACGGTGGCTGATGCGGTTCTTCTCTTCCGCAGTGAGTTCGGCCACGGTGCGGCCGAGGGCGGGGATGCACATCAGCGGGTCGTAGCCGAAGCCGGCCGCGCCGCGCGGCTCGGCGAGGAGCTCGCCCTCCCAACGGCCGAAGGCGGCCAGCGGCTCGGGGTCGTCGTGGGCGCGCACGGCCACCAGCACGCTGACGAAGCGCGCGCGGCGGTCGGCCACGCCCTGCAGGCGCTGCAGCAGCAGCGCGTTGTTGGCAGCGTCCTGCACGCGGCGCGTGGCCTCGCGGTCGGGCTGCGGCGCGACGACGCCCGCCCAGTGCGCCGAGACGACGCCGGGCGCGCCGCCCAGCGCGTGCACGCACAGGCCGGAGTCGTCGGCGATCGCCGGGCCGCCGGCGGCGCGCGCGGCATGGCGCGCCTTGGCCAGCGCGTTCTCCAGGAAGGTGGCGTGCGGCTCCTCGACCTCGGCGATACCGAGCGCGCCCTGAGCCACCAATTCCACCGGCAGCGCGCCCAGCAGCGCGCGCAGCTCAAGCAGCTTCTTCGCGTTGTTGGAGGCGAGGACGAGGCGCAGCTTGCTCATCGCGAACACCCCCGCGCAAGCGGCACAGGCCAGGCCTTCGGTGCCAATCGCGCAGGCTTCTTCAGGGCCCCGGGCCGGGCGACCCGGGCGGCGGCCCCGGCCAGCCACAGGGGACATGACCGCCTCATGCCGGCAGCCCCAGCGACTGCCGCTGCAGCCGCACCAGTTCGCCGATGCCGCCGGCGGCCAGCCCCAGCAGCGCGTCCATCTCGGCCCGCGTGAAAGGCACCCCTTCGGCCGTGCCCTGCACCTCGACGAAGCCACCCGCGCCCGTCATGACGACGTTCATGTCGGTGTCGCAGGCCGAGTCCTCGGTGTATTCCAGATCGAGCATCGGCGTGCCCTGGACGATGCCCACCGACACGGCAGCGACGAAGTCGCGGATCGGCGAGGTGGCGATGCGACCCTGCCCGAGCAGCCAGGTCACGGCGTCGTGCGCAGCGACGAAGGCGCCGGTGATGGCGGCGGTGCGGGTGCCGCCGTCGGCCTGGATGACGTCGCAGTCGAGGTGGATGGTGCGCTCGCCCAGCGCCGACAGGTCGAAGACGCTGCGCATCGAGCGCCCGATCAGGCGCTGGATCTCCTGCGTGCGGCCGCTCTGCTTGCCGCGCGCGGCTTCGCGGTCGCTGCGCGTGTGGGTGCTGCGCGGCAACATGCCGTACTCCGCCGTGACCCAGCCCTCGCCGCTGCCGCGCTTGTGCGGCGGCACCTTCTCCTCCACCGAAGCGGTGCACAGCACGCGGGTGTGGCCGAAGCACACGAGTACCGAACCCTCGGCGTGGCGGGTGTGGTGACGCTCCAGCGTCACCGGACGCAAGGCCGCGGCCGGACGGCCGCCGCTGCGGACAAGGGCACTCATCGGGGAAAGTCTCCTGGACGACGACCACCGGATCGGGGCGATCGGAAAATCGGGAGAGCGAGGTTACCGCACCGTTCGCGCCGACACGCATATCGGCGACCCCACCACTGCCGATAATTCCTGGGCGTCACCTTCCCACGGACCCTGCCCGTCCCGTCCCGTCCCTTCCCGTCCCATCTCGTCCCGGCACGACACGACACGGCGCGGCGTCCCTGAACTGACGGCCGGACCGACACGGTCCGCCACCACGGAGCCGTCGGCCCCCCGAACAGACAGAAACCCCCATGACGATACACAGCATGACCGGTTACGCCAGCGTCGCCTCCCGGGGCGCCGGGCCCGAGGCGATCGAAGCCAGCGTCGAGGCGCGCTCGGTCAACGGCCGTTTCCTCGACCTGAGCCTGAAGCTGCCCGACGAACTGCGCGCGCTCGAGCCTGCGCTGCGCGAGCGCGTCGGCGCCACGCTGCGCCGTGGCAAGGTCGAGTTGAGGGTGTCACTTCGCTCGACCCACACCACCTCGGGCACCCTGCCGTCGCCGAGTGACGAGCGGTTGGTCCAGCTCGGGCGTCTGCAAGCCGCGGTCCAAGCGCACCTGCCCGATGCGCATACCCTATCAGTGCACGAGGCGCTCCAGTGGTGCCGCGAACCCGGCGGCGAGCTCCCGGCGGAAGACACCGTGCTCGACGCCGCCGCGCAGTGCCTGGACGCGCTCGTCAGGGCCCGCGCGCGCGAAGGCGCCAAGCTGAAGGCCATGCTGCTCGAACGCATCGCCGCGCTGCGCGATGCAGCCGCACGCGCCGCGCCGCTGATCCCTGCCGTGGTGCAACGCCAGCAGGCGCGCTTCCTCGAGCGCTGGCAGGAGGCGCTGCAAGGCGCCGACACCGCCACAGACGCCACCCGCCCCACCGGCACCCCCCCGGGCGCGGGCGCCGTCGCGTCCCCGGGCGCACTGACGCCACAGGCCCTGCAGGAACGCGCGCTACAGGAAGCCGCCACCTACGCGATCCGCATCGACGTCGCCGAGGAGCTGTCCCGCCTGGGCGCCCACCTCGACGAGATCGAGCGCCTGCTCGCGCGCGGCGGCGAGGTCGGCAAGCGCCTGGACTTCCTGATCCAGGAACTGCACCGGGAAGCCAATACCCTGGGCTCGAAATCGGCCGCGCTCGAACTCACTGCGCTGTCGGTGGAGATGAAGGTGCTGATCGAGCAGATGCGCGAGCAGGTGCAGAACATCGAGTGAGGGTGCAGGGGCGGAGGTCGATCGGCTGCAAGACACCGCATCGCGGGTCGGATGGCCAAACGATGATCCAGACGCATCGATACTCAATAAAAGATGCATTGGACTTGTCAGTCATGCCCGCATAGCATTCATTCCGTCCAAGGCGCCTCATGCAGGCAAGAGAAGGCGCCGGACGGTGCCGGTGCACCCTCATCGACCCCCCAACGGCGACCGACAAACAGCGGCGCCGGTCCGCAGGAGACAAGCCATGCAGACCCCACACCTGTCGAACCCGGGCCGACGCGCCCTGTTGGCCCGTACCGCGGGCGCCTGGGCCGCCACGCTGCTGGCCGGGGGTGCAGCCGCGCAGACCTTTCCCTCGAAGCCCGTGACGCTGCTGGTGCCCTACCCGGCCGGCGGCTTGTCCGACGTGATCGCGCGCATGGTCGAGCGGCCGCTGGCCCGCGCGGTGGGGCGCAACGTGCTGGTCGAAAACCTCGGGGGCGCTTCAGGATCGATCGGGGCGCAGAAGGTGCTGAACGCACCGGCTGACGGGCACCTGGTCTACCAGGGCTCGCCGAACGAGTTGATCCTGGCGCCCCTGGCCCTGCGGTCGATCAGGTACCGGGCCGAGGACTGGCGCATGGTGCAGATGATCGGCAGCTTCCCGATGGCGGTGCTGGCGCGGCCGGGGTTGCCGGCCAACACGATCGACGAACTGGTGGCGCTGGCTCGCAAGGCGGATGCCGAGGGCAAGCCGCTGACCTATGCCAGCGTGGGCATCGGCTCCTTCTATCACGTGGTGGGCGCGCACTTCGCGCACACCATCGGCGCACAGATGGTGCACGTGCCCTACCGGGGCTTCGCACCGGCCCAGCAGGATCTGGCCGCCAATCTGGTCGACGTCGCTTTCTTCGTGGTCGACTCGCGCCTGCCGTCCTTCGTCGACAAGGGCATGTACAAGGTGCTCGCGACGATGGCGCAGCCGGGCAAGCCCGAGGCGCCCTTCCTCGAGCGCTACCCCACCGTCAGCGAGAGTCAGAGCGTCAAGGACTTCGCCTTCGACACCTGGACGGGCTACTTCGTGCCCCGCGCCACGCCCGAGGCCGTGGTCGTGGCGCTGAACCGCCACCTCGCCACCGCGATGGGCGACACCGAGGCGGGCCAGAAGCTGGAGAACCTCGGCGGTCGGGTGCCGACGATGCTGACCGCCGCCGAGGCGCAGCGCGAGTTCGAGCGCCAGACCGCGAATTTCCGCGCGATCGCCAGGGCGATCAAGCTCGAGGCGCAGTGAGCGCCGGGCCGGCGGCACACGCGGCCGGCTGACATCCCCCGATCCGAAACCCGGACGCGCGCGGCGCGCGCGTCCAGCGCGAGCCTGCGCCCGTGGCAGGCCGACGCCCCGCACACATGGAGTCCCCGATGGGTCAGATGCTCGAAGGATTGCTGCCGGAGGTGGAGGAATTCATCTCGCTGCGGCGGGAGATCCACCGCTTCCCGGAACTCGCCTTCCAGGAGCACCGCACCGCCGCGCTCGTCGCCGAGAAGCTGGCCCTCTGGGGCTATGAGGTTCATCGCGGCCTGGGCGGCACCGGCGTCGTCGGCACGCTCAAGCGCGGCACCTCGACCCGGCGCCTGGGCCTGCGCGCCGACATGGACGCGCTGCCCATCGCCGAGGCCTCGGGCCGTCCCTGGGCCAGCGCCTGCGCCGGGCGCATGCACGCCTGCGGCCACGACGGCCACACCGCGATGCTGCTGGCCGCCGCGCGCCAACTCGCCCTGCACGGCCACTTCGACGGCACGGTGCACCTGATCTTCCAACCCGCCGAGGAAGGCGCGGGCGGCGCGCTGAAGATGATGGAGGACGGGCTGTTCGAGCGCTTCCCCTGCGACGCCGTCTTCGCCATGCACAACCTGCCCGGCGTACCGCAGGGCCACCTGTGGCTGCGCGAGGGCGCGGCCATGGCCTCGAGCGACAACGTCACGATCACGCTGCACGGCACCGGCGGCCACGGCGCGATGCCGCACAAGGCGGCCGACCCGGTGGTGGCCGCGGCCAGCCTGGTGATGGCGTTGCAGACCCTGGTGGCGCGCAACGTCGATCCGCAGGCAGCCGCCGTGGTGACGGTGGGCGCGCTGCACGCCGGGCAGGCCAACAACGTGATCCCGGCCGCGGCCACGCTCGAGCTGAGCGTGCGCGCGCTCGACCGCGAGGTACGGCGCCTGCTGCGCGAGCGCATCCACGCGCTGGCGGCGGCGCAGGCCGAGAGCTTCGGCGTGCGCGCCGAGGTCGACTGGCGGGACGGCTATGCCGTGCTGGTCAACACCGCGGCCGAGACCGCGCTGGCACGCGAGGTGGCGCTGTCGATCGCGGGGCCCGAGCGCGTCAACCCGCAAGCCCCCGCGCTGACCGCCAGCGAGGACTTCGCCTTCATGCTCGAGCGCGTACCGGGCTGCTATCTGTTCATCGGCAACGGCGACGGCGCCGACGGCAACGTCGCGAGCGCCTGCATGGTGCACAACCCGGGCTACGACTTCAACGACGACAACGTCGCCATCGGCTGCGCCTACTGGGTGCAGCTCACCCACACCTACCTCGCCGCCTGACGCCGCGCGCGAGGAGTTGCCCCCGAACCCGCGTCCCCCTCCCCCCGCAATCCCTGGAGACCACGATGATCCCGAACCTGAACCGCAAGACCGCCCTGACCCTGCTGGCAATGGCCGCGGCCGCGCTGACGGTGCCCGCCGCCCGCGCGCAGACCACGCTGACGCTGTCGAACTGGGTGCCGCCGACGCACTTCATCACCAAGGACATCCTCGAGCCCTGGATGGCCGAGGTGTCCAAGGTGACGCAGGGCCGCGTGACGGTGCGCGTGTTGCCCAAGCCCGTGGGCGGCCCGGCCCAGCACTTCGAGCTCGCGCGCAAGGGCGTGGCCGACATCACCTGGGGCAACTTCACCTATGAGCCGGACCGCTTCAAGTCGCTGTGGTTCGCCGAGCTGCCGTATGCCGGCTCGAACGCCGAAGCCTCGTCGGTCGCGCTGTGGCAGACCTACAGCCGTTTCCTGCAGGACAACGAGGCCTACAAGGGCGTGACCATGCTCGGCGTGGGCATGCTCGGCGGCGGCGTCATCAACCATGGCAAGAAGCCGGTGACGAGCCTGGAAGACCTGAGGAACCAGAAGGTGCGCATGGGCGGCCCGATCCAGAAGCGGCTGCTCGAGGACCTCGGTGCCATCCCCATCGCCGCGCCCGCACCCAAGGCCTACGAGTTGCTGGAGAGCGGCGTCATCGACGCCTCGCTGCACTCGATGGAGTCGGTGGTGAACTTCCGCGTCGAGGACAAGCTCAAGCACCACACCAAGATCCCGGGCGGCTTCTACGACGGGACCTTCTTCATCGCCATGAACGAGGGCAAGTGGAACCGCCTGTCGGCCGCCGACCGCGAGGCGATCGCCAAGATCTCGGGTGAGGCGCTGTCGCGCCGCTTCGGTGCGCAATTCGATGCGCAGAACAAGGCGGCGGAGGCCAAGCTGCGCGCGGCCGGCCACACCTTCAGCGAGCCGTCCAAAGCGCTGCTGGACCGTGTCGGCGCCGTGCGCGGCAAGATGCTCGAGGAGTGGGCGGCCGAGGGCGCGTCCTACGGCGTCAAGGACCCGAAGGGCATGCTCGCGTTCTACGAGCAGCAGTACAAGGCACTGGCGAAGTAAGCACGCCTCGGACCCGACTGCCCTGTGCGGTCGGGCCGGACGACCAGCGCACGCCGCAGGGCTTCGACAGGCTCAGCCCGAACGGGGTGGGGAGCGCACACCCCCAACCGTTCGCCCTGAGCCTGTCGAAGGGCGCGTACCCCAACCGTTCGCCCTGAGCCTGTCGAAGGGCGCGCGCGCCTAGAGGCAAGCCCTGCACCTGACAAGCCCCCACCGGGGCAGACCCCGAGGAGACATCGCGATGAACCCCTTGCTGTCCCGCATAGAGCGCCTTGTCGGCTCGTTGCTGGTGGCCACGCTGTTCGTGATGGTGGCGTTGACCTTCGTCGACGTCATCGGACGGCGCTTCTTCGACAAGCCGGTCTACGGCGCCCACGACCTGACCGAGCACCTGATGGCGCTCATCGTCTTCGCCGGCCTGCCGCTGCTGACGGCGCGGCGTGAGCACCTGAGCATCGACCTGCTCGACGCCTGGCTGCTGAAGCCGCGCTTCGCACCCTGGCACGTCGTGGTGAACCTGCTGGTGGCCGCCACGCTGGCCGTGATCAGCGTCGAGTTCTGGATCGCCGCGAAAGAAGCGGCCGAGATCAAGGAAGTCAGCCAGGCGCTGAACATCCCGCGCGGCTGGGCCTACTACTTCATCAGCGCCACCACCGCCCTGGCGGCCGTGGCGGCGCTGTTCGTCCGCAACCCGTCGCGCGCCGGCCACGGCGCCGCTCCGAAAGAAGAGGTGGTGTCATGACGCTCGGCCTGATCGCCCTGGCCACGGTGCTGCTGCTGGCCTTTGCACGGGTGCCCCTGGGCATCGCGCTGCTCGTGGTGTCCTTCGTCGGCATCGGCTCGCTCAACGGCTTCGAGGTCGCACGCACCCTGGTGCCGATGACCCTGAGTGAGGCCGTGTTCTCCTACGAACTGGCCGTCGTGCCGCTGTTCATCCTGATGGGCAACATCCTGTCGCGCACCGGGATCTCGGACGACCTGTTCCGCGCCGCCTACGCCTTCCTGGGCGCCGTGCGCGGCGGACTGGCCCTGGCGACCATCGTCACCTGCGCCGGCTTCAGCGCGGTGTGCGGCTCGAGCTTCGCCACGGCCGCCACCATGGCCAAGGTCTGCTACCCGAGCATGAAGCGCTACGGATACTCCGAGCGTCTGGCCACCGGCACGATCGCCGCGGGCGGCACGCTGGGCATCCTGATCCCGCCGTCCATCATCCTGATGATCTACGGCATCCTGACGCAGACCAACATCGGCCACCTGTTCATCGCCGCGGTGCTGCCCGGCTTGCTGGGTCTGCTGATGTACATGGGCACCGTCTACCTGACCGCGGTGCTGCGACCCGACGAAGCGCCGCGCGGCGACCGGGTGTCGGCACGCGAGAAGTGGCAGTCGCTGTCGGGGGTCTGGCCCTTCTGTCTGCTGTTCCTCATCGTCATCGGCGGCCTGTATCTGGGCGTGTTCACCGCCACCGAGGCCGGCGGCATCGGCGCCGGGATGGCGTTGATCATCGCGTTGGTGCAGCGCCGCATCTCGCTGCGCAGCTTCCGCGAGATCTTCGTCGAGACCGCCAACACCTCGGTCATGCTGTACGTGGTGCTGTTCGGCGCGATGCTGTTCGCCAAGCTGATCTCGTTCTCCGGCCTGGCCGATGCGCTGCTGGAGATGGTGCAGGGCTCGGGCCTGTCGAAGATGGGCATCCTGCTGGCCATCCTGGCGGTCTTCCTGGTGCTGGGCTGCGTGATGGACTCGATGGCCATCATCCTGATCTTCGTGCCGCTGTTCACGCCGACGCTGGTGGCGCAGGGCTTCGACCTGATCTGGTTCGGCATCGTCGTCGTCGTGCTCACCGAGATCGGGCTGATCACCCCGCCCATCGGCATGAACGTCTTCGTGCTGAAGGCGAACCTGCCGAACGTCGCGGTGGGCACGATCTTCCGCGGCCTCATACCCTTCATCGCCGCCGACCTGCTGCGCCTGGCGCTGCTGGTGGCCGTGCCCGGGATCTCGCTGGTGCTGGTGCAGATGATGAAGTGAGGCGTTCCCCTCGAGCCGCCCGCTCAAGCCTTCAGCCAGCCGACGATCAGAGTCTTCAGCAAGGGCAGCAGCGGCGGCTCTGATCGCCCGGCCAGCGTCACCAGCGCGAATCGGGCGTTGGCCTGCAGCGGCGGATCCAGCGTCAACTCGACCAGCGAGGGCGCGGCCGCGCGCGTGGTCAGCACCACGGTGTCGGTGACCTCGGCCACAGCCACCAGCGAGGCGATCTCTTCGCTGCGAAGCGTGACACAGTCCTCCAGGTGGGCCCGCGGGCCGTAGCGCTCGACCAACAGGCGGCCGATCTCGTCGCTCAAGGGCGTGGAGGCGAAGGGGTAGGCGAGCAATTCGTCGAAGCCGACCGGCTCGCCGCGCTGTGCCAAAGGATGTTCGGGACGGCACAGGAAGGCACCGCGCAGTTCGCTGACGGCCTGCACCTCCAGATCAGGCGCGGGCGGCAGCGAGCGCGCATCGATCACCAGCGCGTCCAGGCGTCGCTCGCGCAGTGCCAGCGTCAGCAGCACCGTGTTGGCACGCGACAACTCCAGGTGCGCGCGCGGATGGTGCGTGGCCATGTGGCGCAGCAGCGGCTGCGTCAGGATCGCCCCCGGGCCCGAGCCCAGGCCCAGCCGGATCGTCCCGGTCTGCCCTTGCTGGACGCGGCGGGCGTCTTCCTTCAGATGGTCGGCCTCCTGTACCAGGCGGCGCGCACGCTGCAGCACCTCCAGACCAAAGGGCGTGGGCTCGCTGCGCCAGCCCTGACGGTCGAACAGGCGCTGGCCGAGCTCGTCCTCCAGCGCCTTGATGCTGCGGCTGAAGGCCGGCTGGGTCAGGAAGGTCAGCTCCGCGGCACGCCGGAACGAGCCGGTTTCGGCCAAGGCGATCAGGTGTCGCATCTGTACAAGTGTCATGACAAAAGCATAACTTCCACCGCATCAAAACTCAATAAAGAATGCATTGGACGAGAGGCTTTGCGGCTCCTACGATGCTTTCCGTGACGCGTCGATGAAGGCCCCGAAGAATCGGGGGCACGCAGGCCGGCACGGAGACAAACCCCTACCCCGCCCACGGGCGAAAGGATGCGGAAATGAAAGTCATCGTCCTCGGTGCCGGCCTGCTCGGCGTGACCTCGGCCTACTTCCTGCGCCAGCTCGGCCACGACGTCGTCGTCGTCGACCGCCAGGCCACCCCCGCGGCCGAGACCAGCTTCGCCAACGGCGGGCAGATCTCGGTCAGCCACGCCGAGCCCTGGGCCAACCCGAGCGCGCCGCTGAAGGTGCTGAAGTGGCTGGGCAAGGAAGACGCGCCGCTGCTGTTCCGCCTGCGCGCCGACATGCGCCAGTGGCTGTGGGGCCTGCAGTTCCTGCGCGAGTGCACGCCGGCGCGCACGCGCCACAACATCGAGCAAATCGTACGCCTGGGCACCTACAGCCGCGACACGCTGCAGGCGCTGCGCCGCGAGCGCGACATCGCCTACGACGAGCGCACCCAGGGCATCCTGCACTTCTACACGAGCCAGAAGGAGTTCGATGGCGCCGAGGCCCCGGCCGCGCAGATGCGCGCCCTCGGCTGCGACCGGCGCGTGATCTCGGCCGACGAGGCCGTGCGCCTGGAGCCGGCGCTGCGCCACATCCGCCCGCAACTGGCCGGCGCCACCTACACCGCCGAGGACGAGTCCGGCGACGCCAACCGCTTCGCCCGCGAGCTGGTCGAGCGCTGCCGCATCGACGGCGTGCAGTTCCTGATGAGCCACACCGTGACCGCGCTGCGCGAGGCCGGCGGGCGCATCGAGCACGTCGAGGCCACCGACGCCGAGGGCCGCTTCCAGCGCATCCGCGGCGACGCCTACGTGCTGGCGATGGGCTCGCTCAGCCCGCTGTACGCCAAGCCGCTGGGCCTGGAGCTGCCGATCTACCCGGCCAAGGGCTATTCGGTGACGATGCCGGTGAAGGACGCCTCGATGGCGCACCAGGTCTCGCTGACCGACGACGAGTTCAAGCTCGTGTTCTCGCGCCTGGGCGACCGCCTGCGCATCGCCGGCACGGCCGAGCTCAACGGCTACGACCGCGACCTCAACCGCGTGCGCTGCGAGGCCATCGTGCGCCGAGTCGAGGAGCTCTTCCCCGGCGCCGGCGACACGGAGCAGGCGCAGTTCTGGACCGGCCTGCGCCCGGCCACGCCCAGCAACGTGCCCATCATCGGGCGCTCGAAGCTGCCCAACCTGTACCTGAACACCGGCCACGGCACCCTGGGCTGGACGCACTCCTGCGGCTCGGGCCGCAGCATCGCGCGCATCGTCAGCGGCCTCGCGCCCGAGGTCGACTTCGCCTTCGTCGGCGTCGAGCGGCAGCCGCGCGTCGGGGCCTCGGGCCAACTGTCGCGGGCCTGAGCGACGCAGCGGCCGCACGACGGAACGGCAACGACCGCGAGGCCGTCGCCGGCGACTGGACAATGCGCGGGTGAACGCCGAGCTGACCCTCCCCGACCCCCTGCGTCTGGCCATCGAGGTGGCCGCGACCGCGGCGTTCGCGCTGTCGGGCGTGTTCGAAGGCGCGCGCAAACGACTGGACGCCGTGGGCGTGTGCGTGGTCGGCGTGCTCGCGGCCTTCGGTGGCGGCACGCTGCGCGACCTGCTGCTGGACCAGCGGCCCTTTTTCTGGGTGCGCCACGTCGAGATGTTATGGGGCGTGCTGCTGCTGTGCGTGACTGTGATGGCCGTGATGCGGCGGCGCCATTTCGCCCCCACCGAGCGCGCCATGCTGTGGCCCGACGCCCTCGGCCTGGGCCTGTTCACGGCCACCGGGGTGCAGGTGGCGCTGCACGCCGGCATGCCCGCCCTGGTGGCGGTGCTGCTCGGGGTGGTGACCGGCGTCTTCGGCGGTGTGCTGCGTGACATCGTCTGCAACGAGATCCCTGCGGTACTGCGCGACCACCGCCCCTACGCCGTGTGCGCCTTCGTGGGCGGCTGGGTGTACATCGCGGCGGTACATGGCGGGGCACCTGCCGGCTTCGCGATGCTGGCCACGCTGCTCGCCACCAGCGGCAGCCGCATGCTCGCGCTGCGGCTCGGTTGGCGATTGCCGGTCTGGCGGGCCTAGGAGGCCATCGGACCCGGGAGTCACCAGCTTGACATCGGCGCCCCAGGTCCGACAGCCTCCTTGTCGGTGAGGCGCATTCGCCGCGACCGTTCAGGGGACCACCTGAGCGCATTCCAGGCCCGCGACCTCCAGGCGCCGATGGGCCACTGGCACGATCCCAGCGCCGCTTTCCCGTTCCCCGGGGCCTGGGCATGCCCGACCATGGCATCCTTCAGGAACCCGCGCCGAAAGGATCCCCCGCCGATGCGCCTGCTGCTGTACAAGGACCTGAACCTGCGTCGCGTCAAGGCCGCTTTCGAGAAGGTGCGCGCCGCGATCGAGGCCGACGACTTCCGCTCCGCCGACGTCAAGAAGCTCAGCCCGGGCCCTTACCACCGGGCTCGGCTCGACCACGCCAACCGCCTGCTGCTGCAGTTCGCGCGCCTGGAGCGCGACGGCGTGACGCAGACCGTCTGCCTGGCCCTGGAGGTGATCGAGAACCACGCCTACGACCGCTCACGCTTCCTGCGGGGTGCAACGGTGGACGAGGCCCGGATCGAGCGCGACCCGCCGGTGGATGCACAGTCGCCAGGCTTGAAGGCCGAGGCGTCGCCGCTGCGCTGGCTGGGCGAAGGGCGCACGCGCTTCGAACTCCTCGACAAGCCCGTGGTCTTCGATGATGCGCAGGAGGGGGCGCTGCGCCACCCGGCGCCGCTGGTGCTGATCGGCTCGGCCGGCTCGGGCAAGACGGCGGTGACGATCTCCCGCCTGCGCGAGATCCCGGGCCGCGTGCTGTACGTGACGCTGTCGGCCTACCTCGCGCAGAGCGCCCGCGGCCTGCACGCCGCACACGGTTTCGAGAACCCCGAGCAGGAGGTGGACTTCCTAAGCTTCCGCGAATTGCTTGAGACGCTGCGCGTGCCCGCCGGGCGCGAGGTCACGCTTGCGGTCTTCAGCGACTGGTGCCAACGCCAGCGTCCCGCGCTGCGGGTGCTGGGCGAATGGGATGCGCATGCGCTGTTCGAGGAGTTCCGCGGCGTCATCGGCGCCCAGCCCGACGGGCCGCTGTCACTGGCGGACTACCTGGCGCTCGGCGCGCGGCAGAGCCTGATCGCACCCGCGCAGCGCGATGCCGCGCACGCGCTGTACCAGTGCTACCGCGCCTGGCTCGCCGAGGCAGGTCTGTTCGACACCAACCTCGTCGCCCACGAGTGGCGCTCGACGATCGTCGAGCCGTCGGGCGAGACCGGCCGGGTATACGACTTCGTCGTGGTCGACGAGGTCCAGGACCTGACGCCGGTGCAACTCGCGCTGGTGCTGGCGATGCTGAAGCAGGCCGGGCAGTTCATCCTGTGCGGCGACAGCCACCAGATCGTCCACCCCAACTTCTTCAGTTGGTCGGCCCTGAAGACCCTGTTCTGGCGCGGTCTGGCGGGCGAGGCGGCACAGCGCCAGCCGCTGCAGCTGCTGCAGGCCAACTTCCGCAACACCCGCGCCGTCACGACGCTGGCGAACCGGCTGCTGAAGGTCAAGCAGGCGCGCTTCGGCTCGGTGGACCGCGAGAGCACCTTCCTCGTGCGCAGCACGGCGGGCGACGAAGGCCGGGTGATCCTGCTCGATGCGCGGGACCGCACGCTCGCGCAAGTGGAGGTCGCGACGCGACAGTCGGCGCAGCACGCGGTGATCGTGCTGCGCGACGAGGACAAGCCGGCCGCGCGGCAGGTCTTTCGTACCCCGCTGCTGTTCTCGGTGCATGAGGCCAAGGGGTTGGAATACCCGCATGTGCTGCTGTTCAACCTGGTGTCCCAGCAGCGCCAGGCCTATGCCGAGGTGTGCGACGGCGTCACCGACGCCGACCTGCAGGGCGACACCCTGGCGTACCGCCGTGCGCGCGACAAGGCCGACAAGGCGCTGGAGCTCTACAAGTTCCACGTGAACGCGCTGTATGTCGCGATGACGCGAGCGGTGCAGACGCTGACCCTGGTCGAACAGGACCCGGCGCATCCGCTGCTCGGGCTGCTGGGCTTGCAGGTGGGCCAGGCACAGGCGCAGGCGGTCGCGCAATCCAGCGTGGACGAATGGGCCCAGGAGGCCCGCAGGCTCGAACTGCAGGGCAAGGCCGAGCAGGCACAGGCGATCCGGGACGCCTTCCTGCAGCACAAGCCCGTGCCCTGGGCCCCGTGGAGCCGCACGCTGGTCGAGGACCTGGCCCAGAAGGCGCTCGACGCACGCAACCCGAGCAGCAAGCCGCGACAGACGCTGTTCGACTACGCCATGTGGCACGGCCAGCAGGAATGGGTGACAGCCCTGGCCGGCGTGAACTTCGCCCCTGCGCGCGCCATGGTCAGGGAGGGGCATTTCTGGGCTGCCGGAACACTGCTGCCAGGACGCGATCCCGATTGGAACCCGCCGGAATGGGCCACCCGCGCTGCGCTGACCAGACGCACCGTCGCCGCGGCGCGCCAGAGGCACCTGCAGTCCTGGCAGGTCCGGAACTTCAAGGACCTGCTGCGCCAGGTGGACGTCCACGGTCCCGACCATGCCACCCCCTGCGGCGCCACGCCGCTGATGATGGCGGCCCGTGCCGGCAACGCGCTGCTGGTGCAGGCCCTGCTGGACAAGGGCGCCGACCCGCAGCGACGCGACGAGTTCGGCCACACCGCTTGGGACCACGCAGTCAGCCGTGCGATGCAGGAGACCGAGTTCGCCCGCACAGGGTTGCCCGCGGTCTTCGACTGCCTGGCGCCGGCCGCCCTGGACGTGCAGACCGACGGGCGGCTCGTCCGCCTGGAACGGCGCCAGGGCGAGTACTGGGTGCTGACGCTGATGCTGGCGGGCCTGAAGACGCAGTGGTCGGCCTGCGTGACCCGACGGCTCGAACCCTACCGCTACGCCGTCGGCTTCTTCGCCGACCCGCTGCTCGACGTCCTGGCGGAACTGCCCGCCTGGCTGTGGCCCGACAAGCGGCGCAAGCGCCCCTACCTCAACCAGGTGTTGGCGCGTGCCGAGGTGCACGCGTCCTACCGCCCCGCGCGCCGCCTGTGGGCGCGCACACGCAACGGCCACTACCTGCCGAACCCCGGGATGCAGTTGCGCGTGGCCGGGCAATGGCGGCCCGTGTACGAGGTGCTGGCGCTGGACTGGGTGGACAAGGGCTGCGGGCGGCCGGAGGACGTCATGCCCCGACCGGTCGAGATGGTCGACATGGCTCGGCAGCGACTGCTGGCGGGCCGATCCGCGATGGACGACACGGACGCGCTGGAGGTGACGCCGCCCATCACTCGGCGCCCGGGCACTGCCCGCTGAGCCCACCCGGCAGCAGGTTCACCGCCGGGTCGATCACCCCACCGAGGACGGGGATGCGTCACCTCACGCCTTTGGCAGACTCACTTCCCGGGCATCGCAGAGTCCCCACCGAGATAGCGACGGCGGCATGTGCAAAGCTGGCAAGAACGGCGGATACCGCGGCATCGTCGTCGTTCGTCTCCGATGCCGACATGACGGTAGCATCAGCGAGCGTCAGGAGTTGCTCGACGTGTTCCTCGGCAGGTGCACCTGGGTACGCGTCTACTTCGGTTGGAGACCGACCCTCGCCGACGAAGCCGACAACCACCTCGTCAAGTTGGCGGTTGCCGTCCATGCGCAAGCCATCGTCACGGGCAATGCACGCCACCTGATGTCCGGCGAACTGCGGTTCCCCGGGCTCAGGATCCTGGATCCCGCCACTTTCATGTCGGAGTGGAACCGAAGAGCGCCTTGACCCTGCGCCTGACCGATGACAAGCATGACCGCCTGCGGGATCCGGCCAAGAGCCGAGGCACGACGGTGAATCGGCTTCTCGACGAAGCCGCCACGCTGCTGATCAGCGAGTTCGACGCCGAGATGCGATTCCGGCAGCGCTCGGCGCCAGGCGTGGGCCATATCGAACGCGGGCTGGCCTTGATGGACAAGGCCCAGGGCGACCAGGGATGACGCCGACGGGCGTCGCCCGCGAAGGGTGCGCCCAGGCCTACTTCCCTGGCATCGAACAGTGCCCGCCCGAGGCCGCCTGCCCGGAGCCGGCGGCGATCAGCGGTGGCTCCTGGCGCAGGTCGATGGCCGGGGTGCCGAGGACGTCCCAGAGGACGAAGGCGGTCAGGCCAGCCCAGAACAGCAGCCGCAGGGTGCGCCGGGGGGACGTGGCCGGGGTTGCGGGCGTCGCAGTCATGATCAGAACCCGAAGCGGCGGCGCACGCGCAGCCCGATCAGCGTGCCGGCGAAGGCCATCGGCACCCAGATCCAGCCGTGCAGGCTGCCGGTGGAGATGCCGCTGAGCATCGCGCCGACGTTGCAGCCGAAGGCCAGCCGAGAGCTGTAGCCCATGACGAAACCGGCCGCCAGGCCGATCACCCACTGCGTCGACGTCAGCGGGCGCGGTGCGGCCGATGCGCGCTCGCGCGAAGCGACCCACAGCGCGCCGGCCAGGATGCCGATGTTGGTGATCGAGGTCACGTCCAGCAGCACCGTCTGCGCCAGGCGCTGTGCGTGGCCGGGCTGACTCCAGAAGGCGTTGGCCGCGGGGTCGAAGAATCCCGTGGCGGTGGCAACCTTGGCTGCCCACAGGCCGAAGCCATAGACCACGCCCCAGGGCTGTCCGGCCACCAGCAGGTTCAGCGTCGCGAGCACGGCTAGCGCCACCGCGCCCCACAGCCAACGGCGGTCGATCCAGGGCTGCCGCCAGCCGGCCCAGCCGCGCGCGGCCAGACCCACGAGGATCAGCGCAACCAGCGTCGCGCCCAGCGCCGGGCCCACGCCCCACTGCTCGACCGCACCCACCGCCGGCATGGCCCCCAGTCCCAGCCAGGCGTCCAGGTGCACGGAGCCCAGGAAGCTGCCCAGCGCGAACAGCGGCAGGATGCCCATGTTCAGCGGAACACCCAGCCCCGCCTTGTACAGCGTGCCCGAGCCGCAGCCGTCGGCGATCTGCATCGTCAAACCGAAGACGAAGGCGCCCACCAGCAAGCTGACGCTGGGCGGGCCGAGCGCGGCCTGCAGTTCGGGGAAGGCGCCGAGCAAGGGCATGGCCAGCGTCGCGGCCAGTGCCAGCAGCAGCAACTGCCCGACCACGCCGCGCGGGTCGCGCTGCTCGACGAGCTGGCGCCAGCCGGTGGTGAAACCGAAACGCGCCGCCGCCAGCGCGGCACCCATGCCCACCCCAACCAGGAAGAGCAGGGCCTGGCGCGCCGCCACGCTCCACAGCAGGAAGGCGGCGAAGGCGATGATGGCCCCGGTGAGGGGCCAGCGCGCGGCCGGTCGCGGCAAGGCAGCCGCCGCGGGAGAGGTCGCGGAACGCATGGCCGTACCGGGCGATGCCGTCACTTGAAGGTCCGCTCGGCCCAGAGCTTGGCGTTGATCGCCAGCTGCTGCAGACGCCCCGGCACATTGGCCAGCGTCTCGAGCGGCGCGTCACGCGTCCACTCCACCAGCGAGCCGGCGTAGAGCTTGACGTCCTTCTGCCCCGCGACCTCGGACAGCGCGAACCAGTTCGTCGCCGCCCAGTGTCCGGTGTTGCAGAAGCTCACCGTGTCGGCCGCCGACGAGCCCGGCGCCGCGGGCAGGCTGGCCGCGATCTGACGCGCCTTGTCGGCGCCGACAAAGGTGGCGGTGCCGGGCACGAACCAGCTGTCATGCGTCAGGTTGACCGCGCCCTTGAGCGTCCCCGGCACCGCCGCAGCGGCATGCCGAGTCTGACCGCTGAAGAACTCTGCCGGACGCGCATCCACCAGACGCGACTTGCCGGAGTCGATCGCAGCGCGCACCTCTTCACGCGTGGCGATCAGCGACTTGTCAAGTGTCGGCACGTAGTCGCTGGGCAGCACCGTCGAGCCCTTGGTGCCCAGCGGCAGCCCTGCCTGCGACCACGCCTTGACGCCGCCGTTCAGCACCGACAGTTCCTTCAGTCCCAGGACCTTGAGCGTCCAGTACACCCGCGCGGCGGCGCCGAAATCACTGGCATCGGCGCCGCTCGAGACGACAACGGCATGGGTCTGCGGCGACAGGCCGAGCTGCTGGACCAGCGCTGTGAGCTTGGGCAGCGGCGGCAGTTCACCGGGGTTGGACGCCGGGCCGCGCCACTGCGCGTAGGGCGCGTTCTGGGCCTCGGGCAGGTGCTGGGCGGCGTAGGTCTTCGGATCGCGGATGTCGACGATGCGAAGTTGCTCGGCGCGTACCGGGTCCTTCAGCAGCGCCGACAACTCGGCCGGCGACAACAGAGGTGGCGCCGCGAGCGCCGCACCCGACGCCCAGCCGCACAGTGCCAGACCGGCCAGGTGACGGGTCAGACCCTGCATGAGACGACGGGCCAGCGGAGCATGCACGGCAAGAGGCTTCGATTCCAGGGGCAAGGCAGCGAGGTACATGACGGAGCAGAGCACAGACGTTGAAGAGGCCCGCAGTCTGCCCACCACACCTTATCTGATCAACCGATATTTTCGCAGATTGATATGCGAAAAACGTATTTGCATCCCCTACCCGCCGGGCTGACCAGGCACCCTCGTCAGATCGGCTTGAAACGCATCCGCTTGGGCCGCGCGCCCTCCTCGCCCAGGCGCTTCTTCTTGTCGGCCTCGTACTCCTGGTAGTTGCCGTTGAAGAACACCCACTGGCTGTCGCCCTCGGCAGCCAGGATGTGGGTGCAGATGCGGTCGAGGAACCAGCGGTCATGGCTGATCACCATCGCGCTGCCGGCGAACTCGAGCAGCGCCTCTTCGAGGGCGCGCAAGGTCTCGACGTCCAGGTCGTTGGAGGGCTCGTCCAGCATCAGCACGTTGCCGCCCTGCGCGAGCGTCTTGGCCAGATGCAGACGCCCGCGCTCACCGCCGGAGAGGTTGCCCACCAGTTTCTGCTGGTCGTTGCCCTTGAAGTTGAAACGGCCGATGTAGGCCCGGCTGGGCATGACGAAGGGGCCGACGACGATGTTGTCCAGGCCGCCCGAGACGTCTTCCCACACCGTCTTGTCGTTGGCCAGGTTCTCGCGGCTCTGGTCGACGAAGGCGAGCTTGGCGGTCTTGCCGATGGCGACCTCGCCCGCATCGGGCTGCTCCACGCCCTGGATCATGCGGAACAGCGTGGACTTGCCGGCGCCGTTGGG
>CAZFVH010000068.1:10807-26245 GCA_964522465.1 uncultured Rubrivivax sp. | reverse complement strand
CCGCGAAGGTGGGCGCACCGTCGGCGCGGGCGTCGTGGCCAAGATCATCGAGTGAGCTTGGCGGTTTGTGCAAGGAGGAGGTGCAGAGCACTGCCCTCCTTGTCCACCCTGCCTCATTGAAGGAACCGTCATGCAGAAACAGAAAATCCGGATCCGCCTCAAGGCGTTCGATTACAAGTTGATCGACCAGTCAGCGCTGGAAATCGTCGATACCGCCAAGCGAACCGGCGCCATCGTCAGAGGCCCGGTTCCTCTGCCCACGCGTATGCAGCGCTTCGATATCCTGCGCTCCCCACACGTGAACAAGACGAGCCGGGACCAGTTCGAGATCCGTACCCATCAGCGTCTGATGGATATCGTGGACCCCACGGACAAGACGGTCGATGCCTTGATGAAGCTCGACCTGCCGGCGGGCGTTGATGTGGAGATCAAGCTGCAGTGAACACGCCTGCCCGGCAGGAGTTGCTCTGACAGGGTTATACTATTGGGCTCGACCGGCAGCGCGTCATGAGCGACGCGTGTGCTGGCCATTCCAGCCTGGCCAATCGATGTCAGGCATGTGCAACCAAAGCCTCCAAGAGGACGAATTGCGGGCGCTCGCCCGACATCGTGCCGCGAACGGGGCTGGAGAAAGAAAATGACGACCGCAGATGCGAGCTACAGGCTCGGTTTGCTGGGGCGGAAGGTGGGCATGATGCGCATTTTCACGGACGACGGCGATGCCGTACCCGTGACGGTGCTCGATGTGTCGAACAACCGCGTGACCCAGGTCAAGACCGTCGAATCCGACGGGTACACGGCACTTCAGGTCGCTTATGGGATGCGTAAAGCCTCCCGCGTGAGCAAACCCGAGGCGGGGCATCTGGCGAAGGCCGGTGTCGAGGCGGGCGAGCTGCTACGGGAGTTCCGTGTTCCTGCTGACGTCGCAGGTCAGTACCGGGCTGGTGCCGTGGTGCCGGTCACCCTGTTTGCCCCCGGGCAGATGGTCGACGTTCAAGGAACATCGATCGGCAAGGGATTCGCCGGCACCATCAAGCGCCACAACTTCGGTTCGCAGCGGGCGTCCCACGGTAACAGCCGCTCCCACAACGTCCCGGGTTCGATCTCGATGGCGCAGGATCCGGGGCGGGTGTTTCCCGGAAAGAAGATGACCGGTCACATGGGTGACGTCACCGTCACCACTCAGAACCTCGATGTGGTCCGAGTGGACGAGGCTCGCCAGCTGCTCTTGGTCAAGGGGGCTGTGCCGGGTTCCAAAAACGGTCATGTCGTGGTGCGGCCGGCCGTTAAGTCGCGCAAAGGAGCCCAGTGATGCACCTCGAGCTCCTCAATGAGCAGGGTCAAGCTGCAGACAAGGTGGAAGCGCCTGACACGGTCTTTGCCCGCGAGTACAACGAGGCGTTGGTTCATCAGATCGTGGTCGCCTACCAGGCGAACGCGCGTCAGGGAACTCGCGCTCAACTCGATCGCGGCGAGGTCAAGCACTCGACCAAGAAGCCCTTCCGTCAGAAGGGTACTGGGCGTGCTCGGGCCGGCATGACTTCTTCCCCGCTGTGGCGAGGCGGTGGGCGCATTTTCCCCAACCGCCCTGACGAAAACTTCTCGCACAAGGTCAACAAGAAGATGTATCGCGCCGGCATGGCCGCGATCCTTTCCCAGTTGGTGCGCGACGGCCGTTTGGCTGTGGTGGACTCGCTGTCCGTGGAGGCACCTAAAACTCG
Source organism: uncultured Rubrivivax sp. (assembly GCA_964522465.1). Lineage (GTDB taxonomy): Bacteria > Pseudomonadota > Gammaproteobacteria > Burkholderiales > Burkholderiaceae_C > Rubrivivax. The sequence continues at coordinate 24,524 of CAZFVH010000068.1, read as the reverse complement.
CTTGCTGGCCCAGAAGTTCAAAACAATGGGGCTTGAGTCGGTGCTGGTGATCTCTGATCACATCGACGAGAACCTCGCGCTGGCCTCCCGCAATCTCGCCAACGTCATGGTGGTTGAGCCGCGGTACGCAGATCCCTTGTCACTGGTCTTCTTCAAGAAGGTTCTTGTGACCAAAGGTGCGATCGAGCAGCTCAAGGAGATGTACGCATGAGCGCGCCGCAGAAATTCGACGAAGGCCGGCTGGCCCAGGTGCTGGTGGCGCCGATCATCTCCGAAAAGGCAACTCGGGTTGGTGAGGCGAACAACCAGGTTCTGTTCAAGGTCCTGCGAAGTGCCACCAAGCCCGAGATCAAGGCCGCGGTTGAGCTCATGTTCAAGGTCGAGGTGGCTTCGGTGTCCACCCTGAACCGCAAGGGCAAGACCAAGCGCTTCGGGCGCTCGATGGGGCGTCGCGATCACATCAAGAAGGCCTACGTCTCGCTCAAGCCGGGGCAGCAGCTCAACCTCTCCGGGGAGGCCGCCTAAATGCCAGTCGTCAAAGTCAAGCCGACATCCGCCGGTCGTCGGGCGGTGACCAAGGTCGTTCATCCGCATCTCTACAAGGGGCGGCCTGAAGCCTCCTTGCTCGAGCCGCAGAAGCAGAACGCTGGGCGGAACAACAACGGCCACATCACCGTTCGCCATAAGGGTGGTGGCCACAAGCACCACTATCGCGTGGTCGATTTCCGTCGAAACAAGGACGGGATCCCCGCCAAGGTCGAGCGCATCGAATACGACCCGAACCGCACAGCGCATATTGCGCTGTTGTGCTACGCCGACGGTGAGCGCCGCTACATCATCGCCCCCCGTGGGGTCGAGACCGGTGCCACGCTGGTCAGCGGCTCCGAGGCGCCCATCAAAGCCGGAAACACGCTGCCGATCAGGAATATCCCGGTGGGGTCGACGATCCACTGCGTCGAGATGCTGCCCGGCAAGGGCGCTCAGATCGCGCGGTCCGCAGGGTCGTCTGTCACGCTGATGGCGCGAGAGGGTACCTACGCACAGGTTCGCCTGAGGTCGGGTGAGGTGCGTCGCATCCACATCGATTGCCGCGCAACGATCGGCGAGGTCTCCAACGAGGAGCACAACCTGCGGCAGTACGGCAAGGCGGGCGCCAGGCGTTGGAAGGGTATCCGCCCGACCGTACGGGGCGTCGCCATGAACCCCATCGACCACCCGCACGGTGGTGGTGAGGGTCGGACCGGTGAGGCGCAGGCGCCTGTGTCTCCGTGGAACACCCTGACCAAGGGGTTCCGCACGCGCAAGAACAAGCGGACACAGACGATGATCGTCTCGCGTCGCAAGAAGTAAGAGGATCGTGTCATGACCCGCTCCCTGAAAAAAGGCCCGTTCGTCGATCATCACCTGATGGCAAAAGTCGACAAGGCGGTGGCCGTCAAGGACAAGAAGCCGATCAAGACGTGGTCGCGCCGCAGCACAATCCTGCCGGACTTCATCGGATTGACCATCGCGGTACACAACGGCAAGCAGCATGTGCCGGTGTATGTGACCGATCAGATGGTCGGCCACAAACTGGGTGAGTTCGCACTCACGCGGACCTTCAAGGGCCACCCGGCCGACAAGAAGGCCAAGAGGTAAGGAGAGCCCTGATGGAAACCAGAGCAATCGTCCGTGGGGTCAGACTGTCTGCAGACAAAGGCCGACTGGTCGCCGACCTGATCCGCGGCAAGAAGGTCGATCAGGCACTGAACCTCCTGAACTTCACCCAAAAGAAGGCTGCGGGTATCGTGCGCAAGGCGCTCGAGTCAGCCGTGGCCAATGCCGAGCACAACGACGGCGCCGACATCGATGAGTTGAAGGTCACCGCTATTCACGTCGAGCAAGGTGCCACCTTGAAGCGGTTTTCGGCCCGGGCAAAAGGACGGGGCAACCGGATCAGCAAGGGCACGTGCCATATCTACGTGACGGTCGGCAACTGAAGGCGAACTGAAACACCATGGGACAGAAAATTCACCCCACCGGCTTTCGCCTTTCGGTGACCCGGGCCTGGTCGTCGCGGTGGTTCGCGTCGAACCGAAACTTCAGTCAGATGCTCGCCGAGGATCTGGATGTCCGAGAGTACCTCAAGGGCAAGCTCAAGAGCGCTGCGGTATCCAGGATCCTGATCGAGCGTCCGGCGAAGAACGCACGCATCACCATTTTCTCGGCGCGGCCGGGTGTCGTCATCGGCAAGAAGGGTGAGGACATCGAAAACCTCAAGGTTGAACTCGCCCGCCGCTTGCGCGTGCCGGTCGCGGTCAACATCGAAGAGATTCGCAAGCCGGAGATCGATGCGCAGTTGATTGCCGACTCGATCACTCAGCAGCTGGAAAAGCGGATCATGTTCCGGCGCGCCATGAAGCGAGCGATGCAGAACGCGATGCGCCTTGGCGCCCAGGGCATCAAGTTGATGTCGTCGGGACGCCTCAACGGCATCGAGATCGCACGCTGCGAGTGGTATCGCGAAGGTCGGGTCCCGCTTCACACTTTGAAGGCCGATATCGACTATGGCTTCTCGGAAGCTAAGACGACTTACGGCGTCATTGGCGTCAAGTGCTGGGTGTATCGCGGTGACAACCTCGGGCGCGGTGAAGCGCCAGGCGCGGCCAAGCCGGAGGAATCGGCGGACGATCGCCGGAACCGCCGTGGGCCCCGGCCCGGAGCTCCAGCTGGGCGTGGACGTCCGGGGATGGACCGAGGTGTTCGACCGGAAGGGGCTGCACCCGCCGGGGCCGAGCCCGGACGCACCCCTGCCGTCAAGCGCGTGCGACGTGCGGTGTCGCCCGTCGCGGGCGAGACCAAAGGAGAATAAACATGCTGCAACCCTCTCGCCGCAAGTTCCGCAAGGAACAGAAGGGGCGCAACACCGGAGTGGCCACGCGTGGCGCTGCGGTTTCGTTCGGCGATTTTGGCCTGAAGGCCACAGAGCGTGGGCGCATCACGGCACGTCAGATCGAGGCGGCCCGTCGCGCCATCTCGCGTCACATCAAACGGGGCGGGCGGATCTTCATCCGCATCTTCCCGGACAAGCCCATTTCGCAGAAGCCGGCTGAGGTCCGTATGGGCAATGGCAAGGGCAATCCTGAGTACTACGTGGCCGAGATCCAGCCGGGCAAGGTGTTGTACGAGATCAACGGCGTGCCCGAGGCGCTCGCCCGCGAAGCGTTCACGCTTGCGGCGGCGAAGCTTCCGCTGCGTTGCACTTTCGTGGCGCGCCAAGTCGGCGCTTGACCGGGGACAAGCATGAAAGCTACTGAACTTCGTGCAAAGGACGTCGCCGCATTGGAGAAGGAAATCTCCGATCTGTTGAAGGCGCATTTCGGCCTGCGCATGCAGAAGGCGACGCAGCAACTCACCAATCACACGCAACTGGGACGCACTCGCCGGGACATTGCCCGCGCGCGCACGGTCCTGGCCGAAAAGAAGAAGGAAGCCGCGCAATGACCACGGTCGAAACTCGGCAGACGAACACGCGCACGTTGATCGGAACGGTCGTCAGCGACAAGCGCCAGAAGACGGTTACCGTGCTGGTCGAGCGTCGTGTGGCGCACGAGCTCTACGGCAAGATCGTCGCGCGCTCGCGGAAGTACCAGGCGCATGACGAGCACGGCACGTTCAAGCAGGGCGATGTCGTCGAGATCGCCGAAGGGCGTCCGATCTCGAAGACGAAGTCATGGTCTGTGGTACGGCTGGTCAAGAAGGCCGATCTGGTTTGAGACCGGACAGGGCGTCTGTTGTCTGTCGATCGAGATCAGCGGTTTTCTGTGATGTCAAGTTGGAGAAGAGTCGATGCTGAAGGTCGGTGACAGACTGCCTGATGTGCCCCTGCGTGAGTTTGTGGAGGTTGAGTTCGAAGGGTGTTCTGTCGGGGTGAATCGCTTCGAGGTCTCGAAGCTCGTCAGCGGAAAGCGCGTGGTGATCTTTGGACTGCCCGGGGCCTTCACTCCTACATGCTCGGCCAAGCACCTTCCTGGGTACGTCGAACACGCTGAAGCGTTGAGATCTGCGGGGGTGGACGAGATCTGGTGCGTCTCCGTGAATGACGCGTTCGTCATGAACGCCTGGGGAAGGGCGAATCACGTGCAGGGCAAGGTTCGGATGATGGCGGACGGCAGTGCCGATTTCACTAAGGCGATCGGATTGATCCTGGATCGGACCGCCGATGGCATGGGTGTGCGTAGCCAACGCTACTCTATGTTGGTGGATGATGGTGTGGTGAGCCGCCTCAACGTCGAAGCGCCGGGGAAGTTCGAAATCAGCGACGCTCTCACGATGGTGCGGTCGATTACGGGTGGTTGACAGGCCGCTGATTGGCGGCCATAATCACCAGCTTTTGCGGCGTCTGGCCTTGACCGGCTGGGTGTCATCTGCCCAAACGCTTCAGATCTTGCTCATCAAGAGGTGGGCTGATCGTTGCGACGGGCCCAAGACTGATGCAGCGTGTCCAATGGACGGCTGTGTCAAGTTGGGGAAGTACACATGATCCAAATGCAATCGCGACTCGATGTCGCCGACAACACCGGTGCCAAGTCCGTTATGTGCATCAAGGTGCTCGGCGGATCCAAGCGTCGTTACGCCGGTATTGGCGACGTGATCAAGGTCTCCATCAAAGAGGCCGCGCCAAGAGGGCGGGTGAAGAAGGGTGAGGTCTACAGCGCTGTGGTAGTGCGGACCGCGAAGGGTGTGCGCCGCCAGGATGGCTCGCTGATCAAGTTCGATGGGAACGCAGCAGTGCTGTTGAATGCCAAGCTCGAGCCTATCGGCACCCGTATCTTCGGGCCGGTCACTCGGGAGTTGCGTGGTGAACGATTCATGAAGATCGTGTCACTGGCACCCGAGGTCATTTGACCTGTCACGGCGACTGGAATTGCAGCATGAACAAGATTCGCAAGGGTGACCAAGTCATCGTGATCACGGGCCGCGACAAGGGAAAGCGTGGCACGGTTTCTCGGCGGGTGGATGATCAATACCTCGTGGTCGAGGGGATCAACGTCGCCAAGAAGCACGTCAAGCCGAACCCGATGAAGGGCACGACCGGTGGAGTGGTGGATAAGACAATGCCCATTCATCAGTCGAATGTGGCTATTTTCAATACGGCCACCGGCAAGGCTGACCGCGTGGGTATGAAGATGTTGCCGGGTGAAGGCAAGATCCGTGTATTCAAGTCCACTGGCGAGCAGATCAAGGTCTGATCGGGACGCGTGGCGGAAGGCAACAAGATGGCACAACAGCAAGCGGCGCGCCTGCAGGCGCACTTCCATGACAAGGTCGTTCCTGAACTCATGCAGAAGTTCGGGTACACATCTGCGATGCAGGTGCCCCGTTTGACCAAGATCACTCTGAATATGGGTGTGGGTGAGGCGGTGTCCGACAAGAAAGTGATGGACAACGCGGTCGGTGATCTGACCAAGATCGCGGGTCAGAAGCCCGTTGTCACCAAGTCCCGCAAGGCTATCGCAGGTTTCAAGATCCGGGACGGAGTGCCGATCGGATGCATGGTGACCTTGCGAGGAAGTCGGATGTACGAGTTCCTTGACCGTTTCGTGACGGTGGCATTGCCTCGCGTTCGGGATTTTCGAGGGATCTCCGGTCGTTCGTTCGACGGCCGTGGCAACTACAACGTCGGCGTGCGAGAGCAGATCATCTTCCCGGAAATCGATTACGACAAGGTTGACGCAGTTCGGGGATTGAACATCAGCATCACCACAAGTGCGAAGACGGACGACGAGTGCAAGGCACTGCTTGCGGCGTTCAAGTTTCCGTTCAAGAACTGACGGCACTGCGGGAATACACGACATGGCTAAACTTTCCCTAAAGCAGCGCGAACTCAAGCGCGAGAAACTCGTCGAGAAGTACTCGCGCAAGTACGCAGAGCTCCAGGCGGTTGCGCGGGACGCCAAACGGTCCGACGACGAGCGTTATGCCGCTCGCCTCGAGTTGCAGCGACTGCCGCGCAACGCCAATCCCAGCCGCTTGCGCAACCGTTGCGAAATCACCGGTCGTCCGCGTGGTACGTTCCGTAAGTTCGGTCTGGCCCGCAGCAAGATCCGCGAGCTGGCGTTCAAGGGCGACATCCCCGGTGTCGTCAAGGCCAGCTGGTAAACCGCAGGATCTGCAGGAGTTGACCCATGAGCATGAGTGATCCGATCGCGGACATGCTGACGCGCATCCGCAATGCGCAACTCGTCGAGAAGGCTTCCGTTGTGATGCCTTCGTCGAAGTTGAAAGTCGCCATCGCACAGGTATTGCTGGACGAGGGCTACATCGAGGGGTTTCGGGTGAAGGCCGGCGCAGGCGCGGGCGAGCTCGAGGTCGCGCTGAAATATTACGCCGGACGTCCTGTCATCGAGCGTATCGAGCGCGTCAGCCGGCCGGGTCTGCGTGTGTATCGCGGGCGTAATGCCATCCCCCAGGTGATGAATGGTCTCGGTGTGGCGATCGTGACGACGCCCAAGGGCGTGATGACCGACCGCAAGGCGCGGCAGACTGGCGTAGGCGGCGAAGTGCTGTGCTACGTGGCCTGACACAGGAGCTTGAGATGTCTCGGGTAGGAAAGATGCCGGTGGTGTTGCCGCAAGGTGTGGATGTGCAGATCACGCCGGAGCAGATCACCGTCAAGGGTGCGAATGGGTCGCTAGCGCGTCAGTGCCATCCTTTGGTTGTCGTCACCCAGGGCGACAGGCGGCTGGATGTGGTTCCCGCGAACGACAGCGCGGACGCGAACACGATGAGCGGCACCATGCGCGCGCTGTTGGCGAACATGGTCAGTGGTGTTGGCAAGGGTTTCGAGCGCAAGCTGACCTTGGTTGGCGTGGGTTACCGCGCAGCAGCGCAGGGCGATCGGCTCAATCTGCAGGTGGGGTTTTCCCATCCGGTGTCCATCCAGATGCCTGCGGGCGTGAAAGTGGAATGTCCTACCCAGACCGAGATCCTCATCAAGGGCGCAGACCGGCAAGCGGTCGGTCAGATCGCGGCCGAGGTGAGGGCCGTGCGTCCGCCGGAGCCGTACAAGGGCAAGGGGATTCGCTACGCCAATGAGCGTGTGAGTCTCAAGGAAACCAAGAAGAAGAAATAAGGAGCTGCCCCATGTTGAACAAAAAAGATCAGCGTTTGCGCCGTGCCCGGCAGACACGGGCAAGGATTGCTCAGCAAGTCTGCCCGCGCTTGAGCGTGTTTCGCTCCAACCAGCACATCTATGCTCAGGTGGTGTCGGACGATGGTTCGCGCATCCTGGCCAGTGCTTCCACTGCAGAGAAGGACGTTCGCGGCGAGCTGTCCAATGGCGGGAACGTCGCAGCCGCCGCCGCGATCGGGCGTCGCATCGCCGAGCGCTCGCGGGCGGCGGGCGTGGAGCGGGTTGCGTTCGACCGCGCTGGCTTTGCCTACCATGGCCGCGTCAAGGCGCTGGCTGAAGCAGCCCGCGAAGCGGGTTTGCAGTTCTGATCGTCACAGGCTTCGAAGGAAATCACGATGGCCAAGTTCCAACCGCGCGTCTCCGACGAAGGGCGTGACGATGGGTTGAAAGAGAAGATGATTGCGGTCAACCGCGTGACCAAGGTGGTCAAGGGTGGTCGCATTCTGGGTTTCGCAGCACTCACGGTTGTGGGTGACGGTGACGGCCGCATCGGCATGGGCAAAGGCAAGGCGCGTGAGGTGCCGGTGGCCGTCCAAAAGGCCATGGAGGCCGCACGTCGGGGCATGTTCAAGGTGTCCTTGCGCAACGGTTCTGTGCCCCACAACGTTGAGGGTGAGCATGGCAGTGCGCGGGTACTGATGGCGCCTGCGTCCGCGGGAACCGGCATCATTGCGGGCGGCCCGATGCGGGCTGTCTTTGAGGTGATGGGTGTGACCGATATCGTCGCCAAGAGCCACGGTTCGCGCAATCCTTACAACATGGTTCGCGCGACTTTGGATGCGCTCAAGCGCTCCACCACCGCAGGTGAGATTGCCGCCAAGCGTGGCAAGACCGTCGAAGAGCTGTTCAGCTGAACGCGCGCCGGGGATTGGATATGACTGAGAAAAAGACCTTGAAGGTCACTTTGGTGCGCAGCCCGATCGGCTGCCGAGCCTCTCACCGTGCGACGGTGGTCGGTCTGGGATTGCGGCGACTGAACAGCTCAGCTGTTCTAGAGGACACCCCCTCGGTTCGCGGAATGATCGACAAGGTGGCCTATTTGGTGAGGGTGCAACAATGAAGCTCAACAGCATCAAGCCAGCGGCAGGCGCCAAGCATGCACGCCGGCGTGTCGGTCGGGGCATCGGTTCCGGACTGGGTAAGACTGCTGGACGAGGCCACAAGGGGCAGAAGTCTCGCGCCGGTGGGTTCCACAAGGTGGGCTTCGAGGGCGGTCAGATGCCCCTCCAGCGTCGTTTGCCCAAGCGCGGTTTCAAGAGTGCGTCACTGCGTCTCAACGGTGAGGTTACTTTGCGTGACTTGGAGCGTCTTGCGCTCGATGAGGTGGACCTACTTGCACTCAAGCAGGCCGGCCTGGTTGGCCAGCATGTGCGTGTGGTCAAGGTGATCAAGGCCGGCGAACTGACCCGCAAGGTGGCGCTCAAAGGCGTGGGTGCGACCGCTGGCGCCCGTAGCGCTATCGAGGCCGCGGGCGGCGTGGTCGGCTGATGCCGGGTCGGATCGGGTAGGACGTGGCAACGAGCGCAACACAGCTCGCGCGTAGCGGGAAGTTCGGCGACCTGAGAAGGCGCCTGGTCTTCCTGCTGCTTGCGTTGGTCGTGTACCGGATCGGGGCTCACATCCCGGTGCCCGGCATAGATCCTGGCCAGCTTGAAGAGCTGTTCAAGAGTCAGAGCGGTGGAATCCTGAACCTCTTCAACATGTTCAGCGGGGGTGCGCTGTCCAGGTTCACGGTGTTCGCGCTGGGCATCATGCCCTACATCTCGGCGTCGATCATCATGCAACTGATGACGTATGTCGTACCGACCCTTGAAGCGCTCAAGAAGGAGGGTGAGTCTGGGCGTCGGAAGATCACGCAGTACACCCGTTACGGCACGCTGGCGTTGGCAATCTTCCAGTCGCTGGGCATTGCTTTGGCGCTAGAGGGGTCGCCTGGCTTGGTCCTGTCCCCCGGGTTTGGCTTCCGCATGACGGCGGTTGTCAGCCTGGTGGCGGGCACGATGTTTTTGATGTGGTTGGGTGAGCAGATCACAGAGCGGGGGTTGGGTAACGGCATCTCGATCTTGATCTTTGCTGGCATCGTGGCGGGTCTGCCCAGCGCTATGGGAGGTCTGTTCGAACTGGTTCGCACGGGGGCGATGAGCATCATCGTCAGCATCTTTATCCTGTTCCTGGTCGTGTTCGTGACATTCGCAGTGGTGTTTGTCGAGCGAGGTCAGCGGAAGATCCTTGTGAACTACGCCAAGCGGCAGGTGGGTAACAAGGTTTATGGGGGGCAGTCCTCGCACCTCCCCTTGAAGCTGAACATGGCGGGCGTGATCCCCCCTATCTTTGCCTCCTCCATCATCCTGCTGCCCGCCACCGCGGTGGGGTGGATCGCGACCGGTTCAGCGGAGGGAGGCGTCGCTCGATTCCTCAAGGACGCGTCCGCTCTTCTCCAACCTGGGCAGCCCGTGTATGTCATCCTGTACGCAGCGATGATCATCTTTTTCTGTTTTTTCTACACTGCGCTGGTTTTCAACAGCCGTGAAACAGCGGACAACTTGAAGAAGAGTGGCGCGTTCGTGCCGGGAATTCGCCCTGGAGACCAGACGGCGAAGTACATCGACCGGATACTCGGCCGCTTGACGCTTGTCGGTGCCGTCTACATCACTGCGGTGTGTCTGCTGCCGGAGTTTCTGGTGCTCCAGTACAACGTGCCTTTCTATTTCGGTGGTACGTCGTTGCTGATCATTGTCGTGGTGACGATGGATTTCTGGGCTCAGGTTCAGAGTTATGTCATGAGTCAGCAGTACGAGTCGCTCTTGAAGAAGGCAAATTTCAAGGCCGGGTAGTCGCATGGCCAAGGATGACGTGATCCAGATGCAGGGTGAGGTGGTTGAAAACCTCCCCAATGCGACGTTTCGCGTGAAGCTCGAGAACGGGCACGTGGTGTTGGGCCACATTTCCGGGAAGATGCGTATGCACTACATCCGCATCCTTCCGGGAGACAGGGTGACCGTCGAGCTCACCCCGTACGATTTGAGTCGCGCGCGGATCGTGTTCCGCGCCAAGTGAATAGGTCAAGGAGAACACGATGAAGGTAGCCGCTTCCGTCAAGAAGATGTGCCGCAATTGCAAGATCATCCGCCGCAATGGTGTGGTTCGGGTCATCTGCACGGACCCTCGGCACAAGCAGCGTCAAGGCTGAACACTTCGGATCCTAGGAACCCACCATGGCACGTATCGCGGGCATCAACATCCCACAGCACAAGCACGCCGAGATCGGATTGACCTCGATCTACGGTATTGGTCGCACGACAGCGCAGAAGATCTGTGACGCCGTGGGCATCGCCTACTCCAAGAAGATCAAGGACCTGACCGATGGTGACCTGGAGCGCATCCGGGACGAGGTCGGGAGGATGACGATCGAAGGGGATCTCCGGCGTGAGATGTCCATCAACATCAAACGCTTGATGGACCTGGGCTGCTATCGTGGTATGCGTCATCGCCGTGGGTTGCCGGTTCGCGGCCAACGCACGCGAACGAATGCCCGTACTCGCAAGGGCCCCCGCAAGGGCGCTGCTGCCCTGAAGAAGTGACCCTGACAGCGCCAAACGAGGAATACATATCCCATGGCTAAGGCCCCCGTCAACACCGCTGCTCGGCGCGTGAGCAAGAAGATTCGCAAGAACATTGCGGATGGCATCGCGCACGTGCACGCGTCCTTCAACAACACCATCATCACGATCACCGATCGGCAGGGCGCCTCGCTTGCCTGGGCTTCGAGCGGTGGCCAGGGTTTCAAAGGATCTCGCAAGTCCACTCCGTTTGCCGCTCAGGTGGCCGCTGAGGTGGCTGGCCGAGCCGCCCAGGAACAGGGGATCAAGAACCTGGACGTCCGGATCAAGGGTCCAGGCCCCGGGCGTGAGTCGAGTGTGCGGGCCCTTGCGTCGCTCGGGATTCGTATCAACTCGATTTCCGACGTCACACCGATCCCTCACAACGGTTGCCGTCCTCAGAAGCGTCGTCGGATCTGAAGATGGTTCTCCCGGCGCTGCACTTCTGTGGTGTGGCGTTCGGCAGAGTTGACCAGCTCAGCCCTCCTGGAGCCTTCCTTCGGTGTACTGGCTGATCACTGCCACCGAAGTCCACTGTCCGGGCTCTGTCGTGACGACAGACTCCGGACTTGCACGGGTCGTCCTTGGCGACGCCGTGTCAATTTCTACTCATCCATCAGGATTTACAAAGTGGCACGTTTCATTGGACCGAAGGGCAAGCTGGCCCGTCGAGAAGGCACCGATCTCTATCTGAAGAGCGCGCGTCGTCCGCTGGCCGACAAGATCAAGCTCGAGAGCAAGCCGGGCCAGCACGGTCGCACCAGTGGTTCCCGGACGTCGGATTTCGGACTTCAGCTACGCGAGAAGCAGAAGGTCAAGCGGATGTACGGGCTGCTCGAGCGACAGTTCCGTCGTTACTTCGAGGAAGCCGATCGGCGTCGTGGCAATACGGGCGCGAACCTTCTGAACCTGCTGGAATCGCGTTTGGACAATGTCGTCTACCGCATGGGTTTCGGCTCGACCCGGGCGGAGGCTCGCCAGTTGGTCTCTCACAAGGCTGTGATGGTCAACGGGCAAGTGGTCAACATTCCTTCCTACTCCGTCAAGCCCGGAGACACACTGTCTTTGCGTGAGAACGCCCGCAAGCAGTTGCGCGTCACGGATTCACTCAAGTTGGCAGAGTCCGTGGGCTTGCCCGGCTGGGTGCAGGTCGATGCCACGAAGATGGAAGGCGTGTTCAAGAAGACGCCCGATCGGGATGAGTTCGGTGCTGACATCAAGGAAGCACTGATCGTCGAGTTGTACTCGCGCTGATCGGGCTCTTCAGTGCGATGTCGGGCCCCTGGCGGGCCCGATGTCGGTTTCCAGCGTCTTGCCTGCCGGGCACGAGGCGCTTTGTCATCTGCCCGGCGCGGTCCATCAGCCTTATCGGTGTGACGAGCCGAGGGTATTGAGAGGAACACGAGTCCATGCAAACGAATCTGCTGAAACCCACCAAGGCCATCCAGATCGAATCTCTTGGTGGGCATCGCGCCAGAGCCGTGCTCGAGCCCTTCGAGCGTGGTTATGGCCATACCCTCGGCAACGCATTGCGTCGCGTGCTGTTGTCCTCGATGGTGGGTTATGCGCCGACCGAGGTGACGATCGCGGGTGTGTTGCACGAGTACTCCGCCATCGATGGCGTCCGGGAGGATGTCGTTCACGTGATGCTCAACCTCAAGGGCGTGGTGTTCAAGCTCCACAACCGCGATGAGGTGACACTGGTGTTGCGCAAGGAGGGCGAGGGCCCGGTGCGTGCGGCCGACATCCAGACGCCGCATGACGTGGAGATCATCAACCCGGACCATGTGATCGCCCATCTGTCGCAAGGTGGCAAGCTCGACATGCAGATCAAGGTCGAGAAGGGGCGCGGCTACGTGCCCGGGAATGTGCGTCGTCTGGGTGAAGAGAGCACGAAGACCATCGGTCGGATCGTGCTTGACGCTTCCTTCTCGCCGGTTCGGCGCGTGAGCTATGCCGTCGAGAACGCCCGTGTCGAGCAGCGCACCGACCTGGACAAGCTTGTAATGGAAATCGAGACCAACGGTGCGATCTCGCCCGAGGAGTCGATTCGCGCCGCGGCCAAGATCCTGGTCGAGCAGCTGTTGGTGTTCACCCAGCTGGAAGGCGCTGGCGTGGTGGATATCGGCGAGCTGACCCGTCCGTCCGACGGTCCGGAGCCTCCAGCCATCCTGATGCGCCCTGTCGACGAGCTCGAGCTGACTGTCCGGTCTGCCAACTGCCTGAAGGCTGAGAACATCTACTACATCGGCGACTTGGTTCAGCGCAGCGAGACAGAACTCCTGAAGACGCCGAATCTGGGCCGTAAATCGCTCAATGAGATCAAGGAGGTCTTGGCCTCACGGGGCTTGACGCTCGGTACTCGGCTCGAAGGGTGGCCGCCGAAGAGCCTCGAGCGTCGCTGATTCCGGGCCTCTCGTCTTTCTGTCCAACGCGCACCCCGGGTACCTGATACGGCCAGGGACATCAGAACCGCAAGGAGATTCATATGCGCCATCGCAACGGACTGCGCAAGCTCAACCGCACGAGTCAGCATCGTGCGGCAATGCTTCGCAACATGTGCAATTCGCTGATTCAGCACGAGGCGATTCGGACCACGGTCCCCAAGGCCAAGGAACTGCGCCGCGTGGTCGAGCCCCTCATCACCTTGGCCAAGCAGCCGACGCTGGCCCATCGCAGGTTGGCGTTTGACCGCACACGCGACAGGGACGTCGTCACAAAATTGTTCGACGTGCTCGGCCCCCGCTATCTGAGCCGTCCCGGCGGGTACACGCGGATCCTCAAGATGGGATTCCGTGTGGGCGACAACGCTCCGATGGCTTTCGTCGAACTCGTGGATCGTCCCGAGCCCGTGGTCGCGGAGGGTTCAGAGTCTGCTCAGTCAGACTGAGAACCTGTGGCATAATCATTCTTTCAGTCGCGGGGTGGAGCAGTCTGGTAGCTC
>CAZFVH010000068.1:0-10797 GCA_964522465.1 uncultured Rubrivivax sp. | reverse complement strand
TGGGCTCATAACCCAAAGGTCGCAAGTTCAAATCTTGCCCCCGCAACCAGTTCCCTGCCAGAGCGTCGTTCTGGTGGCCTTCTAAGACGCCAACCCCTGCGGTTGGCGTTCTTGTTTCCGGCCCTGCGATCCTCCGCCGGCTACACTTGCGGGTTCCGTCCGCGTGACGCTCCAATCGCAGGATCCCCACCGTGTTCATCTCCGATGCTTTCGCCCAGTCTGCTCCCGCCGCATCTGGCGGAGCCGAGTCCACGCTGATCAGCCTGCTGCCGCTGGTGCTGATGTTTGTCGTCCTGTACTTCATCATGATCCGTCCCCAGATGAAGCGCCAGAAGGAGCACAAGGCCATGATCGAAGCCCTTGCGAAGGGAGACGAGGTGGTGGTGGCCGGCGGGTTGGTCGGACGGATCGCTCGGCTGGGTGACACCGTATTGCATGTCGAGGTGGCCGACGGGGTTGAGATCCAGGTGCAGCGACCTTCTGTCATCCAGGTGCTGCCGAAGGGCACTTTCAAGTAATCGTGCGTGAGGCCCGGCCCTGGGGCCGGGCAGTGGCCGCCTCGGCTGTCATGGCGTGGCAGGCAGCCAGTCAATGCCGATGTTGCAGGAGTCTGCATGAACCGCTATCCGTGGTGGAAGTACGCGATCCTCGCGGTCACCCTGTTGCTGGGCCTGCTCTACACGGCGCCGAATTTCTTTGGCGAAGCGCCTGCCGTTCAGGTCTCCAGCGGCAAGGTCACGCTGAAGCTGGAGGCGTCGATCTCCGATCGCGTCTCGGAGATCTTGCGTCAGGCCGACGTGCGTGCGGAATTCGTGCAGTTCGACGGACAGTCGGTGCGTGCCCGGTTTGCCGACACGGACACCCAGAAGAGGGCCAAGGAAGCGCTGACGGCTGCGTTGAACCCAGACCCCGAGCAGGCGGCGTACATCGTGGCGCTGAATCTCGTGTCACGCAGTCCGGAATGGATGTCCTCACTGCGTGCCTTGCCGATGTACCTGGGCCTGGACTTGCGCGGGGGGGTGCACTTCCTGATGCAGGTGGACATGAAGGCGGCGCTGACCCGGCGTGCGGAGTCGCTGGCCGGCGATGTGCGGACCCTGCTGCGCGACCGCAACCTGCGCTATGCAGGCGTTTCGCGCGACGGCGACACGATACGGGTGCGCTTCCGGGATGCACAGACGGTCGCTGCGGCACGGGCGGTGCTCGAGCAGCAGTTCCCCGACCTGACCTGGGTGGACACGTCCGACGGTCTTGATCCGGTGTTGCGGGGCAGCTTGAGGGCAGAGGCGGCGCGTACCGTTCAGGAGCAGGCGCTTCAGCAAAACATCACGACCTTGCACAACCGCGTCAACGAACTCGGCGTGGCAGAGCCTGTCATTCAGCAGCAGGGGCTGGATCGTGTGGTCGTGCAGTTGCCGGGCGTCCAGGATACTGCGAAGGCCAAGGACATCATCGGGCGGACGGCCACGCTCGAGATCCGCATGGTCAATGAGACCGCCGAAGGTCAGGCTGCGCTGGCCGGTGGCGCCGTGCCCTTCAACAGCGAGCGTTACCTCGAGCGTAACGGCGCGCCGGTCATCGTCTATCGACAGGTGGTCCTCACCGGCGAGAACCTGAACGACGCGCAAGCAGGGTTCGACAGTCAGACGCAGGAACCTGCGGTCCATCTCAGCCTGGATGCCAAGGGCGCGCGCGTCTTTCGTGACGTCACGCGTGAGAACGTCGGGCGTCGCATGGCGATCCTGCTGTTCGAGAAGGGACGCGGGGAGGTTGTCACGGCGCCCGTCATCCGAAGCGAGATCGGCGGCGGTCGGGTTCAGATCTCTGGCCGCATGACCACACAAGAGGCCAACGATGTCGCGCTGCTGTTGCGTGCGGGCTCCCTGGCTGCGCCGATGGAGATCATCGAGGAACGCACGATCGGCCCGAGCCTGGGTGCCGAGAACATCGCCATGGGTTTCGACAGCGTCACCTGGGGCTTTCTCGCCATCGTGGTGTTCATGTGCGCGTATTACCTGATCTTCGGGCTGTTCTCCTCGCTGGCGCTGGGTTTCAACCTGTTGTTGCTGGTGGCGGTGCTGTCGATGTTGCAGGCCACACTGACGCTGCCCGGCATGGCAGCAATCGCGCTGACGCTGGGCATGGCGATCGATGCCAATGTGTTGATCAACGAGCGTGTGCGCGAAGAGCTGCGGGCGGGCCTCGCGCCGCAGGCGGCGATCTCGGCCGGGTACGAGCGGGCGTTCGCCACGATCCTGGACTCCAACATCACGACGCTGATCGCGGGGCTGGCGCTGTTGGCCTTCGGGTCGGGTCCGGTGCGTGGCTTCGCTGTGGTGCACTGCATCGGCATCCTGACCTCGATGTTCTCGGCGGTGATGTTCTCGCGCGGGCTCGTCAACCTCTGGTATGGCCGGCAGAAGCGGCTGAAGTCGGTGTCGATCGGGCAGCTCTGGCGGCCTGACGTTCAGGGGTCACCGCACCGGCAGGTTTCCGATCGCGCCGGCGGCGATTGACGAGGGACACACACCATGGAATTCTTCCGTATCCGTCGGGACATCCCCTTCATGCGCCATTCATTGGCGCTGAACGTGGTGTCATTCCTGACCTTTCTCGCCGCGGTCTTTTTCCTGGTGACGCGCGGGCTGCACCTGTCGATCGAGTTCACCGGTGGCACAGTGCTCGAATTCGAGTACGCACAGTCCGCCGACGTCAACCGATCGCGTGCGACGATCGAGTCGCTGGGCTTCGGGGAGACGCAGGTGCAGACCTTCGGCACTTCGCGCGACATCCTGGTGCGATTGCCGCTGCGCGGTGATGTCAAGCAGGCGGAGGTCGCGCAGACGGTGTTCGACGCGCTGTGCCGGGCCGAGGGCGGCACGCTGTCCCAGCGTCAGTACGTCACCGAGCAGGGCGAGGCGGTCAGCCGCGCAGCCTGCGCCCAGGCCTCAGGTGCAGAGCCGCTCAAGCTCAACCGAACCGAGTTCGTCGGGCCCTCGGTCGGTGCCGAACTGGCCCGCGACGGTGCGCTGGCACTGGCCTTCACCGTGATCGGCATCATGGTCTATCTGGCCATTCGCTTTGAATGGAAGTTCGCGGTGGCCGGCATCGTGGCCAACCTCCACGACGTGGTGATCATCCTGGGTTTCTTCGCCTTCTTCCAGTGGGAGTTCTCACTGGCGGTGTTGGCAGCGGTGCTGGCGGTGCTGGGCTACTCGGTCAACGAGTCGGTGGTGATCTTCGACCGTATCCGGGAGACCTTCCGCCGGATGCGCAAGATGAACACGACGGAGGCCATGGACCACGCGATCACGAGCACCATCAGCCGTACCGTGATCACCCACGGCTCGACGCAGATCATGGTGCTGTCGATGTTGCTGTTCGGCGGCCCGACCCTGCACTATTTCGCGCTGGCTTTGACCATCGGCATCCTGTTCGGGATCTACTCGTCGATCTTTGTGGCTGCGGGCATCGCACTGCGGCTGGGCGTCAAGCGCGAGGATCTCGTGAAAACCACCCCGTCGACCAAGGATCGGGATCCGAACGATCCCAATGCAGGCGCGGTGGTTTGAGCCGATCGGGGCCGTGAATGCACCGTCGGCGCAACGCCGACGGCTCGATGAAGGTGCTGTATCCGCTGAGCGATTCAGTGGATCAGACGGTCCTTCGGATCGACGAACAATTCGTCGAGGATCAGGGCGTCCGGCTCCTCGCCCAAGCTCCAGAAGACCATCAGCACGATGATCTTGACTTCCTCGAGGTCCATCGGGCCCACGCCGACGGCGGTGGCTCGGTCGACCACCATCTCGCGCATCGCAGCCGGCAGGACGCCCGCCGATTCGAGGAAGCTGATGAAGCCGATCGATTCGTCGCCGAGGAGCTCGCGCTCGGCTTCGGTGTAGACGCGCATGCTGTGCGCATCCTGCGTACCGCCTACGGCTTGAGCACTGGTCGCCAGCCCATCAAGCCAGCTCAGCGCCTCCTGGATCTCGTCGTTCTCGAAGCCGACCGCAGAGAGCTTGCGCGACAGCTGCCGGTGATCCGGGCATGCGTCGGGCCGCCAGTAGTTCTCGTAGAGATAGACGAGGACATCGAACATGAACCCACTATACCCGAGGGATCCGGCGTGGCGGCGGTGGTCCGGTCGCCGGTTGTCGGGGCGAGACTCGAGGCTTTTCTGCGCCTCCAGGACACGCGTCGCGGTGGGGTCTCAGGCCCGTTCGAGACGCTGGAACAAACCACCGGGCAGCCGCGAGACCCGGCCGCTCATTTCGAGTTCCAGCAGCTGGGACGCGAGAGTGGCTGCAGGCCACCCGGTGCGTGCGGACAGCTCGTCGAGCGTCGTGGCGTCGTATCCGAGCGCCGCCAAAAGCGGGTCTTCGGCAGCCCGCTCGTCGGCACCGGATGAAGCGCTTCCGCTGTCCAGGGACGCTGGCACGGGCGTGGGTGTGCCGCTGTGGTGGCCTCGGGCGACGGCTCCTGGAGGGGTCGGCAGTTCTTCCAGGATGTCGGCGGCGCTCTCTACCAACTTCGCACCTTGGCGGATCAGGGCGTGACAGCCTCGCGACAGGGGGGAGTGGATCGAGCCGGGGATGGCGAAGACCTCACGCCCGGCTTCGGTGGCAAGTCGGGCAGTGATCAGGGAGCCGGATTGCAGCGCCGCCTCGACGACGAGCGTCCCCCGCGCCAGTCCCGCGATGATGCGGTTGCGCGACGGAAAGTTCGAGCCCAGCGGAGGCGTTCCCGGCGGGAATTCGCTCACGAGAGCGCCCTGTTCGGCGATCCGCCGCGCCAGCGCTGCATGCGCTTTCGGATAGGTCTGGTCCAGCCCGGTCCCGACGACCGCCACGGTCATCGCTCCGGCGGACAGGGCACCCTCATGTGCAGACGCATCGATGCCTCGTGCAAGCCCGGAAACGATGGTCCACCCGGCCCCCCCGAGGTGCGCAGCGAAATCCTGGGCATTTCGCGCGCCTTGCGGGGTGGGTTGGCGGCTGCCGATGACCGCCAGCAGTTGGCCTTCGAGTGCGTCTGCCCGCCCCTCCAGGTATAGGAGCAGCGGCGGGTCCTCGGTACGCAACAGCACCTCGGGATACTGGGTGTCACCCAGCGCGATCGCCAGCCGTTGCGGACCGCCACGCCACCAGG
The DNA here is from genome assembly GCA_964522465.1 of uncultured Rubrivivax sp. GTDB lineage: Bacteria > Pseudomonadota > Gammaproteobacteria > Burkholderiales > Burkholderiaceae_C > Rubrivivax. The sequence goes on along the minus strand of CAZFVH010000068.1, from coordinate 5,649 downwards.
CCAGTGCCTGCGCCCACCCCGCGTCCATCGACGGGAGCCCGACGGTCAGCGCACGTGCCCGTGATTCGCCGACGACGCTGCGCCACTGCGCCGGCGAGGCCCGGCAGGCGATCTGAGGGCAGCCAAACGCGCTCAGGAGCGCGCGAGCGGCGGCGCGACCGAGACCGGGACAGTGCACCAGGCGGTACCACGCCTCCAACTCTCGAGCATCCTCGATCATCGGTCCGCCTGCCGGAGTGGGTCTGCGATCACCTCGTCGCCCTTCTGTATGGCATCGTGCGCACCGATCACGAGCGCTCGCGCGACGTGGAGATGGACTTGCGTGACGATCAACTGTGCGTGCGCGGGCAGGGTGCCGGGCGTGTCCTGGTCTTTCCGGCGATGGACGCCGAGCCGATGTCCGGGTGCCAGCCCATCGAGGCGCCCGCTGTCCAGGACCACGATGTCTCCCGCCCCCGCAACGCGCCGGTCATCGGGCAATGCGAGCACCGCAGCCCGCATCCCCGGCGGCGCGGGTGGCTGGTCTGGATGAGATGCCGGGCGGCTTGCGAGCGGCAGCAGGCGGTCGCCGACGCTGACTTCCCTGCGCGCGTGGACGACGCGCAACTGCATCGCGCCCGGCGCGGCGGACCGTCCAGGCTCCAGGCGCCGCGCTGTTCCGATGACCTGCACCTGATGTCCGATCACCTGTCCGGTGGACGGCTCGAGCAGGGCCTGAGGTCCCCTCACGATCTCGAACAGGTCGGCGTCCGCGGTTGGCCGCTCAGCCAGCAGCAGATCGCCAGGGCCGATGAGCCGGCGACCCGTCAACGACCCTGTGATCCGGGGTGCGTTCCACAGGGCGTCCGCGTCGATCAGCCGCATCTCGGTGTCCTCGGCGTCGGCCCCAGAGGGCTTCGGCCAGGGCTCTGCGGGCCAGGACAGAATTCGAACCTGCGGCGTGACCTTGACCGGTCCGTCCGCCGCAGTCTGTGCATTCGTCGACAGCCACGATGCGATCAGCAGACCGACCAAGCAGGCGCGCAACGGCCCCGCCATTGCCACTGCTTCGCAGGTTCGGCCGCCGTGGGGGCGTTGTGGGACATTCATCCAGGGGTGGACTCGCTCGTTTCGCATCCAGGGCAGGCGACGCCGTGTGCCGACCCGTTTGGTGTCGCCGAACGCAGGCTGGACGCAGCGGGTGCGCGCAGCGCAGTGGATCCGGCGCTCGCTGACAATCCTGCGCTTCTTGATGATTCTGCCGGTGACCTGCGCCGATCGCAACGTGCCCACAGCGACACCCGGAAACTTTTCGTGCTCCACTTCCTCTTCACATCATGGCCTTGCTCACGATCCTGACTTTTCCCGATCCGCGGCTGCACAAGGTGGCCGCGCCGGTGGCGGTCGTCGACGATCGCATTCGCCGTCTCGTGGACGACATGCTCGAGACCATGTACGACAGCCAGGGCGTGGGCCTGGCGGCCACGCAGGTCGATGTGCACGAGCGCGTGATCGTCATGGACACCTCGGACACCCGGGATCGGCCGCTGGTGCTGATCAATCCGGAGATTGTCGACCGCAGCCCCTCGCGTGTCCTGCGGGAGGAGGGCTGCCTGTCGGTGCCCACGATCTACGACAAGGTCGAGCGTCACGAGCGGGTCACCGTGCGCGCACTGGATCGCGAGGGCCGCGTTTTCGATCTGGTGTGCGACGAGTTGCTGGCGGTGTGCGTCCAGCATGAGATGGATCACCTGGCCGGGCGCGTGTTCGTCGAGTACCTGAGCGCGCTCAAGCGCGACCGCATCCGCACGAAGATGATCAAGCGCGCCCGTGAAGCCCAGCAGGGTTGAGGTCTGGGGAGGGTGACGATGGACGGGTCTGGCGCACCGATGCGAGTGGCGTTCGCCGGCACGCCGGCCTTCGCCGCGTACGCGCTCAGAGCGGTGTTCGATGCGGGGCATGAGATACCGCTGGTCCTGACCCAGCCCGACCGGCCGGCCGGGCGCGGCATGCAGCTGCAGCCTTCTGCGGTCAAGCAGTGCGCGCAGGATCTCGGTCTGGTGGTCGCCCAGCCGCGGGGTCTGCGTCTGGACGGGCGCCATCCGCACGATGCTTCGCTGGCGCGGCAGCAGCTCGAGGACGTGCGGGTCGACGTGCTGGTGGTCGTGGCCTACGGGCTGATCCTGCCGCGCTGGGTGTTGGACCTGCCGCGCCACGGCTGTCTGAACATCCACGCCTCGCTGCTACCGCGCTGGCGCGGCGCCGCACCGATCCAGCGGGCGATCGAGGCCGGGGACCGCCTGACCGGTGTGTGTGTCATGCGCATGGACGAGGGGCTCGACACCGGTGAGATCGTTCGCGCCAGCGCCGAGCCGATTGCTCCGCACGACACGGCCGGCAGCCTGCACGACCGGCTGGCGGTCCTCGGCGCGCGCGACATCGTCGAGGCGTTGGCCGATCTTCGGGCCGAGGGCAAGCTGTCCAGCCGGCCCCAGCCGTCGGAAGGCATCACCTATGCGCACAAGATCGACAAGGCAGAGGCGGCGATCGACTGGCGCGAGCCGGCCGATTGCATCGAGCGTCGGATCCGCGCCTTCGACCCCTTTCCCGGTTGTGCATTCATGTGCGCCGGGCAGAGCGTGAAGCTGTGGCGCGCGCGCGCGCTCATGCACCTGTCAGGCCCCGCGGGCACCGTCCTCGACATCGGTGCAGGGCGCCTGGTCGTGGCGTGCGGTGTCGGTGCGATCGAATGTCTCGAGGTGCAGCGTCCGGGTGGGCGCCGCCAGGAGACGGCGCAGTGGCTGCGTGCCTGGCGTGAACCGCTGCCAGCGGCAGGCGCGCCGATCGGCGGATCGACCGGTCTGCAGGGTGAGGCGTTCAAGTTTCCCCGCGATCGCGCCGATATGGCCCAGGAGTAGAGCGATGAAGCCGATGCCCCGACCCTTCCCGCCGAAGACATGCCCGATTGAGTGGTGCGCGCGTGCGCACGCACGATCAGGTGGGACGCGGATCGCCGGCCGGTGGGGGCTGCGGATCCCCCTGCTGGTGCTCGCCCTGACGACGCTGTCCGGCTGCGACATGCTGGGCATCGAATCGGCCTCGCAGGTCGCCGCACGCAAAGAGGCCGAGGGTAGGGCCATCGGTGGCGCCTGCCGCCATGCAGGCCGGGCCATCGAGGAGTGCTACTCGATGAACCGCCGCGTCGACAAGGCGGCCATCTTCGCCGGCTGGCGTGAGATGAACGACTACATGATCGAGAACAAGATGAACGACGTCGCGCCCCGGGCCGCAGAGGACGTTGCGGCATCGGACGTCGACGCCCGCGGGGCGCCCTCCCAGCGCTGATCGTCCGGGCGGTTGCCAGGGACATGCCTCGGTTGCCGCACCCCTGCGGCGAGAATGCGGTCGATGACGGGACAGGACCACGCCAAGACCGAGCCGATCTGGCGCGATCCGGAATACCTGCGCGGGGCGCGCGAGATGCTGCCCATCGTGCCCGGGGTGGCGGCCTGGGGGGTGGTCACCGGCGTGACGATGGTCAACAGTGGCATCGGCCTGCCACTGGCAGTGGTCATGTGCCTGACGGTGTTCTCGGGGACGGCGCAACTGGCCACGCTGCCGCTGTTCGTCAGCGGTGCGCCGCTGACCGTCATCTGGACGACCGCTGCCTGTCTGAACCTGCGCTTCGTGATCTTCAGCATGGGCTGGAAGCCTTACTTCCACCATCTGCCGCGCGGCATGCGACTGCGCATCGCCTACTTCAGCGCCGACCTGAACTACATCTTCTTCGCCCGTCGATTCCCCGATCCCAAGGCCTCGCCCGAGCAATTGCCGTATTTCTGGGGCGGCGCGCTGACCAACTGGGCGGCTTGGGTGAGCTCGTCCTTGTTGGGCATTTATCTGGGCGACGCCGTGCCGATGTCCTGGGGGATCGGGTTCGCCGGGACGCTGGCCCTGCTGGGCATGACGGCCTCGCTGTTGGGCGGCCGCATCACCTGGATTGCGCTGGGTGTGGCCGGCACGGCGTCGGTGGCGGCCTATGCCTTGCCCTTGAAGCTCAACATCGTCGTGGCCGTGGCGGCGGCGGTGGCCGCGGGCTTGATCATGGAAGCCGCCGCCGATCGACGCAAGGCGGGCGTCGGCGCGGCGGGAGACCGTCGGTGAACATCAGCTCTCGGGGTCGACGCGCGCACCCGGCACGGTGCACCGGACGGCACGCATGAACCTGATCGACGGCCTGATCGCGATTGCCGGCCTGACGGTGCTGACCGTCGTCTCTCGCGGCTTCTTCTTCCTGATCGACAAGGACCTGCCCATGCCCGGCTGGCTGCACAAGGGCATGCGCTATGCACCGCTGGCGGCGCTGGCGGCGGTGGTGGCGCCCGAGGTCTTCCTCGACCATGGGCAACTGGTCCAGACCTGGCGTGACCCGCGCCTGTGGGCGGCTGCCGCGGGGCTGGCCTGGTATGCCTGGCGCCGGGGCCTGCTCGGCACCATCGTCGTGGGCATGACAGTGCTGCTCGGCTTGCGCCTCGGGCTGGGCTGGTGAGTCCGGCGTTTGCCGATTCCCTTCCGGAAAGTACAAACTGATCATGGTTAGCCCGATGCTTCCTGGCGCTCGGGCGGCGTAACCTCCGGACTCGCGCGCCATGACGCGCAGGAGGAGAGCACGTGAACAAGCCCGAACTCAGTCCGGCCGAAAAGGCCTTGCGCGACGCTGCGTTGGACTACCACCGCAGCCCCACCCGCGGCAAGGTCTCGGTCACCCCCACCAAGCCGTTGTCGAACCAGCGAGACCTGTCGCTCGCCTACAGCCCTGGCGTGGCCTATGCCTGCTTGGCCATCGAGCAGGACCCGTCGCTGGCGGCGGAGTACACCTCCCGCGGAAACCTCGTCGGCGTCGTGACCAACGGCACTGCGGTCCTGGGCCTGGGCGACATCGGCCCGCTGGCGGGCAAGCCGGTGATGGAGGGGAAGGGCTGCCTGTTCAAGAAGTTCGCCGGCATCGACGTCTTCGACATCGAACTCGCCGAGAAGGACCCGGACAAGCTGGTGGAGATCATCGCCGCGCTCGAGCCCACGCTCGGCGGCATCAACCTCGAGGACATCAAGGCGCCGGAGTGCTTCACCATCGAGCGCAAACTGCGCGAGCGGATGAAGATCCCGGTCTTCCACGACGACCAGCACGGCACGGCCATCATCTCGGCCGCGGCGCTGCTCAACGGTCTGGAACTGGTGGGCAAGGACATCGCCTCGGTCAAGGTCGTGTCCTCGGGTGCGGGGGCGGCGGCCATCGCCTGCCTGGACGTGATGGTGGGCCTGGGGGTGCGGCGCGAGCAGATCTTCGTCGTCGATTCCCGCGGGGTGATCCAGGATGCGCGAGAGGATGTGCTCAGCGGCCGGCTCGACGAGTCCAAGCAACGCTACTGCCAGCACACGCCGGCGCGCACGCTGGCCGATGTGGTGGCAGGCGCCGACGTCTTCCTGGGTTGCTCGGCCGCCGGCGTCCTGACGGCCGACATGGTGCGATCGATGGCCGACAAGCCCATCATCCTCGCCCTGGCCAACCCCGAGCCTGAGATCCGGCCCGAACTCGCGAAGGCGGCCAGGCCGGACTGCATCATCGCCACCGGACGCTCGGATTACCCGAACCAGGTCAACAACGTCCTG
>CAZFVH010000067.1:4966-26273 GCA_964522465.1 uncultured Rubrivivax sp. | reverse complement strand
TGGTGCGGCGGTACCACGTCCCCTCGGCAGGGCATCGTCCAACGCCTGACGCTGGAGATGTCATCTTCGTGAAGGGTGTCACTGTCGAGGCGACTGAGACCGCTGCAGTGTTTCTGAAGAGCCGCTCTGAGTATTCCCTGATCCGTGCCAAGTACGCGCCGTTCATGCCGACGGTAGTGAGGTCGTAGAAGACGACCGACATGTCCACGTCCACCAGCTAGAAGGCCGGATTGACGGAGTGCAACCATTGCACTATCATTGATCCATGCCGGTCATGAACAAATTCTCGGCATCGCGCGTGGTGATGTACGCCGGTGACCACCTGCTAGCCCACGTCCATGTTCAGTTGCGTGACGGCCGCGAGTGCACTGTCGAGCTTGAGAGTTTGACCATCATCGGGCGAATTGCAGCACGCGAGATCCGAGATGAGTTGTCGTGGATCGAATCCAACCGTGCGTGGCTGTACCAAGAATGGCGGAGGTTGAACCCATGAGTGATTTTTTCCACCCCAGGCTAGAGGCTGTTGAGGCCTTGGCGCCGTATCGGCTGCGCACGACCTGGAGCACGGGCGAGGTGCTGGACGTCGATGTCGAAGCGGTGTTGCGTGGCATCCCCGCCCTGGCCAATCTGCTCGATCCACAGGTCTTTGGCAAGGCGCACCTCGCCGAGTGGGGCCATGGCATCGAATGGTTTGATGCCGAGCTGGGTGCAGACAATGTGTATGCTTGGGCCAAGGAGCAAGCCAGTGAGGTGAGCCACCAGATGTTTGACACCTGGATGCATCGCAACGGGCTGTCACTGAACACAGCGGCTGATGCCCTGGGCATCAGTCGTCGAATGGTGAGTTATTACCGCACCGCGCACAAGCCCATTCCGCGCGCGATCTGGCTGGCGTGTCTTGGTTGGGAGGCGACCCGACCGAAGTCCAAGACCCTGCCGCGAGCCTTGCCGACGGCCAGGGAGTACGCCTTGGCGCATGCGTGACATGCGCAAGCGCAAAGAGGCCCAAGTTGGCAGGAAGCCCAGGCAGTACGAAGTCAATACAGGGTTTTGGCGCCGTGAGTGCCACACCGATGTCGACGGGTACCCTTGGGCCTCGAGGCGGGACCCTTAGCTCGGGAATTCCAAGGCCGTAGGGCCCTTCCTTGTCCCGTGCGACCCTGGGTGAATGTGACAATGTTCCCGATACATTTCGTTGATACATTTTCTGCGAAACAGACATTGATGGAGCCAATGCCTGCAGCCTCTTCGACATTTGCCAACCTCGTGCGGACGTCCTGCAAGGCGCCCTTCGGGAAAGCGACTTCGGAGCTGACCCCTCCCAGGTGCTACGCAAGGATGGCCTTGCGTTTCCTGCTCATCGAGCCTGCTCGCTGAAGAACGCCATGCGGGAACTCACCGAGGTTCGGGCGCTGCTGCCTCGGCTCGACGAAGTCGACGCTGATGCGCTGGAAGGCCAAGACCTACGACTACTTGGAGCGCGGTGGTGCGGGCAGAGGTACCTGGTGGCGGCTGAAGCCACCCCTGCACCGTCGCCTTGAGGGGGCGCCGGCCACGCTGCGCGCGACCAGCGCATCGACATCGACGTTGCCAAGACCCGCGTGCTGAACATGCTGAAGCAACGGCAACAGCGCGGCGAAGGCGGACTTTCCAACGCCGAGGTGAGGGAAGTCACCGGCTACACGCTTCAGCAAGTCAACCGATTGATTCATGCGCTCGAGACCGAGTCGGTCCGAATGACCGGCCACGGTCGGGGCGCTCGATACGAGTACGCCGGCGCAGCGCCGGCAAAGAAGGCAAAGAGTCGACGATGAGCCGACGACTGCAAGCGTCATATGGATGCTCGCTCGTGGCGGCATCTTGATGCCGCGCGACCATTGGATACGCTGGAGAGAGAACGTGCGAGCGAATCGGTCCTTGGTGAGGGCAATACCGCTCAAGGCGGTCGGTAGCCGGTCACGCCGGCGGGCGCAGGCACATAGGAGGTCTCGGCACGGCTGCGCGCCGTGGTCGCGCCGTGGAGGGTGAAGCTGCGGTTGAGCCTGGCCCCGCCGTCCCGTGTGAGCGGGCTGTAGACGAGGTTGGCGACATGGCCCGTGCGGGTGGTGGTCATCACGTCGAAGGGGATGCGCAGGTACAGGCCCTTGTCGAAACTCCCCTCGCCGAAGCGCTCGGCGGAGACGTCGGTCTTGGTCGCCCAGGCCCCCATCGCCACGCCGTTGCGGAAGGTGCGGCTGAGGTCGAGCGTCGCGCCCACGTCGCCGGCCAGATAGCGCCCGACGCTGAGCTTGACCTGGGTGTCGAGCCAGCCGGTGTCCCAGTACGCGGTGGCGTGTCCGGTGACGACCCGATACCCGGTCTGGGTGCCGGCACGGCCGAAGCCGAAGAACTGGTCGAAGCTGCGCTGCCGCACCCAGTTCAGGTCGACACCGAGCGCGATCGACCGGTGCCACGGGCGGTAGAGCCACTCGCCACCCACCCCCGCGTACATGCTCTCCAGGTAACCGGCGTACAGGCTGTAGAACTGGTCGCGGGACAGATCCCCGAAGTGGGTGATCTGCAGGTTCGGCACGTTCAGGCGCGAGTCGGTCATGTACTCGCGCAGGTAGGTGCGAACCCGCGGCATCTGGCTGGGGCCGGTGTATTTGAAGTTGTCGAAGTTGTCCAGCAGGTTCAGGCTCACGCCGCCGTTGACCAGCAGCGTCTCGGTGATCGTCCACTGCGCCAGCACGGACACCCCGGCCCGGAACAGCAGGAACCCGTCCGGGCCGCCGAGGTTCTGCTGCCAGCTCGGCACGATGTTGTAGCCGAACCTCGCCGGCGGCCGCTCCCACACGCTGGCAGCGGCGGCCGGCCCCTCGGCTTGCGGCGGCGTGGGCACGATGACGGCCTGCCGCTCGGCGGGGGGCTGGAGCTGCGTCCTGCTGGCGACCCAGGCCTGTCGCGCGATCTGGCGCCGGCCCATCTCCACGCCCTGGTGCAGGAACACCAGTTCGAAGGCCTCGACCGTGGCCGGCGCATGGCGGTGCAGCACGGCGACGATGCGCTCGATGCGGTCGTCCCAATGGGCGCCCGAGGTGTTGTCGATGGAGACCTGCAGGGTGTCGGCCTCGCGGTGGATCCCGCGCACGCCCCAGCCGCTGACCGACGAGACGTCGATGGCCACGGCGATCCACTCGGGGTCGGCCGCCGGGCGCTGGGCGACGACGGCGGGCGTGGGTGGGTCGGACACCTTCGGCGTCCCCAGGCGCGACAGCGGGGTGTGCAGCGTCAAGCCCAGCATCAGGGCGCGCCCTCGCTCCATCCCCAGCGAGAGATCGACGGCGCTGTGCGGGCGGTAGACGAGCCCCAGGTTCAGCGGGGTGCGCTGCCGCTGCAGGTTGCCCTGGGGCTCGCTGCGGTAGTCGTTGCCGTCGATCTCGGCCTTCAGCACCCAGCGGGTGTCGGGCAGGGTGTACTGCACACCACCGAACAGGGCCGTGGGCCCGCGGAAGTAGGCACCGGTGTTGGCCGTACCGCCGGTGGCGATGCCCCCCCCTCGGACCTTGAAGCGCGAATCCAGCGCGGCCAGCGGATTGCCGATGTTGCCGCTGGCGCCCAGGTAGCCCCAGGCCATGCCCAGGCTCCAGTCGAAGGGGCCGTAACGCTTGTTGGCGACCAGATACTCGCTCGAGAACATGCCCGTGCCGACCGCGTCGATCATGCCCAGTGCGATCTGGGGGATGTGGGCGCTCTCCTCCACCAGCCGGAGCTTGAAATCGAAGCTCTTGTCCTTGTAGGTCTGGTCGCCAGAGAGCCACGCAGGGCCGTAGGCCCGATTCAGCACGTTCGTGTAGCGGAAACCCACCTCGAGAGCGTCGAAGGGCTGCAGCAGGACGTTGCCGCGCTCGTAGGGGTGGACGTGACTGAAATGGAACCGCGCCTCGCCGGCGGGCGACATGCGCGCGGTGGGCGTCTGCAACAGGCCGATCACCCCCCAGTCGCTGGCCGTCGCCTGCGCATCCTGGGCGCGTCGGGGTGGCGAGGCGGGCACGGCCGCCACCGGCGACGCGGCACTGACGACGGACGTGACCGTGTCATGGCGCTGGGTGGCGAGGAACTGCGCCATGGCCGGCCCGAGGCGAACGGCCCAGGCGCTCTGGCGCGGCGGCGCCCAGATCAGAGCACCCGGTGCCAGATCGTCATGAGACTGCTCGTTCCAGGCGGCCACGCCAAGGTCGGCGATGCGACCGTCGGGCTGAACCACCCACGCCCGGTCCACCTGGGCGGCACGCTCGGGGTCGCAGGCCCACAGGTAATCCCGCACCTGAGCGCCGGCCTGGTGCAGCCGGGTGCACCGCAGCCCCTCGGGCGTGATCAGCGTGACCGTGAGCGGGCGCTGCGGCAAGGCCAGGGAGTGGTCCGCGCGCAGCACCGGGTCGTGACGCGGATTGCCCTGGAGCCATCGCGCGTCGACCACGGGCACACGCGCCCGACCGGTGACGGGCAAGGCCTGGACGACGGCCAGCAGCCTGGCGCGTGCCGCTTCGGGCACCGCGGGCGCGCGCAACAGCGCGTCAACGAGGTCTTGCTTCAGGCGCGCCTGCGCGGCCTGTTCGGCGGGCACCTGCCAGACCAGGCCCAAGGGGTAGGCTTGATCAAGAGGGCCCTGGCGCAGCAACCAGTCACCGAGCCGCTCTCCCGCGACCGGAGCCGTCGCGGACGGCCGCGACGCCCCGCCCTCACCCTGTGCCCTCGCCTTCGGCGCACCGCAGCACATCAGCAGGCCGAGCAGCAGGCAACCCGCGCGGCGCGCTAGGGTTGTGCCGGCCATGCTTGCCATGCCATGCATCGATCGGGCGTGAAGCACTGCTCCCCGTAGACCACCTCGACCGCGCCGTCCTTCGAGCGCAGGCCGTACCGTGCCGACGGCAGTGGCCGCCCGGGACCCGCCACGGTTTCCTCGAGCCAGAGGAGACCGCTGGCCGTAAACCCGGAGAGGTGGGCATCATCCGGCGGGCGCACCTGTCGGATGACCACGGTCTCCGCGATGCCGTAGCGGTAGCCGGGCATCTCGTCGCGCTCGCGGCCGAATTCGGCGACCGGTCGCGTGAGCATCTCGGCCCATGAGGGCAGACCGCTGTAGCGCACCGCTCGCCAGTCGACCTCGAGCCCGACGGTGCCGACCAGGCGGCCTGCCCGAAGCTTCAGCACCTCGCCGCCGTTGCTGTACCAGACCTCGACGGGCCCGGCCGGCGTCGGCTCCAGGTAGCCCAGCACCATCAGCACCGAACGCCCTTGGGTCGTGACACGAAGGTAGCGGAGCTCAGGCCTCAGCGTGAGGCTGTCCACCGAGCGGTCCTGCCGGAACGCCTCGGCAATGGTGAGCGTGACCGGCGTGTGCCCGCACGCGGACAAAAGAAGAAGGCTGGACGCGAAAGCGCCCAGCCTTGCACGAGACGAAACCGAGACCAAGGCGTTTGGACCACAAAAGGGACGAGAGGAAAACCCCAAGTCCCTTCAGGTGCTGACGGCCCGGCTCGGTGAATGGATCAGTTGGTGCCGACAGTGCCGACAGTGCCGACCGTGGCAACCGTGCCGGTCACACCGGTCAGGGTGGTGCCGGTGACGCCGAGCGAGTTCTGCGCAGACTTGTAGTTGTCAAGGGCCGAATTGGCGGCCGTCTGCGCTGCCTTGACGGCCGCCTCGGCCGCCGCAATCGCGCTGGCCGCCGCGGCGGGGTTGCCGAGCAAACGGCTGAGCTCAGCCGTCAGGTTGAAGGCGATGCGCGCCTTCTCGGCCGCGTCGAGCGCCGTCTGGGCGGCGATGAAGGTCAGGTTCAGCAGCTCGGCCCGGGTGCAGGACACGCCAGCGGCACACACGGCCCCGGCCAGCGGCAGCCTGGAGGCCGCAGCGAGGTTGTCGGCAGCCGTCCTCGCAGCGGCGGCAGCGGCGGTCGCGGCAGACTGCGCGGTCTTGGCCGCGGCCAGCGCCTGGCTGACCTGCGGGGCCGGGGTGGCGCCAGCGGCCGCTTCGAGTGCGGTGATGGCCGAGTTGATGCTCGTCGCGGCGGTCGATGCCTGTGTGGCGGCGCTCGAGGCGTTGCTAGCGGCGTTGCCAGAAGCCGCTGTAGGGGACGTGGCCCCGCTGCTGCCGCTGCTGGCCGCGGCAACGACGGCCACGCCAACGACTGCAGCCGCCACGGCCATCGTGGAGATGGAGCCTGCTGCAGCACCCGTGGCGGCAGCAGCACCGGCGGGCGCACCGGTGCCGGAAGTTACGGCGCCGGTTTGTGACTGAACCGACCCCGCGCTGACGATGAGCGCGGCGACAATTGCGATGGACAGATTCTTTTGCAGCATTTCGGACCCCTCTGGATAGGTAGACAACCCTGAAGAATCAATGTATCACAGGCACTGTCGAACAGAAACAGATAGTCACTGAAGCTTGCGGACCCGTTGCGTCGGCAAGGGTTGCGGCGACGTCGCGGCAGGACGACGGCCGGTCACAGAGCGGGCGTCAGCGCATCAGAAGCGGCGGTCGACCTGGAATCCGAGCTCGTAGGTCTTGTTCCGAGGCTCCACGAAGGCTGGCGTTCCGCCCGGGTCGGACTGCGCGACGTGCCAATAGGTCAGCGTCGGGCCCCAGGACCATGTCGGCATCTGCCGCCGGAGGCTCAGCTTCAAGCCATACCCGTCGCGCTGCCGCAGCCTCACATCGGACCTCGTCGGCGACGTATCGGACCATGCCACCTTCTGCTCGCCCCTGATCAGATACGCATACTCGACGGTGGAGTGAAGTCGGGAGCCGTCCGCCAGGCCGACCTTGTGGGTCAGGCCGACCGGCAGGAACACATATCGGCTGGTTCGGCGGTACCCCAGATCGCCGGTGGAGGAGACTCCACGCAGATCGTTGAAGAGGTGGCGCAGGCCGATCCCGACATGGGGAGCCAGGACGTAGCCATCCATGCCGAAGTCCCGGCCGACCACGCCGGTGGCTTCGACATACCAATCGGGTTTGTCGTCGAGGTCGCCGCTGGTGGGGCTCCGGTAGTCGACCTTGCCGGTCGCGAACCGCAGTCCACCGCGCAGGAACCAGACTTCTGCGGCGCGCGGCCAGGACCCGCCGAGGGCATAGGTGCCCGCGTAGCCCAGGCCCAGTTTCGCGGCCTTCAGCGACATGACCGCGGGCTCGTCATAGTGGTAGGCCGACACGCTGGCGCTCAAGCTGTGGCCGGACTTCGTGACGAGATCAACTGTCTCGGCCATCGCAGACACGCTGGAAAGGCCTCCCGCGACGACCAACACAGCCCTTGCCGCTGCGGGACGAATGAAGCGATCGAGGTTGGCTTGCATCTTCATGGGCCGAGCTGTGTGTGGTGTTGCCGCAACACCGCCGAGATCCGGCGGGCTGACCGATCGATGCCCAGGCGGACGAACGCGAGCATGCCCGGCCACGAGCCAACAGGCGTATCCCGCCCCGTCAACTGTCAAGTGATTCTAATGAGCCACCCATCGCTCTCGCACAAGGCAAGGTGTTGAAGAGAAACATGAACTTGCGTCTCATGTTTCTTGAATGTCACTTCATCGTGAAACCCCGAAGCGACACCTCGAACCGCAGGAAAGTACGTACCTGCCCTGTCAGAACCGTCCGCGGCCGTGCCAGGCGACGGCCTTGCCCACCTGGGTTCGGCCGAAATCGATCGCCGTCCCGCCGACCCGCCGCGGGGCTGGGGTCGCGCCCCGGACGGGCCGACTTCAGGGTCTGCGAACGGTCAAGGACCGGGTCACATCGCGGCTGGGGTCATAGGTCATACCGGTGCCAGTGATACCGGAAACCGAGTACGTCGTCTGGTCGACCCTCTTCCCGAGGGTCCCCGTCCTGACGGAGCACATACCGTTGGAGGCGGTCGTGCAGCTCACGCTGGACCCTCCCGCCTTGAAGCCACCACTGACCTTCGCTCCGGCCACGAGGCTGCCACTGGCGTCCTTCACCGCAATCGTCACGGTGGCCTGCCAGCCGTTGCGCAGGCTGGACGCATGTGAGCTCAGTGTGGCGACGGACGCCGTGAGCGACGGTGACGGGGGTGTCGTCACGACACTGTCGGTCAGTGTGTAGAGCAGGAGGTTGGGGGAACCGGATCCAGCGCTGGTGACCACGCCCGTGGTCGCAGCCGCTCGGATGAGATCCGGGATGTCCGCAGGCGTGGCGTCGGCCGACGAGCCCAGGATCAGAGCCACCAGGCCTGCAACATGAGGCGCTGCCATCGACGTGCCATTCAAGCTCTTCACCGCCACTGTCGACTCGTACCACGTGGAGGTGATCGCACTGCCCGGCGCAAACAGATCCAGACAGCTGCCGAAGTTCGAGTACGAAGCCCGGGCGTCGGTATTCGTGGTCGCACCCACGGTGATCGCGGAAGACTCCCGTGCCGGCGAATAATTGCACGCGTTTGCGTTGTCATTGCCAGCGGCCACCACGACCGGGATGCCCGTGGCGACGGCCTTCGCCACCGCGGCATCCAGGCTCGCTGATGCGCCGCCTCCCAGCGACAGGTTGATCAAGGCGGGGCCATTCCGACCCGGGTCGCCGATCACCCAGTCGATACCCGCGATCACGCCACTGAGGGTGCCGGAACCGGCGCAATCGAGAACCCGCACGGGCACCAGGGACACCGACTTCGCCACGCCATAGGTGGCGCTGCCGATGAGGCCTGCCACGTGAGTGCCATGGCCATTGCAGTCCTCTGTCCCCCGGCCGTCCGACAAAGCACCATAGCCTGGGACGACACGGGCGCCGAACTCGACGTGGTTGGACAGGATGCCCGAATCGACGACGTAGGCCCGCACGCCACTGCCGGCCGTCGCATAGGTGTACACGCCGTCCAGTGTTCGGCTGCGCTGATCGACGCGGTCCAGCGCCCATGGGGCGCTTTCCTGCACCTGCTGCCGGGTGCTGACCGGGGCGTCGGTCTCGACGTAGTCGACGTTCGGGTTGTTCGCCATGGCATTCAGGAAGGCCTCACCCGCCATGGCGGGCAGTCGCACGGCGAACCCGTTGAGCGCACGGGTATAGGTGTGAAGAATCGTTCCGCCGGAGCGAACCGCATCTGCAGATGAATCCTCCCTTTCCCGCTGGCCTGCCCCCGTCTTGAACACGACGATGTAGTCGTGGAAGTCGGGCGCCCCCGCCCCGCCCCCGGAGCCGGTCGAAGGTGCTGCGGGCCGACCCGTGACCCGGACCGCCATGCGGTCGGCTGCTCGGGTAGCCAACTGCTTGTCTGCCAGTGCCCTCACAAGATCGCCCACAGAGGGATCGGCGGCGGTCGAATTCGAAAGACCGAGTTCGGCCACCACCGCCGGGAGGCTTTCGCGCACCGTTTGAACCACGGCGCGCATCTGCTCCCGAGCGGCGATCCCGCCTTCGACCACGGACACTTCGCCCACGGAGCGCCCGGCTTCCCCCAGGGCCACCGCGACTGCCCGGGCGACTCGCGCGGTGGCCGCGTCACGGACGGAGATGAAGTCGTCCAGGGGATCGCGTGGAAGTGCATGCGAGTCCTTGACGAACGTTCGCGCCTCGTCGAGTCGGCGACCGTTGTCGAGCATCTCTCCCGCCACCAATGTCGTCAGCGGGCTGACCACCGCAGGCTTGCGGATGTCGGTCTTGCCTGCGACGACTTCCATGAACGCATTCGCAGGCGACACCAGCGTGAACGGTTGCTTGCCAGCTTCGGCGATCGTCAGACCGCCATCGTCGGCATCTCTGGCCGATGAAGGAATCTTGCTGACCAACATCGCGTTCGTGACCTGGCTGGACGTCAACTCGCCTGTTTTCAGCGAGAAGGCCCCAGCGGCATCGGTTTCCGCGGAGATCGGCTCGTTCGAGTCGTGTTCCAGATTGCCATTCAGATCCAGAAACACGCGGGCACCCTGGATCGGTCCGTCGATCAAGGTGCCGCTGAGTGTGGGCTGCGCATCGGACGGGCTCTGCCCACCCCCGCAGGCCACGAGCAGCGCCGCCGAAGCGATGGTTGCCAGACCGACCAGCCTCAGGGTGGATGTCTTCTCGGGTTTCACCGATATCTCCTCAAAAGGGATGGCTCGCAGATCGGGGCATCCGATACACGAGCCGGTTTCGTGAAATTGCCGGGTTGGAGGCTGGCCTTCAGGGGCGGCCTACGCCGGGCGCGGAACCACCCGCATTTCCGGAATTTCCGGGTAGCGAAGGGCTGAAACACCTCAGCGACAGCGCACGCACCGGCAACAAACCGCGCGCGGCCTCCACCTCGACATCGACGGGTGCTGCGCCGAAGTCGGCGCAGTTGGAGTCCGCCAGCGCGCCCGCCGGCACGGCCACGCGCACGCCGCGCAGCGTCAGCACCAGCGCCTGTGCCGACCATTCGATGCCGGACAGCCGTGCGCGCAGTTCCACCCGTCCGCCGAGCTGTTCCGGCGCGTCGCGCCGGGCGACGCCCTGCACCTGCCAGTTGCCGGCGACGCGGCGCAGGGTGAGTTGCACGAACTCGCCGCGCTGCGGCGGCAGTGCGAGCGCGCCCACCGCATCGGGCCCGACAGGCCAGGTCAGGTCCAGGCCCTGCACGCGCACCCGGCCAGCGTCTGAAGACCGCACCGTGCCGCCCACCACCAGCGTGATCCCGTCGTCGACCGTCGGCGGCTGACGCTGGCGGAGCACGGGCCACGGGTCGACACCCGTCAAGGCGTCACGCGACACCCACCCCGTCAGGACGTTGCCGACTGCCGGCAGCGGCTGCGCCTGCGGGATCGACAACCGCGTGCCACCGGCCAGGCTCAGCGTGACCGTCCGGCCATCGACGGCCTGCACCACGCCGCCCACCAGCACCGGTGCGTCTGCGGGCACCGCCGCCACGGCCAGCACCAGGGTGGCGGCCAGCACCGTGCCCCGGGTGTCATCCGGCACCCACTGCCCGTGGACCTCGACTTCGGCATTGCCGGCGCCCAGCGCCGTCTGCGCCGCCTCGTCCGCGAAGACGGTGTCCGCATCGACACGCACCCACTGCCCCGCCACCCGCAGCACGTCGCCAGCGCGCGCCTGCGTCACTGGCCCGCGCAACTGCGGCAGCACCTCGATGGCCCGCGCCTTGCCGGCGTCGTCCAGATCCAGCCGCACGCGCTGGCCCAGGTGCAGCGCGGTGGCGGTCAACTGGTCGTCCTCGCCACGCACCCGGGCCTGCGCGGCGCTGTCGTCATAGCGCACGCCGTCGACGATGACGCTGGCAAAGCCGGTGATCGTGCCCTCGGCCAGGCCGCTGCCGCCACTGCCCACGCCGCCGGCCAGGTCGATGCCACCGCCGCAGGCCATCAGCAGGGAGGCAGCCAGTGCGGTGGCCAGCCAGCGACCACGCCGACGAAGGCCACGGGCGGGGATGGCGCGGGGGGCGCCGTGCGAAGAGCGTCCTGTCATGGTCATTCCTGGGAATCGGCGGGGACGCCGGACGGTGCGCCCGGGTTTGCCGGGTTTGCGGGGGTGGCGGCCGCATCAGGCGCCGCATAGCTGAACAGCCCGAGCCGGAAGCGCTGCGTGCCCTGGGTGAGGTGTGCGTCCTGCTCGCACAGCGGCACCGCGGCCGCGACCACCGCGTCCAGCACCTGCGCCCACAACTGGTTGGCCAACTGCTGGAGCTGTGCGACCGACTCGGGGCTCAGGCCGTCGGCGAAGACGCTCTGCTCCAGGAAGCGCCGCGGGCCGTCGCTCATGAGGTTGTGCACGCCGGCGGCCAGGTGGTCGGCCACCGATCCGGCCAGCAGCTGGCCGGCCTCTTTCAGCCGCCGGTCGGGCACGAAGGCGTCGCGCAGCAGTTGCACGTGGTCGCCGTCCTCGCGCACCACGCCCAGGCGCAGCAGCTCCTGCAGCACGGCGCGGTGGTGGAAGTCGGTCGACACCCGGCGCACCAGCGATTCGAACGAGGGCTCCGGCCCCGCGAAGGGCAGCCGGTCGGGCCAATCCAGCCCGAGCCAGCGCGTGGTGACCTGGCTGGCCGGACTGGGCCGCCCCCAGGCCGCGCCACGCCGCGCCACCGCGGCATCGTCGCCCTGCGCCGTGGCGCGCAGGTGGCGCACGTCCTTGCGGTGCAGGCCCGACAGCAGGCTCAGCGCCGAATCGGTGGGCTTGCGGCCCAGGCGCTGCGCCTCGGCCAGGGCCTGCGCCAGGAAGACCGGCTTGAGCGCGGCCACGAACTCACCGTACCCCACCCCTGACCGCACCAGCCAGGCAGCCAGCGGCTGCGCCACGGCGAGCGCTTCTTCCGACACGCCGGTGGTGGCGGGGGTCGGGGGATGTCCGGGCAAGTTGTCAGAGGACATGACGTCATGTTTATGGGATTTTTTCCCATTTGTGTGAGCCGTTTTTCTTCGGTAGGTCTCCCCTCCCAACCGGATCGCCCACGGGCAGGCAAAGGCGCTCACGCAGAGAAAAACGACCGGCAACCGCGCTCCAGCCTCCCGAGTTGCACGACTTCGCCTCAGAATGCGTCTGACGACAGAACTTTCCCGGACGGTACCGCCCCCATGGAGCCTCCTCCGCGCAGGAAACTGCCCATCGGCATCCAGACCCTGGCCACGCTGCGCGAGCAGGGCGCGTACTACTACGTCGACAAAACCGGCTTCGCCCTGGATCTCGTCGAGCGTGGGAGCTACTACTTCCTCAGCCGCCCGCGCCGCTTCGGCAAGAGCCTGTTCCTCGACACGCTGAAGGAATTGTTCGAGGCCAACCAGCCCTTGTTCGCCGGCCTGCAGGCCGAGACCCGATGGGACTGGTCGCGAGCGCATCCCGTGATACGGCTGAGCTTCGGCGCCGGCGTGCTGAAGAGCGCACAGGACCTGAACGACGCGCTGCACAAGGCGCTGTTCACCCACGAGGAGCGCTTCGGCCTGCCAGCGCGCTTCGTGGATGCGCGCAGCCGCCTGGCAGACCTGATCGAGCGCCTGCACGCACTCAAGGACGCGAAGGTCGTCGTGCTGATCGACGAATACGACAAACCCATCCTCGACAACATCGCCGACCGGGCCGCCGCCACGCAGATGCGTGAAGGTCTGAAGAACATCTATTCCGTCTTGAAGGACGCCGACCGGCACCTGCGATTCGTCTTCATCACCGGTGTCACCAAATTCAGCAAGGTCAGCCTGTTCTCAGGGCTGAACAACCTGAGGGACATCACGCTCGACGCGCGCTACAGCGCCCTGTGCGGCTACACCGACGCTGACGTGGACACGGTCTTCGGCGCGGAGCTGCGGGGTCTGGACCGAGACGAGATGCGACGCTGGTACAACGGCTACAACTGGCTCGGCGAGCGCGTCTACAGCCCCTTCGACCTGCTGTTGTTCTTCGACACCCGGCACTTCGACTCCCACTGGTTCGAAACCGGGACACCTACCTTCCTGATCGAACTGCTGCTGCACAGCCGGGTCTTCACCCCCGACCTGGACAGGGCGGTGGCGCCGGAAACGCTGCTGTCCACCTTCGACGTCGACCATATCCCGGTCGAGGCGCTGATGTTCCAGACCGGCTACCTGACCATCGACCATGTCGAGCGCCTGCCCGGCCTGACGCAGGTGACGCTGCGCTACCCCAACCTGAGCGTACGGACCGCGCTCAACGGCGTGCTGCTGCAGCGCCTGATGCACTCGGACACGCAATACGGTCTCAATGCATCGAAGTTGTACAAGCGGCTGCTGGCGGACGATCTGCCCGGCCTGCGGGCGCTGTTCGAGGCCTTCTTCGCCACGATTCCCCACGACTGGTATCGCAACAGCCCCATCGCCGGGTACGAGGGCTACTGGGCCAGCGTCTTCTACAGCCACTTCGCGGCACTCGGGCTCGACATCCGCCTGGAGGACAGCACCAGCCGCGGCTGCATCGACATGACGGTCTTCTGTGCTGGACGGGTCTGGCTGTTCGAGTTCAAGGTGGTCGAACTCATGCCCGACGGCCGCGCGCTCCAGCAGATCAAGGACCGGGGCTACGCGGACAAGTACCGTGGCCGGGGCGAGCCCCTGCGCCTGATCGGCGTGGAGTTCAGCAAGAACAGCCGCAACATCGTCGGCTTCGAGACCGAGAGGGTGCCGGCGGGATGAAGGAGCGCCCCAGGGCCGGGCGTCGCGACGGCCTGTGCCGGCACAACGCCCCCCTCAAGACCCCACCCGCCCCGCCCCCACCGCCCAGGCCTCGCGCAGGCGCCGCTCCCCCGGCAAGCCGGTGACGATCAGCAGGCTCAGCAGGGCCACGCCGGCCAGGCCCAGCAGCAGCAGGTCGAAGCCCGTGGCCTTGACCACGGGGCCCAGCAGCAGCACGGCGGTGGAGCTCAGCGTGAAGGAGATCGCCAGCCGCAGCCCGGCCACGCGCGAGCGCATCGAGTCGTCGACGTAGCGCACCACCATCACGTCGTTGAAGGGGATGGTGCCGAAGATGCTGACCATGCAGCCGATGGCCAGCACGTACCAGACCCAGCCGCTGGTGTGGGCGGCCGCGGCGAACAGCACCACCTGTGCCGCCAGGATGCCCAGGAACAGCGGCTTGATCGCCACACGGTCGGCCAGGCGGCCGACGATGACCTGCGTCACCGAGGCCACGGTGTAGACCGCCGCCAGCAACAGGCCCAGGCGTGCCGGGTCAGTGACCAGGGCTTGCATGCGCTCGGCCAGCAGTTGCGCGTTGGCGTTGGTCGTCAGGTTGAACAGCACGCTGCCCGTGGTGGCGCTGGCCACCATGACGACGAACACGCGCACCGCCAGGTCGCGCGGCAGTTGGCGCACCGTCGACGCCTTCTTGCGCGCCGGGGCCGCGGCCTCGGTGGGCGCCACGCGGGCGAACAGCAGCCCGAGCGCGATCGACACCACCCCCGGCACGACGAAGGCCGCGCGCCAGCCGAAGTGCTGCACCAGGAAGCCCGTGGTCAGCGCCGCCGCGGCGATGCCCAGGTTGCCCACCAGCCCGTTGATGCCGATGGCCCGCCCCGGCGTGGCCGAGTGCTGCACCAGCATCGGGATGCCCACCGGGTGGTAGATGGCCGAGAAGGCGCCCAGCACCGTCAGCGCCAGCGCCATCTGCCAGGCGTTGGTCGTCAGCGCCACGGCGATCGCCGACAGGCCCATGCCGTGGAAGAACACCAGCATCATGCGCCGCCGCCCCCACAGATCCCCCAGCCGCCCGGCCGGCACCGACCCCAGCCCGAACATGAAGAAGGCCCCGGCCGTGTAGGGCATCAGATCCTCCCAGCGCGTGTAGCCGAAGTCCACCGCGATCGCCCCCACCGCGGTGGCGAAGATCAGCAGGAACAGGTGGTCCAGCGCGTGGGCCAGGTTGAGCAGCAGGGCGGGCAGGCGGGGCATGGGGTTCTCGGCGAAGTCGCCTTCATTCTGCGCCGGGGCGGCCGGGTTGAACAGGTGCCAGGTTCACAGCGGCCGGATGCTGAAACAGCGCCGTGTGAGGCCATAACCAGGACCTGAGATGAATTTATGGTTACACTGGCGATACCATGCGGATCGTGCTTGACACATCGGTGCTGGTCGCCGCGGCTCGCTCACGCCGGGGGGCGAGCTTTCGGCTCGTGTCGATGTTGCCGACACCAGCGTTCGAGATTGCGCTGACGGTACCTGTCTACACCGAATGGCAAGCCGTGATGACCCGGCCCGAGCACCTGCCGGACGGCGTGACGGCGGACATGGCTCTATCCTTCCTGCGCTACCTCGCCTCGGTCGCACATTTGCAGGATGTCCACTACCTGTGGCGCCCTTACCTGCGAGACCCGGATGACGACATGCTGCTGGAATGTGCGGTGGCGTCAGGTAGCGCCTTCATCGTCACGCACAACGTCAAGGACTTCCGGGGTGTCGAGGCATTGAGCGTGCAGGCCCTCACCCCCGCAAACTTCCTCAATCTCCTGAAAGGCCCCAGATGACCGCGATGACGCTCCGGCTGCCGACGTCCGTGCACCAGAAGATCAAGGAACTGGCGGAGCGCGACGCCATCTCCGTCAACCAGTTCATCGCCAGTGCCGCCGCCGAGAAGATGGCCTCGGTGATGACGCTCGAGTACCTGAAGACGCAAGCGGCCCAGGGCAGGCGCAGCGACTTCACCGACTACCTGAGCAGGGTGCCGGATGCGCCTGCAACCGCAGGGGACGAGATCTCCTGAGGGCACACGCCAGGCAGCGCCGTGGCGCCGACACGGGGAGCTGAACCTGGCGCACCCTCACCCGTGCATCTCCGCCTCCCCATGCCGCGCCAGCAACTCCATCAGTTGCCGGCGGATCAGGATGCCGGGGCGGTCGCTGTCCATCGAGTACTCGACGCCGCGGCGGCGCAGGTCGACCACGGCGTCGGGGTCGGTGGACTCGAGGATGTCCTTGTCCTCGCGCGTGATGACGTGGTCGAAGTCGATCAGCAGTTGCGCAGGGCAGTCGGCCTCGGTGTCATTGCGGTAGAGCCACTGGCAGAGCTGGATGTGGCAGTCGTCGATCGGCGTGAAACAGTTGATGATGACGTGGCGCACGCCGCTGGGGTACTCGATGTCGAGCCGGCGTGAGAAGGGCAGGAAGTAGGCGTTGCGCATGTGGCGCTGCGTGACCGGCTCGGTGGTGCCGCTGACGCGGTGGAAGGCCGGTGGGTTGGTGGCGTCGATCAGCGTCTCGGCGTAGAAGCCGCCCTCGCGCTCGACCAGCTCGTAGCGGCTCGGCCTGGGCTGGGCCGCCACGCCGAAGGTGGCGCGGTGCACGAAGCTGAAGTGGGCGTTGTCGAAGCTGTTCTCGAGCGCGCGCACCGGGCTGGTGGCCCAGGTCTCGTGGAACTGGAAGATGGTGCGCCATCCTGGGGCGCCGAACTCGGGCACTTCGGGGATGGGCGCGAGCGGCTCCTCGCTGGGGGCGACCAGCGCCACCCAGGCGTAGCCGTAGCGCGCCACGCAACGGTAGGCAGTGGTGCAGTAGTCGGGCGGGATCGCGCGATCAGCCCCGTACTGCGGGATGCGGATCACGCGCCCGCCGCGGTCGTAGGTCCAGCCGTGGTAGCCGCATTCCAGCGCACCGTCGACACAACGCCCCTTGGACAGACGCGCCGTGCGGTGGCAGCAGCGGTCCCTCAGCGCCGCGGGCTGCCCGTCGGCATCCAGGAAGAGCACGATGCGCTCGCCCAGCAGGGTGAAGGCGTGGGGCTGACCGTCTTGAAGTTGCGACAGCGGCACGGCGGCATGCCAGAACTTGCGGAAGACGGGTTGGCGGGTGACGAGCATGGGAGAGTTGATGCAACAGTCGTGCCGTGGATGCAGGTGGCTGGCGTGGACGGGAGCCTGATCCGGCATGGGTGGGTGTGGGAGGCGCGGGTGGGTTGAGGGTGAAGGGGTGCTCTTGCGCGCACTTCGACAAGCTCAGTGCGAACGGTGGGAGGGAACCGGGGTGGGTTGAGGGGTGGGTCAGGAACCTGAACCTGAACCTGAACCTGAACCTGAACCTGAACCTGAACCTGAACCTGAACCTTGCCCTTGCCCTTGCCCTTGCCCTTGCCCTTGCCCTTGCCCTTGCCCTGATCCTGATCCTGATCCAAATCCAGATCCTGATCCAGATCCAGATCCAGACCAAAAGCCTGATTCTGTCCCTGGCCGTGGCGTAGGCCCCGGCTCTGGACCTTGCGGATGCCTGGCCGGTCCCGGCCGCGGCTTGGACGGCCGTGGCTTGGACGGCCTTGGGCTGTCAACGCGCGGCTCGCAAGACCTCGAAGCGCCCGGCCGAGCGCTCGAAGATGGGGGTGTCGGTGGCCGTCTCGGTGATGCGCAGGGTCAGCGTCAGGCGCTCGTCGACGTTCTGGGTCTCGATCATGAAGCGGTCGCGCAGCAGGACCACCAGGCCCTGCGGGGTTTCGGTGCCGGCCTGCGCCAGGTCGGCAGCCGGGTACAGGCGCGAGGTGTCCCCGTTGACGAGCTCGAGCTGAGAACGCAGGGTGCGCCCGCTCAGGCAGGTGGCGGTGGGGACGGTGCCCGCAGGGCCGGTGCAGCGCAGCACCGCGGTGTAGGGAAACTGCCGGGCCAGCGACTGGCGGCGACGCTGGTCCTCGCGCGCCTGCTCGGCCGCCAGCAGCGGCGCCAGCGCCTGCGCGCGGCGACGCTGGGCTTCCAGCGCCTCGGCGACCTCGCGCCCGAGCGCGGTGTGGGTCAGCTCACCCAGGGGCTCGAAGGCGCCAAAGCCGGGCAGCTTGTCGCGCACCAGCGGCAGGGCCTCGCGCTGCACCAGCAACACATCGGCGTGCCCGTGCAGGCTGCCGCCGACGGCGCAGTCGACATAACGCCCCGCCACGGGGCGGCCGCCGACGAGCACCGACAGCCGCGCCTGCAGCATCGCCAGCGCCACGTCCTGCACCGCGTCGCCGCCGTAGACCGGGCCGAGCGTGGGCAGGCCGAGCCAGCAAGCGTCGAAGCCGGCCCAGCGCAGGTTCTCGCCGCTGACCAGACGCTGCCGGCCATCGGTGGCGGTGACGAACTCGAGCACGGGGCTGCTGGCGCGTCGCCAGATCAGGATGTCGTCCCCGGCGCCGGGGGCGCGCGCCGACAGGGTGGCCATCGGCGGCTGCACGGGGGCCGGCGGGACGGCCGCGGGCGCGATGGCCGGTGCCTGCATCGGTGCCGCGGCGGGAACAGGCACGGGCACGGGCACGGAGGCAGGCGCAGGGGCCGCAGCCGGTGCCCGGGCGGGCGCGGCCGGCGGCGGGGGCGGCGCAGCCGTGACCGGCGCCGGGGCAGGCGTCGGCGCCGCCGCCGGCGCAGGAGCGGCGGCCGGTGCTGGCGCCGTCAGCCCGGGCAACGCGATGGGCAGGCCGGACAGGCCCGGCAGGTTCTGCAGACCGGGCAGGTTCAGCGGAATCCCCAGCACGCCTTGACCAGCGGGTGTTGCGGCTGGGGGCGGGGGCGGCGGCGCCACCTTGACCTGCACCGTCTCATCCAGGCTGCAGGGCCCGACCGTGCGCAGACCGCGCACGAAGAGCTCGCCCTCCAGGCGCGCGGCATAGGTGCCGTCGGCGGCGTAGACATGGTCGAAGACACGGGTCTCGCGGCCCTCGATGCGGAACCGCTCCTCGCGGCCGTCCCCGAAGCCCAGCTTGGCGCCACAGGCCGAGCCTGACGGGTTGGTGACGGTGGCGCGCACGGTGCGCTCGGCAGCCTGCGACTCGACCTTCAGCGCGCCCTGCGCAGCCGCGCCCGTGGCGATGAACAGGCACAGGAGCGAAGGGGCCCAGGCGGTAGGCAACCGCGACGCAGACGATGGGACAGACACGGCGATCATTCCTCGGGAAAGACGAAAACCGTGTCACGATGGCGCCAATCGGCCAATGTGTCAATCGGGGAAATCAGTCGACAGAAGCGGGTTCGCTCTCCGCTTGGTGACCGCACGCAAACATCTGCATTCCGCGTCATCGGAGTGCGTCGCGCGATGAAGGAGCACAGGACGATCGAGGTCGACCCTCAAGGCGCCTCATCAACCAACTTGGTTATCATCGAACGATGGAGAAAGGCTCGCCTCATTGCAAGCTCGCGATGGTGCACGCACTGGTGAGGCGCGGTCAGGTCCGTGCGACGGCAAGCGCTTTCGCGGGCGCACGCGAACTGGGCATCAATGACCTCTCGGGCATGTGCGAGATCGTCATGTCGCTGAGCGCTGCGGACTTCCACAAGAGCATGACCACCCACGCCGATCATCGGATCTGGCAGGACGTCTATCGCGTCAGAGCCGCTGGCCGCCCGGAGATCTACCTGAAACTGACGGTGATCGAGGACGTCCTGATCGTTTCGTTCAAGGAGCTGTGACCATGAAGTGCCCGAGCTGTGGAGAGGCCGAACTCATCCACGACACGCGCAACGTGCCCTATGTCTACAAGGGCGAACGAACCCTGGTGCCGGGCGTCACGGGTGACTTCTGCCCTGCCTGCGGTGAAGTGGTCCTGGAGCGTGCGCACGGCGATCGCTACAGCGAGCTCGTGGGCGCCTTCCAACGGCAGGTGAACGCCGCGTACGTCGACCCGGCCTACCTCGTCAGGGTGCGCAAGAAGCTCGGGCTCGACCAACGGGAGGCGGCCGAGATTTTCGGAGGTGGCGTGAACGCCTTCTCCCGCTACGAGAACGGCAAGACCAAGCCGCCGCTGGCCCTGGTCAAGTTGCTGAGGGTGCTGGACAGACACCCGGATCTGCTGGACGAGATCCGGGCGACCTGATCAGGACAGAGGCTGGGTACCGAGCGGACTCGGCGTCCCGACAGCCGCCTGGAAACTAGAACCGCGGCAGCGTCGCCAGCCGCACCTTGCCCGCCGCCGCGTCGGCCATGATCTGCTCGCGCATCGCCCAGCCGCGCAGCTTGCCCGGGTTGAGCAGGCCCAGCGGGTCGAAGCGCATCTTGGTGGCCACCACGTCCGGGTTCACCTGGCCCTGTTTGCCGTCCTCGACGATGTAGACGTGGGGGTTGGCGATGTAGACGCCGTGGTCGCGGTGGATCTGCATGATCTCGTTCAGCCGCTCGTCGGTGGTGTAGCGGATCAACTGCAGGCCCGAGCAGTTCATCGCGCCTTCCTTGGTGCGGATGAACTCCAGGTGCACGAGCACCTCGTCGCCGAGCTTGCGCCGCAGCTCCTTGGCCTGCTGCACGTGGCGCGCCGGGTCGAAGCCGCTCTGGATGTAGGTCAGGCCCTTGTCCACCTTCAGCGCGTGCAGCGTGGTGTGGTTCCAGGTGTACTCGACGATGGTGCGGTTGCTGCGCCGCACCTCCTCGGCCGTCTTGCGCAGCGTCACCGTGCCGCCGAAGTCGGCCACCATCTGCTGCAGGCCGTGCTCGCAGAACTCGGCCACCAGCACGAACACGGCGTGCGCGCCGACTGTCATCGTCCCGGCCATCGGCGGCGAGGCCTGCATCAGCAGGTCGGGGATGGGCGCGGCCAGCAGCGTGACGCTCTTCTTGACGATGCCCGGCGCGCCGGCCAGCGCGCTGCCGAACTCGAGCGCGGCCTCGTAGGTGTCGAAGCAGACGATGGCCTCGAGCCAGGGGTGCGCAGGGGCCAGGCCGATCTCGAGCTCGAGCACCAGGCCCGCCGTGCCGTAGACGTGGTGCAGCAGCAGCGCGTCGGGGGCGCGCAGCTCCACCGGCCGCGGCTCGGGCTCGATCGTCAGGGCGCGCACGCCGAGCACGTTGCCGGTGGACGCCAGCGGGCCGTAGTTGATCGAGCCCACGCCGCCGAAACCGCCGCCGTACAGCCCGCCCAGCGTGGCGCTGCGGAAGGTGCTGGGCACGCAGCGCTGCTCCCAGGCGCCGAGCACCGCA
>CAZFVH010000067.1:0-4866 GCA_964522465.1 uncultured Rubrivivax sp. | reverse complement strand
CCACCCGGCGCACCGGCGTCGGGCGCCACCGGCTGGGCGGCGGCGGCCTGCATCTGGCGGTCCATCTCGATCATGCGGATGCCGGCCTGCGCGCGAGCCACGCCGGGCTTCACCCACAGCAGCCGGTTGTAGGCCGACAGGTCCAGGATCACCCCGCCGTGCAGCGGCATGCACTGACCGTAGTTGCCGGTGCCGCTGCCGCGCACCGTGATGGGCAGCCGCGCCTGCGCGCAGGCGGCCACCACGGCGCGGATCTCGTCCTCGGTGCGCGGGCGCGCCACGGCGTCGGCACGCAGGCCCTCGAGCTGGCGCTTGAGCACGGGGCTGAACCAGTAGAAATCCTGGCTCAGTCGCTCGACGCGGTTGTCGGTGATCCACTCGACCGCAGGCAGGGCGGCCGCCACCTCGGCGGTACGGGTGCGGACTTCGGCGGTGTCGAACAGGGTGTCGGTGCTCATGGGAAGGCAGGTCGAATTCGGGAAGTCCGTGGAGATGCGAAGTGCAGCGCGGTGATCGACCGCTCTGCGGCCCGTCACAGCGTTGTCTGCAGCCGGCGCACGAAGCGCTGCGCGTCGTGCCGCAACTGCGCCAGGTCCAGGCCGGGGATGGTGTCGTCCTCGACCACGGTGCGGCCCTGGACGAGCACGGCGCGCAGGGTCGGCCGCCCGCCGCTGGCCACCGGGGCGACGGCCGGGTCGTGCAGGCCGAAGTGGCGCGGCTGATCGAGCGCCTGCACGACGAGGTCGGCCGCCTGGCCCACCCGCAGCGTGCCCACGCCGTCCAGGCCGAGCAGGCGCGCCCCGCCGGCCGTGCCGATGTGCATCACGTCGGCCACGCGCAGCGCCGCGGCGTGGCCGCCCGGCTGGGTCACCCGTCCGGCCGGGGCCCGCGGGTCGGCGCGCGTGCCGCTGCGCGGGTCGGCGCGGTGCAGCAGCCAGCAGGCGTGGGCCTCGCTGGCCATGTCGGCGGCTTCGTTGGAGGCCGCGCCGTCCACCGCCAGGCCCACCGGGATGCCCAGGGCCAGCGCCTCGGGGATGCGGGCGATGCCCGAGCCCAGGCGCCCGTTGCTCTGCGGGCAATGGGCGATGCCGGTGCCGGTGCTCGCGCACAGCTGCAGGTCGCCGTCGTCCAGATGCACCATGTGCGCGTACCAGATGTCGGGGCCGACCCAGCCGCGCTCGGCAACAAACTGCATCGGCGTGCAGCCGTGCACCTCGCGCGCCCAGCGCACGTAGTCGTGCGTCTCGCAGAAGTGGCTGTGCAGGCGGATGCCCAGGCGACGCGCCTGCGCGGCCAGCGGGGCCAGGTGGGCCTCGGGGCAGCTCCAGTTGGGCGTGGTGATGGCGCTGACCACACGCCGCATCGCCTGCGGCAACGGGTCGTGAAAGCGCTGCACGTCGCGCTCGACGCCGGCCATGAAACCGTCCAGCGTCTCGGGCGCGCTCTGCGGCGGAGCGTCGTGGTCGGTCATCGCGCGCGGCTGCGTGGCGCCGCCGCGGCACAGCACGAAGCGCAGGCCCAGCCGTGCCGCCTCGTCGAACACCGCTTCAGACGCATCGAAGGGCATGCCCGGGTAGTAGTGGTACTGGTGGTCGGCCACCGTGGTGCAGCCCGACAGCAGCAGCTCCACCAGGCCCACGCGCGCGGCCAGACGCAGCGCCTCCTCGTGGTCGAAGTGGCGCCGGTACGCCACGGGCACGGCTGCCAGCCAGGGCACGAGCGCCAGATCGATGCCCGCCGGAATGCCCTTGAGCAGGCTCTGGAACAGGTGGTGGTGGGTGTTGACCCAACCGGGGTGGACGACGCAGCCGCTGGCATCGAGCACGCGCTCACCGGGCTCGGGCGTCAGACGACCGATCTCGGCGATGCAGCCGTCGCGGATGCGCAGGTCGGCGCCGTCGGCGCGCGCGGCGTCGCCGCTCAGGCCGGTCCAGACATGCTCGGCGCCGCGGATCAGCAGCCCGGTGGCATCGGGGGGGACAGGGTTCATGGTCATTCCTGGGACGTCTCGCTCTCGTGCCAGCCGGCCAGCGCCCACTTCGACAGCACCGACATCAGCGCGAACAGCAGCACGCCGGTCACCGTGATGAGCAGCAGCGCGGCGAACATGCGGGGGATGTTGAGCTCGTAGCCGGCCTGGAGGATCTGGTAGGCCAGCCCGGTGCCGGTGCCGCCCGTGCCGGCGACGAACTCCGCCACCACGGCGCCGATCAGCGCCAGGCCGGAGCTGATGCGCAAGCCGCCAAAGAAGTAGGGCAACGCCGAGGGGATGCGCAGCCGCACCAGCGTCTGCAGCCGCGTGGCGCGGTTGAGCTTGAAGTAGCTCTGCAGCCCGGTGTTCACGCTGCGCAGGCCCAACGTGGTGTTGGCGATGATGGGGAACAGCGCCACCAGCGTGGCGCAGATCACCAGCGAAGGCAGCGGCTCCTTGACCCAGATGATGATCAGCGGCGCGATCGCCACCACCGGCGTGACCTGCAGCAGCACGGCGTAGGGGAACAACGCCGTCTCGATCAGCCGACTCTGCACGAAGACGAAGGCCACCAGCAGCCCGATCAGCACCGCCAGGCCGAAGGACAGCAGCGTCACCTTCAGCGTGTTGAGCAGCGCGCCGAACAGCAGCCCGGCGTCCGTCACCATCACCTGCGCCACATGCAGCGGCGACGGCACCAGGAAGTGCGGGATCTGGAAGCCGACCACCAGCCCCTGCCAGGCCAGCAGCAGCACCACGGCCACACCGGCCGGGAAGACGATGCGTTGGATTTCAGGCTTCATGGGGCGATGCAGTGTCGGTCAGGAATGGAAAGCGGCGCCCGACGCACCAGATCGGCGCGACCTCGCCGAACGGACGGCCGGGCTTTCGGGGCGACGATGGGGGCCGCTGGACGCACGTGGGCGGTCGCGGAGGTTTTCAAGCCGGTGTGCGCCCGGCGTACAGAAGCAGGCACTTTCACGCCAACG
This sequence comes from uncultured Rubrivivax sp., assembly GCA_964522465.1. GTDB lineage: Bacteria > Pseudomonadota > Gammaproteobacteria > Burkholderiales > Burkholderiaceae_C > Rubrivivax. Next base: position 1,905 of record CAZFVH010000067.1, on the reverse strand, counting down.
CCCGCTCGGGCTGCTCGCCGCTGGCGCGCAGCAGGCTGTCCTGCAGGCGCTTGGCGTGCTGGCTGAAGGCCTGCGAGACGCGGAAGTCGGCCCCCCTCGGATAGGGCTCGTCGATCAGCACCTCCTCGACGATGCGCCCGGGGCGCGCGGCCATGACGATCACGCGCTGCGACAGGTAGACGGCCTCGTGGATGGAATGCGTGACGAAGATCACCGTGAGCTTCTTGTGGCGCCAGAGCTCGAGCAGCTCGGCATCCAGCCGGTTGCGCGTGATCTCGTCAAGCGCGCCGAAGGGTTCGTCCATCAGCAGCAGCGTGGGCTCGGTGACGAGACCGCGCGCGATCGACACCCGCATCTGCATGCCGCCGGAGAGCTCGCGCGGGCGCTGGCGCTCGAAGGCCGACAGGCCGACGAGGTCGAGCGCGGCGCGCACTCGCGGCTCGGACTGCGCGCGCGGCACGCCCGCCAGGTCCAGCGGCAGGCGCACGTTGCCCATGACGCTGGCCCAGGGCATCAGCGTGGCCTCCTGGAAGACGAAGCTCAGCCGGTGGCCGGTGGATTCCACCTCGTCCACCGGCTTGCGCCACAGCAGCAGACGGCCGTCACTGGGCCCGAGCAGACCCGCCACCATCTTCAGCAACGTACTCTTGCCGCAGCCCGAGGGCCCGAGCAGCGTCACGAACTCGCCCTCGCGCACCGTCAGGTTGACGGGCAGCAGGGCGCGCGTGCCATTGGGATAGGTCTTCTCGACCGACAGGGCCTCGACGGCAGGGGTCTCGTTCATGCGCGGGGGAGGTCCTCGGACCAGAGGCAGGGGGTGACGATCGGGCTGACGTTCAACATGGGACGCCAGCCCGGCGCAACGAACGGGCATCGAACCGCAGGCGCAGGGCCTGTGGCTCGCCGCCCTTCAGGGCAGGTCCTTCAGGGCATGACCTTCAGATCCTTCACGAACTGCGTCGTGTAGGTCTTCTTCAGATCCACCTTGGCCGGGTCGAGCAGCTTCATCTCGACCATCATGTCGTAGGTCTTCTTCATGCGCGCATCGGTGATGACGCCCACGCCCATCGTCGCCGCGTCGCCACCGAAGACCATGCCGGTCTCGTTGAGCAACTTGATGCCATTGGCGATCTTGTCGTCGGTCATGTTCGGGTTGTCCTTCTTGATCAGCGCGTTGGCGGGCGAAGGATCCCCCTTGAGGTAGCTCTTCCAGCCTTCCATCGTCGCCTTGACGAAGGCCGCCACCGCCTTGGGACGCTCACGCACGGTCTTCTCCATGCACACCACGGTGGTGGAGTACGGGGGCCAGCCGTGGTCGGACAGCAGGAAGACGTTGGGCTTGAACTTGGCCTCCTTCTCGATCGAGTAGGGCTCGCTCGACAGATAGCCCTGCTGCACGACGTTCTTGTCGGCGATGAAGGGCTGGATGTTGAAGGTGTAGGGCCGCACCTGCGACTCCTGCAGGCTGTACGTGCTCTTCAGCCAGGGCCAGTAGGAGGTGCGCGCGCCGGTGGAGATCAGCAGGGTCTTGCCCTTGAGGTCTTCCATCTTGTTGACCACGCCGGGGTGGCCGATCAGCACCTGCGGGTCTTTCTGGAAGGAGGCGGCCACCGTCATCGCGTTGATGCCGTTCTCCCAGCCCTTCATGGTCTGCACGTCGTAGCCCATGAAGCAGTCCACCTGCCCGGCGGCCAGCAACTGCATGCCGTTGACCTGCGGCCCGCCCATGCGGATGGTGACGTCCAGGCCTTCCTTCTTGTACAGCCCGGTGGCCACCGCCTGGTAGAACCCGCCGTGCTCGGCCTGGGCGTACCAGTTGGTCAGGTAGGTGAACTTCTCCTGGGCGTGGGCGGCGGAGACCGCCGCCAGGGCGGCGACAGCGCCGGCCAGCAGGCGCGAGACGGG
>CAZFVH010000066.1:13209-26770 GCA_964522465.1 uncultured Rubrivivax sp. | reverse complement strand
CAGGAGTGTATCCAAGAACACCAGCTATTGTATTCTTCTCCCATAGAGATGTAGCTGTACTGTATGCAAGAATATCGTTGTTTGCTGGATTACGAGCAGACACATTGTGCAACTCATCCATCTCAAAGCCATTCTGAATATTAACAAAGATCTCACCATTGTTAGATTGCTTTCTTGTAACAACACCAATGTACACCATGTGTGCAGGTGCATACGGTTTGTTTGCTAGTCCATACAACAATGTACCATTAGGTCCTAACCATACAGGATCACCTGCTGCACCTGCTGCAGAAGTATCTAGTCCAGCTAGTAAACCATAGGTTACACACTTAACAAAAGCATTTGTTGATCCGCCTGTTTCTAATAAACCAAATGTCTTAGATGATGTAGCTTCTGTAGTGTTAGATGCTGCAGATACAATAATGTTTGTACCATCAGCACCTGATTCGTATACAGGAGTACCTTTTGCTAACGTTGCTCCAAGTTTAACTTCATTCTTAACTTGTGTAGCATAATTATCAATCCATTCTGTATTGTAATCTGTAGCATCTATTTTAGATAAGATTTGTCCAGCTGTACCACCAGCAGGCATAGTTCCTGAAACAGTCCAAGATCTATTTGCTGACAAGTCATACGTAGTACCATTGATACTAAGTGTACGTGTGATAGGTACATATCCTGAAAGATCAGGAGTGTAGATAGGTACATTTAATACACCTGTAATATTATCGTATGTAGCTGCACCAGAAGTTCCTGTTGTTGTAAGAGAGATAGCTGTGCGAGCTCTAGCAGGAGTATAGTATAAGTTAGTTAATCCTTCAGGGATGTCAGAAGATACTAAGCTTACAGCTCCTGTGTATCCATTTACAGATACAACAGCATCAGTATTATCTACTTTCTGCCAAATAGTATCGTGGAATATAGCCCAGTCTCCTACTTTCCAATCAGTAATACCATTAAGATTAGTACTACCTGCAACATTAACTATGTAATAATAACCATTGGTACCAACACTACTTGTTAAAGTAGGTGTGTTAGTAGATGCATTCCAAACACCTTGATAAATAGAACCACCAATCAAACCATTGATTTGATTCTGTAGTTTACCAAATCCTTCTAGGATAGTATCTGTAGCAACTACAGTTCCTCCTGTAATGTTAACACCTGTTAACAACTTACCTGTAACTGCAGGAGTAGATAAAGTAACTGTAGCAGAACCAGGTCCTGTAGCAGTAGCTTCTCCAGTTAAGTCTGTAATATAGTTTCCAGAAGCTTGTTTATTGTTAAACGTGTTCCAATCTGTAGAAGATAAATATCCATCAGTGGATGCTCCTGATTGTGTAATAGATAATGTTCTATCCGCACTTAAATCACCACCACCTTGCAAAGGTCCTGTTGTAGAAATAGTTCTAGAAGTAGTTACATAACTACCAGCAGGTTGCTTGTTGTTGAATGTATTCCAGTCAGTAGAAGATAGATAACCATCAGCAGAAGCACCAGCTTGAGCAATTGAAATAATATGATTCAATATACTCAATGGACTAGAAGAAGAAGATATCCTTTCTGTATAAGCAGTATTCCAATTAGCCGAGTTATCTGTAATAGATGTACCCCAAGCAGTTCCTGTAGACACAGCAATACCAGCTGCAGGGTATATCATGGATGTAATAGTCCATGAACGATTAGCACTTAAATCAAAAGTAACACCATTGATAGTTAAAGTACGACTCTGAGGAGTGTAAGCAGTGTTATCATAAGTAACTGTAGTACCAGACATTCTAACTAATCCTGTGCCATTTAAAGCAGCTTGTTTAGCATTGAATGCAACCCAGTCTACATTATCTAAATAACCATCAGTTGTAGCATCTGCTTTTGTAATAGAGATGTTAGGAGTAGCACCACCAGTAGAAGACAATGGAGCGGAGGCTGTTACACTTCCAACTCCTGTAGCAATTTCCCAATAGATGTCAGACTGTAGATCATGCTGAACACCGTTGATGCTAAGCTTTCTTGTTTCAGGTGTAGGGACATATCCCAACACACCTTCAATATCTACATGTGTAATAGGAGCAGCACCCGTTACTAATCCTTTTGCGTTAACTTTAAACTTTAAAAAAGTATTGTTTGCGTAAACGTTTGTGTTAACATTTGATAGAGTTAATGTTGTAGTAGATCCTGTAGTTCCAGATCCAAACACATCTCCTACAAAGCTAAGAATACCTGATGGTACAACAATAGCTGTTGTTGTAAGAGCTGTAACTCTACCTTTTGTATCTACAGTTACTACAGGGATACGTGTACCAGATCCGTAAGTGCCTGGGTTTGAGTTAACTACAGCTAGAGAAGCTGCTACAGATCCTGGACCTGCTGCAATTACATCACCTGTTAACGCTGTAATATAGTTACCTGCTGCTTGATAAGCTGTAGAATCTAATGTACCATCACCCTTTACAAACTGAGAAGCTGTACCACCTGTTGTAATATGTTTAGCAGCTCTTACATTACCAGCAAATGTTAATGTATAGTTACCACCAATAGTAACATCAGTAGTAAGATTTCCTCCTAATCCAACTGGAGCACCAGCAGCAGATTGAAATACACCATTAGTAAATGTGTATCCTACCATAGCATCTCCAAACTTAGCATCTATTTTCTGTAATGCAGTTTGTAAATTATCGTTAGTAGTAATACCAGTGTATAGCAAAGTATTACCTTCGTAGAATACGCAGGTAGCATTCAATATTACTGGGCACAAGTCAGCCGTGCATAATACATCCATGTGTAGGCAAATTAAATTTTAAATATAAAAATACAGAATTGTATTGAATTGTAGGATAGCTATAGAAAACTATCCTACATAATATAGCTATTAACGTCCCTGTCTAGCTTCAGCTGTTACTTTAATACCCATCTCCTTAGCAAACTCAGGATAAAGATATGGTAGATAGTCTCTTTGTAACTGTGACGCACCTGGAATAATATCTAATCCGTACTTTAATGGATATGATTTATCAATCAATTCTTGATTATTAGTAATACGTCCACGAGTCTCCTCTTCAAGAGCACCTAAGAATTTACCAGTTTTAGCTAATACACCTACAGCAGGAACCAATGAACCTTTTGTCATACTTTCAAATGATAAAGGATTATAATAGAATGCAAGTTCGTCTACAGTTTTATGTGTTAACTTAGCCCACCACTTGTATTTATTTTTTGTAAGTTCATCTTCATCATCATCTGGTTTAGCTGCAGCAGCTGCAAACAATAAACCAACTAGTCCAATTAATAAACCGATTTCTTTAAATTGATTAGATAGTTCTCGTCTTACTAAATCATAGAATTCTTCATCAGAGATATCTAATTCATAACCATTCTTTTTAAAGAACGCTTCTTTCTTTTCAGCTAACATCTCATCTAGGATACGTAAACCTTCGTCTGTTCCTTGAATAATGTCAGTGATTCTTCCAATCTTACTAAGTCCTAAACCAACAAGCGTTTTAACAAACAAACGACTTCTACCATAACTGTATTCATCTAGTTCGATATTCTTTTGTAAGTCTAATCCTCTTTCAGAAATACCTTTAGGAATCCAGCCTTTGAACTTCATAAATGATTTGAATGTAGTATCACGCCAGTAATCAGCTTTGTTATCAGGATTCATTTGACCACTAAGCTTTCTACCGTATTCAGTGATGAATGTACTATAACGTGCAATCTCTTCATCACTTACACCAGGAATAACAAATCTTCCGTTCTCATCAATCTGTGTAATCTTTTCTAAAGATTGTTTGTCTTGTAATTCTTTAATACGAGCATCTTGTGTTTTTTCTAATGCACGTCTTTCTTCATACGGAAGAGTCTTATATCTTTTTTGATCTTGTCTCTTTACATATTGACGAATGTTTACAATCTTACCATCTACAACCATTGCGTTGTCAAGCATTGACTTTGCATTTGTTATCTGTAATTTCTTCTCAGGGTATGCGTTGGTAGACATCATTACATCTGTAAAGTTCCATGTACTAATCCATTGAGCATACTTACCAGACTTCAATGCAATTTCTCTTTGTTGCTCAGTTGCCATATCCTCATTCAATGGAACAAACAAATCAATAAGTCCTTTCTGGATTGTATTAAGTGCAGGTAAACCTACCGTGTCACCAATAACCATTGCTTCATTCTTAAAGTATTCTGAAGCATTGTACATACTACCTGCATTAATAAATGCTAAGAAGTTCTGTCCCATGTAGTTGGGAATAGCGATCAATGCTTTCAAACCTACAGCTAATGCAGATACGTGAGTATTTAAAGTGTCTAATCCTTTCTTTACATTAGCCTTTCTTTTAATTCTAGTTTCATCATCCTTTCCAAACTTTTCAGAAAGAGCTGTAAGTTGAACGTTACCGAAGGATCTCTCATTTTCATTTTGACCATATAAGAAATCATTGATAATAACTTCATATAGATCAGCGTTCTGTGATTTGTCTTCTGTTAAGAACTCATCACCCTTTTCAATCAACTCCCCAGAGTCAGGATCTACAGCTAGTTGTTTCTTTCCTTTTTCATAAGAGTGTAATGTCCACAATACATCTTCAAGTTTTCTAGTCTCCTCATATTGCTCAAGTGCATTAATCCATAATACACCAACGCGATTCAAGTCTCTAGATAATTGATTTACATCTTTACCAGTTCTTGTATAGAGTTTAGGAATCTCCATACGAACTCTTTGAGTTTCTGTATCATAGTTACTTCCGTACACATGCTCTTCACCAACCTTTACAGAATATAAATCCTTAAAGAAATCTTTAGATTGTCCTATAACATCTCCAGACTGATTAACTTTTTGTATGAAAGAAGCTTCAACTAATGGGAAGAATGAATTACTCTGACCACTTAGATATCCCATGTTACGAGCACGTTGGTTCAGTCCTGTAAAGAACTTCCACATCTCATAAGCTTCTGGAACTTTTAACATGTCACGATACTCTTGAGAGAAGTTCTTTTCTTCTTCTTTCATTGTTTTACTAAACAAGTTAGCAAAATCATATCCATCGTATCCATTGAATGTAGTAGAGTTGATATCTACAGAGTTACGCAATTGCTTAATCTTGTATTCTCTCTTTTGACTATCTATCTGACTGTCAGTAGAGAAGATTGTTTTATTAAGTTCTTCTGTTCCTTTCTCAATTACCTCTTTAGCTAACTTATTGTATTCTTCTACATTCATGTTGTCTAAGAAGAATTGCTTGTTCTTTTCTTTCTTAGCTTTAGATATCTCATTGTAGTAAGATTGATCTAACTTCTTAATGAATGTTAAAGAGTTACCTTGTACTTTACCAATCATGTCAAAAGCAGATTTACCTCTTGACGAAGCAACCTTTTCTAATGCGGCAAGCTTCTCTCCAAACTCAGTAATTAATTTGTTAGCTTTAACTTTTGCAAGTTTTCTAGAACGCATCATCAAGTTAGCACCTAACTTAATAATAGGTGAATTTAATTTAGAAGCTTCTAAGAAAGTCTTAGATAGGAAGTCAACAGCCTTTTGAGGTTTTTCAATTTCATCCATTGATAAACCATTCTTCAAAGCCAGTTGTACAACGTATTGTTTCTGTACCTCATCGATCTTCTGAAGCATACGCTCTGTAGAAGCTCCTCTCTTTTCTAACTTATCTAATAATTCTTTCTGCTCAGCTGTCATATCTTTAGTATCAAATAAGTCCATGTAGACTTTATCAACACCAATATACTTGTTAGCGTTACGCTTTAATTGAATTAATGATTTAAGTTTTTCTCTTAATTGATCTTCTGAAATATTATCGTAGTCAATATCAGCAAATGAATCAATGATATCTTTAGAGTAATTTAAGAACGAAGTCATTACGTTAACTAATGGCTCAAAGTTAAGAGTCATGTGAAGTCTACGAATAGCTTCAGAGATTTGTTGTAAGCGAATAGTCTTACCATATTTCTCTTCTGCAGAAACTTGAGTCTTGAATAACTTGGTGTATTCTTGTCGTAGTGATTCTAATAACTTATCTATCTTCTTATTACCTGTAGATTCATCATCAAGAGATACAGGCATTAAGTAAAGTTTGGTTTCTTGTAAGTTATTAAACTTACCAACCTCAATAGATTTAACTTTAAGAGGAGTATCCCAGTCACCCTTCACTTCAGAAGTGTAGTTCATGATGAAAGGAATCATGCGAGAACGTCTTGTTTGAGCAGACTTGATGCCTAGGTTATAACCCATTCTATCATAGAATCCCATCTGTTGCTTCCATTCTTTTTGTTTTAAGAAGTGAACGTCTGGAGATGTCTGACTCTTATCAACTGTAGTAAATTTCCAGTCATAGGTATCTTTATAGAATCCTACTTTATCATCTGGTTCAAATACAGTTAAGTCAATTGTAGAAGCAATCTTCTCCTTTGCATTGACCATCTTGTGTTCAATAAGAAAACGAGAACCTGGCTTGTACGAATTAACAAGTTCTAAAACATAATCCTTAATTGCTTTCTGTACAGATGTTGGAAGATTTGTAATAGGCGCATAAGCAACTGGTGTCTCACGTTTCAATCCTGTAATAGGATCAATTAAAGATTGCAAGAACCCTTGAATATAACCGTGTCCTTCCGTTCCCCACAGTCTCATCTGGTTATCTATTTTCTTTTGGAAGTCAGTTCTATCAAGAGTTTTACCACCTTTGATCTTCTGTGTTACTGAACCGTAGCTTGTACCATCGTTTATGTAAACCCTTCTACCATCCTCATCATTTGTAGGATCTGATGTAGCATTATCAATCTCTTTGTAGGTATTAAAAATATCTTCTACAGGATCTTCAGCTTTCTGTAAGTATATACCATCTTCTGTAATTTGATCTGCTGTACCAACACCTTCGATAACTTGTGCACCAGCTTTCTCAAATATAGAAATGTCACTCTTGCGATACATTCCTCTGAACAAATCTACAATAGCATTCCAGAAACGTTCAATCAGAGATAAGTTCTCATACTCTCTTAATTCTGGATACTGCTCTACAGCTTGTTCTTTGTTAATGATAACTTCAGAGATTAACTTACCTACTGCTTCAATTTTTATTTTACGAATGTTAGGTTTACCATTCTCTAATTGATAGCGAGGGTCATTCTTATATTGTTCTAATGTTGTCTTGTAGATTTTGAAACGATCAATCTTAGAGATCATCTCTGTAACCATCTGAGGATTAGTCTGTTGCAGAATAGCAAATGCTACGTGAACCATCTCTTCTGTAAGAGCTACATCTTCATGCCCTTCTGCTACAGCAATCATTCTTCTAGTTAAGTCTGCTAGTCCATTGATTCCTTTTGTTTGAATGTCAGAGTTCTTAGCATAGTCAGCAAGTGTCACTAATGACACTCCCATCTTTGTAATAGCTTCTTTTACTTTAGCAAGTGTTTGATCATTTGCTACAGATTGTTGTGGCTTAGGTGTAACTCGAAGCATTTCAAAATACTCGCCTCTATCAACAGCTAGTCCTTTATTTACTAATGATTGCCATGTTCTATTTGCTTGTTCATTAATATCACCTTTACCAAATGCCTCTGATTTTAAAGTTTTTCCTTGTTTAGAAAGTTCATTAGCTAAAGTAGTATACACTTCTGTACTATATCCTTTACCTTGAAATTCTTTTTCAAGTTCTATACCAGCCATCCCAATAGAAGATGATATATAACCTTCATCATTTACTGAAACTACTCCTGCATATTTTCCATCTATTATAATAGGATAAGACGTAGCTTCTGCATTATCTGGATTAAAGCTTGGTTTACCTAGTTTTACATTAGATGATAATTGATAATAAATACCTTTAGCATTATCAATAGCTTTGAATGCTTCTTTATTAGGAATAGCTTTCTTACCATCTGAAGTTTCAGAAAATAATCTTTCTGCAATACCGTATTTGTTTTGTGCTGTATTAGATAAATTGGTAACTGTTATCCTGAACTTGTTAAGGTCCAGGATATTCAGATAACCATCAATAATTTTTCTGTCACGTAACCAAGATTTGGTTGATGCTTCAGATGTTTTAAATTCACAACTAGTTGCCATAGATTAACATTCAAATGGGTTTTCTGATGTATTGTTTACTTTAGTCCAATCTTTATCTTCAATAGTAGATGCTTGAGTAGGTTGAGATGCTGTAATTTTTTTACCTAACTGTTGTTCAACATGTTTTCCTATTATATCAACAAACTCGTTTGCTAATTTATTACTAAGTTCAGCATATCTTTTTTCTACTGCAACTGTTCGTGTTGATGCTGAAGATATTGCACTAGTATTTAATTTATTAAATTCTCTTGCTAAAGGTTTCAATGCCTCTAATCTTGCTTTATCATTATCTGTTAAGAAATTAAATTCATCAAGATTCAAATCTGCAAGTATTTGTAAATTATCAGATACTTGAGCAATACTAGATTTAAAAGAATTCAATCTACCAGCAGGTCTAGGTCCCTCATTAAAGTCAGATGATAAAATTACTTTGGCATTTCCATAAGAATCTAATCTTTCTTTCAATCCTTCAATTGGTGTTTTAGATTCATCAGCAACTTGTGCAGGCTCAACTGTAGTGATTTCTACAACAGGAGCTGTTACGTTTGTACCTGCTTCATCGTATAGTCTTATAACTTCATCATCACTAACTTCTCCACTGTATAAGCGTTCCATTGTACGATTACCTAACTGTCTTCCTGATTCATCTTTGATTGGAACAATCTCTTTTCTTTCTTCAACTTTCTCATATCCGTTGTTGAATGTAGAAGCTTGTCCACTCATCCAGAATTCATTACCTAATGCACCTTGTCCCCAAGCATTAATTGCTTTGTAAACAAACGAATCATATTGTACGCCTTCTTTATTTATGTATGTAGAAACTAAAGGAGTGCCACCATCGTAAACTTTCTGGAACAAACCACGCTTGATGTATGAATAATCTCCATCCTTACGCATTTGTTTCTTTTGTTTAGTAGTTCCTTCTTCCCAGCTGTATGAAATTACATCTGAATCAGCGTGTACGCCTGATGTAGACAACTGTAGAATTTTAGGAAGTTTACCAGCATTCACTGCAGCAACAACTTTCTTAGGAACAAAGCTCACTTTAGCAGAAGACAATCCAGGATTGTACATCATCTTACCTTTCTTAGTTTTAATCCAAGGTGCTTTAACAGAAGGATCAATCTTTGCATTGTTCCAGTTTGTACGGTTCAATACCTTTAGATCTATATAAGTATCTAAGTTAGTAAATTCTTCTATATAAGACAATGTTTCTCCATACATTTTTAAGAAGTCATCATAAGGAAGCAATGATGTAAAGGATACAGCAGAGCTCTTTAATCCAGATTGTAGTACAGATAGTCTAACTAAATCATCGTATAGATTAGCTTTTCCTTGTGATGTCAAGTATGCTTTGATTTCTTCGAACGCATAGATAGTTCTATTTTGATCGTAGGTTTTGTTAGCTTTGTTCTTGATATACAAGTTGTTAGCTTGTCCATCTCTTTGTGAAGGACGTGTAGATAATATATCTACAACATAGTTACCATACAAAGGATGACCTTCTTTGATTGATTTGAAGAACTTAGTAATCTTACTAGCTGTACCAGTTTCAGAAATCAAGATCTCTTCAATCTTTGTATTCAAAGCTTTGTCATTCTGTACTGCCCAGTCAAATAAGTTCAATACAGTTGTTTGAGCAATTCTTAAGAAGTCATAATCATTCAAGCTAGTGTAGTTTGATAACACTTGTTGAATTGTATTTCTCACTTGTCCACGATCTGATAGTAGGAAGTTAGAAGCAAGGTTTCTAAAATCTACGTTTGCTTTTCCAAGATTACCTAAGAAAGAAGCATTCATGAACTTCTCTACATCAGAGAAGATAGTGTTCTTAGCCTTTTGTAACTGCTCCATCTTCTTGAATACCAAGAATGGATCATTAAGATTAGCTGTGTCAAAGTTTGTTCCTTGAGATACATAGAACAATTGCTCAGCCATCTTAGCATACTTTAAGAACTCTCTTAAGATGAACTGTTGTTCAAGCTTCTCATCCTCTGTTAAATCTGCTACCTTTTTCTTGATTACAGATTGTAACTTATTGAATGAAGGTATTTTTTCTACAGTGGCAGATGATGTAGATTTGTATGTAGTGTTAGATAGATTATTAACATAATCATCAATGAATAGATAGCTATATCCTCTGTTCTCAAGCATACGTAAGTAATCACGAATGATTGGTTGCTTCATGAAATAAGCTACATCCTTAATAGGTACACCAGCGTTAATTAAGAATAGATAGGTAGGAGCAACGTTTGGCGTTATACCTAAACGAATCAACCAGTCATCTTTAGTGATGTCCACAGATCCATCAATCACCATACCATTTAAGTCAGAGATAAATTGCTTACCATCTGCACTCTTGATTCCAGATAATGTAACCTTGCCATTGATTCTATTAACTTTATCAAACTTAACTTCACCATCACCAATCCAGAAGTAATCTGTAATAGAAAGATTCTTAATTCTATCAGGTTCAATTACAAACGGAGTACGTTGTAATAGTGAGTGTAAAGTTTGTGTTTGAGCAGCAACACCAACAACAGATTTACCTGCTTGATAGCCATATCTCAAACGAGCCATAACTTCAGGACGTAATGTAATATCTGTAGATGTATAGTCAAATGGTTCTATACCTAAGTCTCTATCTAAATCAATAGATAGTTTCTTAAGTTCCTCTGCTGAGTTAGGTTTAACTAACTGATCAAAGTTGTAATCACTAGTAACCAATCTTTCTGAAGAATCAACATATGCATTCTGCAAAGCAAGCTTTGTGTTTTGCAACATGATTGGTCTACGGATGAATTTATCAAATGATTCTAATCCAGAAGCATTTGCAACTTCTCCAGCAATCTCCATCTTCTGAGCATTAGAAAGTTCTTGTTGCTGTGGAAGAACTTCAGTTAATGTAAAGTTAGCTACTCTCTCACCAATAGATTTAATAGCTGCAGACTTATCTTTTCTAAATGCCTCTAATGCTTCTGCGTTAGCTTTCTTAATTTCTTCTTCTGTGCTACCTAAGACTTTTAATTCTTCTTCATATACAGAAATCATATCCTTAAGAGTCTTTGCATCTTTCTCAGATGTAGACTCTTCTGTAGATAGAATAGAAGCTAATGCTAAATAACGTCTGATTTCTTCAGGACCATTGGTGTTTGCAATAGCCATCTCTTTTTTCAGATTAAGCATTTCCTCCTTAGATTCTTCACTTAATGTTCTGAACATTGCTGCACCTGCTACAAACAATTGTTTCATGTAAGTATCTTGGTCACTTAACGCTGTTTCTCTGATAGATTTATAACTATCTAATAGATCATCATAGTTAAGTTGTGATGCTTGTTTTACAGCATCTTTATAACTTTGAGAGATGTCAGCAAGCTGCTCTTTAAATGATTGTTTTAATTTAGCAACTTCACCTTTAGCTAGGAAACGAATATACTTAACTGTATCTCTATCAGCTTTCTCCATCACCCAGTTGTAATATCTTTCCTCACGTGATGAGTTATTGTAATCTAGATATTTAACAGGCTGAGGTAATCCTTTTGAATTAAAGACAACGTTCTTGAAGTACATGAACAATTTATCTATATCAAAGTCAGATCCGACTTTCTTAACAAGAGCTGAAGGAATAACCACTGCATCACCAAACTCTTTAGGTAAGAACTTAGCAATACGGAATACGTCGATAGAGTTTTGTTTCTGTGTAGGAATACGGAATGCAATACCTCTTAATAAGTTCTTACCTTCTTCAGTTGTATTCAAATACTTCATTAACTCTGCATCAGACATTTTCTTTGTCACAGCATTATCAAACCATCTACGAACTGCAACCTCTGCAACCTTAATTCTTTTACCAGTTTCAGGATCTATATCATAGTAGAAACGCAATGTATCAGAAGTGTAACCTTCTTTATCATTAATCATTTCACGCTTAACATCATTAGCCTCTAAGAAAGAAGATGCAATCTGTACCTTCTGACCACCAGTCATTGTACGAGATGTGATATTCTTATCTGCGATAGAGTAAAGGATGTTTCTGATTTGTTGATAAGCAGGAGTTGCCTCAATCACTGCTTCTCCTTTTAAGAAGCCATCTAGTGATTTGATTACGTTCTTATTTACCTCACGCTTTAATATCTCAGCACGTAATGTATTAGCAGCTTTAGAAAGATCTCTAATAACAAACTTATTACCTTCTTTAGCAATACCTAAGATGTTCATTACATCTTCCATACCACTAATGATCATTGCCTCAATAAGAGATTGATTGTTCTTGATCTCTCTGAATAATTCAGACTGTTCTAATTGTTCTTCTTCAGATAGAGAATTCCATTTCTCAAATCTTTCAGTGAACTCTTTACCTTCTTCAAAGTCTAAAGGAACACCAGCATCTAGTAAGTCAAGAGTCATCAACTTAGTAGGTTGTGATCCTGTAGTTACTGTAGATGATTCTTTTGTAGGAACCTCTGACTGTGTACTTAAGATTGCAAATGGCACTGTATATACACCGCCAGTTTCTACAGTTCCGAATGAATCTGTAACAAACTGACCATTGTCATAAACTTTATGTACAACCTCTGCACCAACTTTTCTTGCACTAGAGAATACAACATAGTCTACATCACTAGCTTGCATTCTATCATATAACTTAACTAGGTTGTTGTTCTCAGACTTAATACCTAATTCTTTTGCCATGCGGTAAGAGATAGGATAGAGTGAGAACTTGTCTAGTAAAGGATTATTCCATGTCATGTTTCCTAAGTTACCAACAGCAATCGGTTTCTTAGGAGTAAATGCAGATTGAACTTGTGGATTACCATTTGCTAAAGCAATGCTCTCTTCTGGAGACATATCAAGATTCTTATCCGCTTTCTCATATGCAACCTCATAAAGGAATTGTTTCTCATCTGCAGAAGACCACTCACTAGCGTTAATACGCATTTGGCGAATTCCTTTTAATGTAACAATTCCACCACCATCACCTTCATCCCATAGTTCACCATAACCTTCATGATTACCAGCTGCTTTGATATCTTCAATTGTAGCAGTGTTTAATCCATCTCTACTAAAGTCTGTATAAGCAATATCACCAGGTGCATAGTTCTTATTGTAAACTTTGTCAGCAGCAATGTTGAAGTTATTAGATCCGTAGATGATTGCTTGGTGTGGAGAGTTAAAGTTCTTAGCACGCTTCAACATATCTTTGTAACGATATGGATCACCGTAAATTAATTTATGGAACTCAATATTGTTAATTGCAAAGTTTGCAATCAATCCAAACATTCTAGAATCAAATTCTATTTGAGTTAAATCATTACCAATAGCAACGTTCTCAATTCCTACAGTATCATCTTCTTCCTCTTGCTCAGTAACTTTGTTAGTAATTAATCCGTATGAATTAAGTACACCCATGTAAGAGTTCTTATTCTTAAGCAAGTATTCCTCTACAGCTTTGTTAATCTTATTCTCATAAGCTTC
>CAZFVH010000066.1:7977-13109 GCA_964522465.1 uncultured Rubrivivax sp. | reverse complement strand
TTCTCTCTAGATACAGCAAGCTCATCAAGGAAATATCCTTTGAAGATTTCTTTGATTTGCTTCATCTGATTATTATATGTATCAGTGATATCTACACTGTTACCCATATATGTCATGTGATCCAAACCACTATCTCCTGGAACTAAGTTAGCATAGTATCCTTTGATAGCTAAGTTCATTTGTTGAATCAAACGATTTCTAAAGTTTAATCTAGATGATTCAGTTCTATTGTTCTTTAATGAATTGTATATACCATCTACATAACCATTCTTCAATAGTCCTGAGTCTTTGTTCTCTTCAATTGCTCTACCTGTCTTACGATTAAACAATTCACCAATCTTCACAGAATTTTGTGAGAAAGCATCAGCACCTGTCATTAAATAAGAGAAGCTTGTACCTTCTAATTGAGCTAGATTATTGATTTGAGAAATGTTATCATAGAAGTCACTATGTACGTTTGTACCAATGAATGTCTGAGTTAACTCACCATTCATATTGTAGTAGGTAGAATCAAACTCTGGATTAGTTATTACAGCTTTGATTTGAGCAAGTTCTCTAAGTCTACCTTTGATGTCTAATATGTTAGCATTAACTGTAGCAACTTTCTTTGCATCTTTGATGCTATTATAAATACCGCCTACAGCTCCATCAAACAATGCTCTATACTTACCATTATTTAAAATCTCATCCTCAGTGAATACTATTCCTAAGTCAGATAAGAACTTGATGCTTTCTGATAAATTAGTTGGTTTAGATGGTAGACCACCTGGTTTACCAACATATGCATTTTGTTCTTTATTGTAAGTGAAGTAAGGGCTCTTAGGATCTTTGATATTAATAATCATATCAGCTTCCATATCCTGTAAAGCTTGATCCGCAGCTTGTGTAAAGTTAGAATCATCTACCACTACATCACCATTGTTCAAGATGTAGATGTATTTAACTTCAGGAGCAGTCTTCTTGAATGTTCTCCACAATGCACTAATTAATTGCATGTGATGATCACTAGTCATTTTAGACAAGTTGAAGTTAGGAATATTATAAGTGATGCGTTGGTATAACAACTTGAACGTAGAATCTTCATCCCCAAGTTTCTTTATATTACCAACCATCTCATCTGGTGTACGAGAATTACTTGCTATGTTACGAATAGCCATTTCTACCTTTGATACAGGAACAAGTCTTTCTCCTGCCACTGTAGATAAAATTACATTACCATTTGTATCAACTTCAGGAAGAGATGCTAAGAATAACTTAAGTGCAGGACTAGCTTTCTTGAATGAGTTAATCTTTGTAGCATCTAAGTAATCTTCTTTACCAGAGTTATCCTCATTACGTAATAACACTTCATCATTCTCATCAAAGTCAATTTGATAAGGAAGAACATATTCTTGGTGTGCAGAAACAATCTTGTTCCAGTTATTCATGATGTTTTGATATAACACCTCATAACCTTTAACTGTAGATGCTGATTGCTCTGCGTTTTTCTTGCCAGCCTTAACATCATCTAGTAATTGCTTACGTGCAACTTTTAATCTATATCCAACATTAGATTTGATACGAGCATACAAATCATCTTTGCCGATGTTTGTAACTTCAAAGATTGACTTCTTATTAGCAGTGAGTTCTGAAATAGTTAGATAAGTCATAGACTGCATTAAGTCATTCCACTGAATATCAGTAAAACCACTTAGTCTATACTGAGCAGAATCATCACCATATGCATCCTCAACATCAATAACTCCATCATTTGCAAACGATAGTTTAGACTCAAATGGATTGTACTGTGCATAATACCCATTACCAATCTTAGAGAACAACTTCATAGTGTTAGATGAAGCATCTACACCTGTGAAGAATTCTTTAAAGAAGTTAACAATGTCTTCAAACAATTGTCTGATGAATGACTTCTTACCTTCAGAAGCTGCTGGTTTCTTTCCTGTATGAATGAATTCTGCAAACTCATCAGCAAGCTTTTCTTTTAATTGTTGATCTGTGGCAGCAGAATACTTAACTGTTTTGTAGTTAACCTCATCAAAGAATTCGCCTCCTCTTGAACGCATTTCCTTCATGATAGCATATTGCTCTTCAACAGGAGTTAACGCCTTCCAGATAGCTTCAAATACCTCGTGGTATCCTGTACCAACAAGAGCGTTCTCTGTAATGTAGATAGCACCGTTCTTAAACATACCCCAAGCTTGTCTACCATTAGATGCTTGAATCATGTTCTTAACACGATACACAGGAACATTAGGGAAGTTTTGCTTTAACCAAGCTTCAAACTTAGGCCAGTCTTCTCTTTCTAATTTATCTTTTGTATAAGTGTCATTAGCAATACGATACTCAGATGCAGGTTTAGCATCTGGATCAATATCATCCATTTCACTGATAGTATCAATTGTAGGATCATCTAATGTAGACTCTGGTTCTACAAATGTTTCTACTGGAGTAGCAGCTACTACTTCCTCTTCTACAACTTCTTCAGCAGCAGGTGCGATTGATTCTAAATAAGCATCTACTTGAGGTTTAATAGTTTTAATAATAAACGCTGTAACCTTTTGCTGAATAACTTCTGAATCAGTTGTTTTAAACTTCTCTTGAAGAATAGCAACTCCCTCTTTAGGAATCTCAAGTCCTTCAATATTATAAGAACCATCTTCGTTATAGAAGTTATCTTGATCAGCAACAAACTTAACTGTTACCGCACCATTTAATAAAGGTAACGTGTTTTCAGTTTCACCGTTTAGTTCGAAGCCTTCTAATTCAGGAACTTGTTCCACAGGAGCTGCAGCTCTAGGTGCTGTAGCAGCAGGTTGTGTAGCTCCTAACACTCTACCAGTTGGTTGTGTTTGAGGGGCTTGTGAATAAGCATCAAGGTTTGTATTTGCTACAAAGTAAACACCTGTTCTATTGATATCTGTCGGTCCATTTAATGGACGAATGTTTGTTGTAAGAGGAATCTCATTAGGCTTTCTTCCTTCAGACGATAATAAATATGTCTGATAGTTTTGCCATTCACGTTCTGTACGTTTACCTTTCTCATCTACAGAAAGAATCTCTGTGTATCCTTTTTTGTAATCCTTACCATTAACTCGTGCAGAGTTTACATTATGGTACATCTTTTGTAATGTACTAATAAGGTTTGCTTTGTTATCACGAATAGATTTAGGAGTGAATGGAATGTTGCTTCCTTTACCAGAAATAAACAACATGAATCCTTCTTCCGTAGAATCAAAGAATAAGCTATTGAAAGTTAATGGTTTGCCTTCACCTGTTTGACGATCTTTAGGAGTTCCCCAATAGATTACAGTACGTAACCAGTTAATTAACTCTGTAGCCTCTTCATTACCTTTAACCTTACCAATAATAGATAGACGCAACACAGCATCATAGATAGCGTTTGCTTGTGCTTCTGTGATGTTTGAATTGTTTAACTTAACGTAAGCGTTAGGTAGGTTCAAGAAGATGCGTCCTAGAGCATCAGAGAAGCTAGTAGATCCTTTAGTGATACGCTCTGATGTTGTAGGAACAGTGATTAATTGCTTTTCAACAAAGTCATCTCTCTCATCATTAACTACAATTAATCCTGCATCTTTTACAGAGTTCTTAGCTGCATAGTTTTTCTTAGGTTTCCCTTTGCTATCTACTTGATCTGGGTATTCTGTAATCTCAGGAGTACCAAATGAAGGAGTGATTGTATATGTTTGTAATGATGGATTATCCAAGATTGCATCCATAGATTCACCATACTTAGCTCTATAGAAATCTTGTGTTGTTTCGGGAACAGTTTTTCTGAACATGCTCTCACCATCAGCCCAAGTTAACTTACGATCAGGCATTGTTTGATAAATACCTTGAGCAATTAGTTCTTTAGGATCCTGAGACTCAATCACTTTACCATCAACACCTACAGGAGAAATAGAACCGTCTGCATTCTCTTGTACCATTACCATTGCAACAGTTTGACTATCACCACCCATGTGGTCAATCAATCCTGTCATGTTAAGATCAGCCTCATTACCTTTACGCTTCTCGCCATCACCTTTGCTAATAAATACAGCACGGATGTTATCCTTGTTAGGGAATGATTCGTAATCAAGACCAAATCTATTAGCACGAACGTGATGTTCTCTTAATGGTTCTGCAGAAGATCTCTTAGTTGGGCCAGTGGTTGCACGAAGTACATCCATCCAATCCTTCTTAGGATCTGCTTCATAGTCAGACTCATAGTTAACTGTAGCTACAGATGTATCAGCTGTACCTAAGAACTCTTCTCTGAACGCTTCTGTGTTACGTGCAGCTTCAAGTTCCTCAGCTTCCATCTTCTCTCTTTCCTGCTTATGTAACGCATATAGGTCACGCAGTTTTTTAAGAGTACCTTCTTTTGCAGCTAACTGCTGTTCATATTGTTTAAGCTGATCGTTTAATCCTTTTAACTCATCACGCAATCCTGCAATGATTGGCTCATTAGGAATTACATCAATCTCATCAATCTGTGCTAAGTCAGCATCTAGCTTATGGATATCTTCTAATAAGTTAGCAGCAACAGCAGTGTAAGGAAGAATCTTCTCTGCTTCCGCATAAGAAGTAGTTCTTTGCATTTCTTCTCTCTCAGCTTTATTAGCTTCTAAGTTTCTGTTTAAGAAATCAATGATACCAATACGATCTAAAGGAACGTTAGGATATTTCTCAAAGAACTTATCAA
This sequence comes from uncultured Rubrivivax sp., assembly GCA_964522465.1. Classification (GTDB taxonomy): domain Bacteria; phylum Pseudomonadota; class Gammaproteobacteria; order Burkholderiales; family Burkholderiaceae_C; genus Rubrivivax. The sequence continues at coordinate 8,404 of CAZFVH010000066.1, read as the reverse complement.
TTAATGCTTTAGCAGTCTTGTATGCTTTCTCTAAACCACCTTCAACTAAATCAATTAAGTCAGATAGTTTATTGATTTGTAAACCAGTTTCTAAGATAGCATCTTGAAGACCATTGCGTGATTGACGCATTGTTTCATAGAAGTCTTTGTAGTCTCCTGGATATTCTTCTAATGCCGCAGCTGTATTTAATACATCTTCTAAACGTATCTCAAGTTCTGATTGCTCAGCTTGAAGCATAGCAAGATCTCTCTTTAAGTTATCACGCAACTTAGTTAGTTGAGAGATAGCTTGAATAGTTCTGTGTGTAGCAGCCTTGAAACGTTTTGTTTTATCTGTAAGAGACTGAGGACCTTCAACCTTAGCAGTTAGCTTATTAAGTTCTTCTTCAATCTTAGCTAACTCTTCAGTTTTATTCTCAATGTTTCT
>CAZFVH010000066.1:0-7877 GCA_964522465.1 uncultured Rubrivivax sp. | reverse complement strand
AAGAAAGATGCCTTTCTATTCTTCTTAGCATCTTCTACTTTACCAATCTTATATTTGTTTAATGCAGACTTATCATAGTTTTTAACAAATCCATTCTCATCATTTCTTACCTTGATTGTACCATCTTCGTTTTCACCAAGAATAGTAAACATAGGAAATGCAATGATGTTTTTATCTGATGAGGTTTTATCTGCAACACCACCAGTGAAATACTGTGTACCAATTTCAAGATCTTCCTCACCATCAAATGTTTTAATTTTAACACTTGGTTTCTTAGCTACAGTTCCTTCTTCTCCAGGTTCAGCTGGAACAGCTTCTTCTGTTTTGAAATCTTCAGGAGTTGTAAAGATTTTATTGTATTCATCTAAATATGCTTTTCTATATTTAGCTGCTTTAGCTGTATCTTTTATAAGTTCATAAGACTCGCCTACTTCACTAACGTTCTTAGTTTTTCCAAGTTCTGCAATCTTAACATCTAATTCCTCATAAGCTTCTTTTAAAGCTGTTTCATCTCCAGAGATAATAGCATCAACCATTTTCTCTGTAAAGATTTCATTCTTAGCAAGCTCTGTAGACATTTGATTAATACGATTGGTAAAGTCTTTAACTTTAACCATCGAGTATGTTAACATATCAATTGTCTGATCGTCATACTTACGCTTACCATCATCTCCAATGATAGTGCCATACTTTACAGTTAACTCTTTATTTAAAGTTTCTGTAAGTTTTGCTTGTGCTTGAACAGCATCTAAACGAGCTATAAAAGATTCTTTAGTATCTAATGGAGCAGCAACCCCTTCTTTTTGAAGAGCAACAAAGTCTGTTAAAGCTTGTTGTCTTAATTCATCAATCTCATTATAGATTAATTCTTCTGCACCATACTTAATTCTTGTATCAACAAATGCATGAGTATAATCTGTTTCTAAGTTCTTAGCTTCGAATACATCTCCTTCAGCAATCTTTTCTTTTCTTTCTTCTTGAATTTCAGCAGCAGCAGCAATATTACTATTAGCTTCTAATAACTTATTTTTAATTCGAGTAGAGTTCAATACAGGTAAAGCTTGTTCTCTAATTCTTGCTTCTTCTCCACCAAAGCCAAAGAATCCACGTTGACCTACTGTACCTCCTTTGAAAAGTCCGTACTTACCATCAGCACCTCTACTAACTAATCCTGCAGTAACCATACCGCCAGAAACACCACCAATGAACATGTTTAATAAACCTTCGTCACTAGTCAATGTTTCTTTTATACCAAAACCTAACATATCACTAATGATACTAGAATCTTGGTTTCTTAATTTTCTACCAAAGTAGTTTTGTGTACCAGTTTGAATAGCGTATTGTGAACCTTCTTCTAATGCTTCAGATCTTGCAAACAATACACCTAATCCTTTAGATGCACCATATGCATACTTAGCAATTCCTGAAGTAGGAAGTGTAGATACATACTCTCCAGTAAGATCTTTACCAATACCGCTTAATAATGTTTTCTCAGACTTAAACGAAGATGAGAATACTTTTGGTAACATTACATAGTTAGACACAGATAACACCGCAGTGTTTAATGCAAAACTAGCATTACCAACTGATTCTGAATATCTATTAATTTCTTCTAAATCTTTTCCTGTAGGAGCTGTTCCATATCTAGACGAATAATCAGCAATCATTTTTTGTCTAAACTCTCTACTGTTATTCAGTGCTTCTAATCCAGCTTCACCAGCTGTAGCAGCAATTGATTTAATCACTCTATCAGATGATACAATACCTTCACCAATTTTTGTTTTCGCAGCAGACCAAGCACTTTGTAATCTAGTACTTGCAGATCCTAATGATTCAGCAGTTGATAATGCTGCAGCTTCTCCAAGAATAGAATCTACTGTCGCAGCACCTTTTGCTCCTGTAGAAATAAGTCCAGCTGCTGAACCTAAACCTTTAAGAGCAGCACTGAACAATCCTCCTGTTAGAATACCTGCTGCACCAGCTCCAATCATGAATCCCATGTTACCGATAATGTTATCAAATAACATGTTTCCTGAAATCAGGTTTTGTGGTTCCCACCAGTTACCGTTTCTTTCTCTTTCTGTTTTATAGAAAGCATATTTATCAGTTAATGATTCTGTATACTCATTTAATGAATTACTTAAATCATTATTATAAAAAGAGTTAAACTTACCACTTTTTCCCCATTCGTATAATCCATTAACAATGCCTGCTGTACCGTTAATAAACGTAGCACCTGCAATCCCAGACATTTTTGCAACACCATTGAATCCTTTTTCAAAGAAACCTTGGTTCTCGGCATACAGACTTTCATTATCAAGTCCTGTATAAAACTTAGGATATCTTCCTGAAGTATCAATTCCACTAGTAGAAATAACAGGTAAAGCTGTTCCTGTTTTAGGAGCAGCTTGATTAATTAATGATTCAAAAACTTGGTGAAAGTTTTCTGTAGGCTGTTGCATCTGCCCTCCTTCTGAAGGAATAAAGTTAACCCTAGTATCAGGCATTGATGCTGGTAAATTGACTGGTTTTACTTCTTGAGCCATTATTTGTTTTCTAATTGTTGTAAAACATTATTATTGATTCCTGAAGCAACTGATCTCAATTGAGGATTAATTGCGTCATTCTCATCTAACTTAGATATAGGATAAGGATAAGTTATTGTTACAGGTGGTTTTTGACCTTTCTTATCATGTTTATATATTTTTAAAAAGTATAAGTTAGGATTATCATCATCAGTAACGAAGTCTCCAGTTAATGTATAATCTTGACTTTTAAAATTAGTAAAGTCTGCATCCTTAAATAAGTTTCCAATATTAGGATTTTGTCTTCCTGTAATATTAGATGTACCTTTTGAATCTAAGAATCTTACAAATGGAGGAACGCCTCTGTTTTCAGGAGGAGCTTGATTTGCTAAGAATGCATAATCTTGTGCACTAATAGGAAGAACCTTACCATTTACTTCAAGAGTGTGTGTAGTTTCTCCACCAAGTCCTACTCCACGAGTATCTACGTTAGCTTTAAACTTACCATCTGTAACACCTTTGATTAACTCTGTAACATCATCCTCTGGTATAACTCCTTTATATTTATTGAAAACAGTAGCTAACTTATCACCAACAACTGCTTTATTAGATTCATCTGTATACAAAGGAACTCTTGTACCTTGTGTAATATATCCTCTGTCTTTATAAATCTTTGCTTTTATCTTAGCAAGTTTTCCACTTTTTAATTCTTCATACTTATCAGATATACTTGCTATTCCACTAATAGCACCGCCTCCTGATGAGAAAACACGATCAAAAATAGCTGAACCTACTTTCTGTCCATACTTTGTATAAATTTCATTTCTTGCAATATTTGCTATTGCTTTATCTTCATCTGAACTAGCTATAGAGGATCTAGTTATCTGTATCTTTGCAAGATTATCTATGTCTTTTTTATCTAATGTAATATTAGTTTTTACAGCTCTAGCAGAAAGTGTATTTGGATTATCAATTGGAAATATTTCTAATTTTATTGGTTTGATTGATTTCTTTACATCTTCAATTCCAGTAATATTAATACCTTCTGCTTTAGCAATTCTAGATGCTTCTTTATCTATATCCTCCATATCAGCTCTTGCGTATGTAGTTTGTTCTATAGATTTAATGTATTTACCAATTAAGCCTTGACTTTCTGCAGGGACAGAATTTTTATTTTTATTATATTGTGCAACTAGTTTTCCTGCAAATTTATTTAAAATAGGATTATCTTCTCCAGGAACAATAGGAGCGTTATATTTTTTTAATGTATTTGCAATCTTTAAACTTAACTGCTGATCAGTTAGATTCTCATTTCCTGGAAGACTTCTTAAATATTTACCTGTTAGTTTATATGCAAGAGCATTAGTATTATCAATTAATCCAGTGTAAGATCCTTCAACTTGATTAACAAGTTGTTCAGACACACCTGCTTTATCAATATCAATTTCATCTGCTAAGCCTAGTGGTTTTCCATCTGCGTCTACACCAAACTTCATTCGCATTTCAAGTTCTTTTAACTTTTGTGCTTTTTGACTAAGACTTAGATTTGCCCAAGCAATTTGATTAGCTTGAGATTTAAACCAGTAATCTGCTCTATCTGCAGCCAGTTGTCTATCATAGTTTCTGTTCTTATCCATCACTTCAAATAATGGACTAACATCAGAATCCACTTCTCTATCTTGAGAAGACATACCAAGACTAACAGTAGATAGATATGAATTTGTATATAAACTAGCTCTTGCTTGTTCAGGATCTTCCAATGCCATTCTAGCTGCATCCTTTGCACTATTAGCAACAGCATCTCTTTGTTTACTTAATGAGCTATATAGTTGAGCATGTTTTACAATGTCTTCTTGATTAGGCTTAGCAGCATTTTCAGCAGTGAATAAATATAATTTTTGTTGTTCTATCGCTGCATCTAATTCCTTCAGTTGAGTACTATAAGTGTTCTCAGACATAGATGCTAGTTGTTCAGGAGTACGATCCCTGAATGTCCATTTACCATTCATTGCCAATTGCTGATAATCTGCTGGATCTAATGCAGCCTCAAACATTGATAATATTTTTGCTGAATCTTTACCTTTTAATGTTTCAGTTACAGCAATTGGATTCCACTTAAAGCCTTTGAATATTTTCTGACCTTTTGAGTCTAAAATAAAGTTACCATTTTGATCTCTTTGATAATCTGGAATTTGATTTCCATTAGCATCAGTTTCGAATAACTGTTTAATCTTACTGCCATCAATACCTACAGCATCTCCAATCTCTTTTAATTTTTTAAAGACATCACGATAAGGAATGTATTGACCATCAAAGCGATCACCAAGTTGACCACCCATGTATTGATTGAGTCCTTTCTGATACTCAAGAACATTCTGCGGTGCTAGTGTTCCTTTCTTTTGAGCTTCTGCCATTAACTCAGCATTCTTCTTTATTTTAGAAGTAGAATAAACAGCAGATTGAATATAAGGATCTTTAACAATGGTAGAAGTCATGCCACCAACAGAGTTAACTAATTGTTGATTAGAGAAATCTCCAGCAGCAACTGTACGTAGTTTACCGCCTAGTTCATTAAGTTTAGATTCTAAATATTCTTTATCTTGGGGTCTAGAAGTTTCTAATCCAGCTACATTATCAATGTAACTTTGAACTTTCTGAATACCAGCATCGTATTGGGCTTGCTTAGCCATACCAACCTTAGCCATCAACTCAACTGGGAGCTGCTGGACGTAAGGATTAAATTGCGCTATTGCATCTGTGTATGAAGCCATAAGATAGTATAATTAACAAATATAATTTAAAATATTACATATACAAAGACTACTAACAAAAGTTAGTAATCTTGTATAACGAAGTTGATTAGAGACCTTTGATTGCTTTTACAATTGATCCATTTCTAGAAATTTTCTTACCGTTCTTAGCGGTCTCATCTTTTCCTACAGAATGTACTCCAATTATATTATCATTAGAATCAAAAGAATATGCTTTACCTGGAGCTAATTGCCCTTTCGATCCTTTAACACCACCAGCAAAATTGAACTGTTGTAGAGGATTCATATTGTACGCTACACCACTAGGAGAGAATCTATAATTGTACAAGTTCTCTGCAATAGCAACTTGTCTGTTCTCAAGTCTATTCTTAGCAATCTTATCACTGATAGAATTAAGAATACCAATGTTTTGTAATTTAGTAGCACTTCTAGCTTTGGCAGCACGGTCTTGTTGTTGATCAAATAACCCAAGATTCATCTTTGCAGCTTCGTTAATAGTCTGACGATTACCTTCTGCAACACGCTGTGCTTCACCTTGATTCATTCTGAACTGTTCTCCTAACACTTTATTCTTAGCTTCAGCAGCTTGAGAAGCAATCATTGCTAATGCAGCAGGATTACCTTGTGCCATACGTTCAGCAGAACGAGCTTGAGATGTAATCTCATTTAACTGATCTTGTAAACTAATGCTAATAGGTTGACTAAGCATTGGTTGATAACTCTGTGCAAACACAGGCTCTTCTTGATTTTGAGACATTGCGTAAATCTCTCCAGCTAATTGAGAAGGATCCAAAGGAAGCTGATTAGTAGGACGCACAAACGGTAGTACAGAATTAGCTCCTAGTAATAATGTATCCCACGGGAATGTACCCTTTGCTTTTTCAATTTTTACATCATCTTTTGAAGCAGGTGCTAATGGAGGAGTTACTGGAGGTTGTACAGGTTTAATTGTTTTAGCATTAACTACAGCTGGTGGCACATAAGCACCAACTTCAGGATCCCATTGACTATACGTAGTAGCATATGGAACTTCTATAGGATCTGCTTTAGGAGGCATCAATTCTTTTGGTAAGAACTTTCTAATATCAAATCCTAAATTGGAAGATGCTTGTGCAGCTTGTTTAGGCTTAGCACTCATTTCTGAAAGATATGAATCAGGTAGCGTTTCTGCAATTCGAGAAAGATTAATAGCTCCTTCTAAAGGAGAACCAATCGCACTACTAGGAACTGCAGATGTTGCCGCTGCTTTTGCAGGAGTAGTTACAACTTGATTAGTAGGAATGTATTGTTGTGAAGCAAAACGTGCTAATCCTGTATAATCATCAAAGAACTCTTTACGTGTATCATTATTAACACTAGAAGGATTATTAGCAATATAACTATTATAGTATCTATCTTGTTCAGCATCTAACTTACCCAAGAAAGCTTGAGGATTTTCTTTGTATGCTTTAAGAATATCAGCTTTGTTCTTTTCCCAAGTTTTATTACCTGTAATAGCTTTATCCTTACGTTCGTTTAACGTATTTCTTCTTTCATCAAGACTCATTTTACCAGCAGCTACCATAAGTTCACCATAAGGATCACCCGTGTTAATAGCCATTTGTAATGCACGAGTTCTTAATCCTGGAGGAAGATCTTTTACTTTAGACCAATATTCCTTATAATAAAACTCTTTTGCTTTATCAGGAGTATTATAATCAGAGAAACTACCTGTTCCATAATTACTTGCACCTCCACGATATACTCCTCCTAGAAAAGTACCATCAGGTTGTTTTAATGCATCGTAACTATTAGCTTGCTCTAACATCATAGCTTGATCAATGAAGTTTTCAAACTCAGGATCATACTTAGATGGCTTACCACCTTTTTGTAACTTAGTACCAAACTCAGCATAAGGATCATTAGGCTTAGCATATTTGATTTTACCTTTAGCTAATGCATCTGATTCTAATCCCATTTCTGAAGCTGTGTCTAGAATAGCATTCTGTACAGCTGCTGCAGTTTTTTTCTTCTCTGCAATATCTTTTAATTTCATTGATGTACCAATTAAGTTAGCTTGTCCTGTGTTTAATGTTAATTTATCAAACTGATCATTAACATCAACATCATTAATTAATTGTGTAGTCTTGTCAACTAGTTTATTTTGTTTAGCCTCAATCTTAGATAAGTCATCTACATAGTGCTTGAACTTCTTACCTTTAGCATTCTTGTCTCCAAGTTCGGCAACACCATATTCAGGAATAACCATGTTACCAAATACAACTAAGTTACCATCTGGTGAACCACCGTCTTGTAATTTAACTGCAGGTTCTCCACCTTCAACTTCTACACCATTCTCACCAAATGAAATAGGCATACCACCGTTATCATGAGATGGTCCTCTGAACATAATTGTTTCTCCACCATCTGGTAAGAAAGGATTATATGATAGAGTTTCTGCTTGTCCTCTATGAACTTGTAAATCACCACCCATAGCTAATTGTCCGCCATCTTCCATTTGATATGGCAGATCACGACCTGTGTACATAGCTCTTTCACTTGGTGGAGTGTATTCTTTCAAGTGTCCACCTGCGCGTAACAT
>CAZFVH010000065.1:0-26789 GCA_964522465.1 uncultured Rubrivivax sp. | reverse complement strand
GGGGGGCGCCGATTGTGGGGGGGTTGGTTGTTTTTTTCGGGGCCGGCGGGTGCCGCGGGCGGCGGGCGGGGGGGGGGGGGGGGGGCATGTGGCGCAGCGAAGTAAAGGGGGAGCCATCGGCCTGTGGCCGATGGCGGAGGACATGAGCGGAGCCACATGCCCCGCACGCCCGGCCCCGCGAGGCGGCAGCCCCAAGCGCCCAGCCTCGCGAGTCGGTAGCCCCGCACGCCCGGCCTCGCGAACCACCAGCCCCAAGCGCCCAGCCTCTCGATGCAAGCAAGTCCTCATGTTTTGTAGACAGGCACCGCAACCCAGGCACCGAATGCCAAGCCAGGCTTCAACCCACATCCAAAGGCCTACCGCATGACTCAGAAGTTCAACGTCCGTCAGGTCGCCGTGCTGGGCGCCGGCGTCATGGGCGCGCAGATTGCCGCCCACCTGGTCAACGTCAACGTGCCCGTCGTGCTGTTCGACCTGCCGGCCAAGGAGGGCCCGAAGAACGGGGTCGTCACGAAGGCCATCGAGAACCTGAAGAAGCTCAAGCCGGCGCCGCTGGGCGTGGCGGAGCTGGCCGAGCGCATCGTCGCCGCCAACTACGAGGAACACCTGGACCTGCTCGGCCAGTGCGATCTCGTCATCGAGGCGATCGCCGAACGCATGGACTGGAAGCTCGACCTCTACCACCGCATCGCCCCCGCCCTGGCGCCGCATGCCGTGGTCGCCAGCAACACCTCCGGCCTGTCCATCACCCGGCTGTCCGAGGCCCTGCCAGAGACCATGCGCGCGCGCTTCTGCGGCATCCACTTCTTCAACCCGCCGCGCTACATGCAGCTCGTCGAGCTCATCGCCACGCCGGCCACCGAGCCGCGCGTGCTCGACGATCTGGAGACCTTCGTCACCAGCACGCTCGGCAAGAGCGTCGTGCGCGCCAAGGACACTCCCAACTTCATCGCCAACCGCGTCGGCATCGCCGGCATGCTGGCCACGATGAAGGAGGCCGAGCGCTTCGGGCTGGGCTTCGACGTCGTCGACGACCTCACCGGCAAGAAGCTCGGCCGCGCTTCGTCGGGCACCTTCCGCACCGCCGACGTCGTGGGCCTCGACACCATGGCCCACGTCATCAAGACCCTGCAGGACACGCTGGGCGAGGGCACGGGCGGGGGCGACCCCTTCGCCGGCCTGTACGCCACGCCGCCCGTGCTCTCGGCCCTGCTGGCCCAGGGCGCGCTCGGGCAGAAGAGCGGCGCGGGCTTCTACCGCAAGGTCGGCAAGGACATCCAGAAGCTCGACCCCGCCAGCGGCGGCTACGTGGCCGCGGGCGGCAAGGCCGAGCCCCTCGTCGAGCGCATGCTGAAGAAGCCGCCGGCCGAGCGGCTGAAGCTGCTGCGCGAAAGCTCGAACCCGCAGGCGCAGTTCCTCTGGGCCATCCTGCGTGACGGCTTCCACTACGCCGCGGTGCACCTGGAGACGATCGCCGAGTGCGCGCGCGACGTCGACTTCGCGATGCGCTGGGGCTTCGGGCTGAAGCAGGGCCCGTTCGAGCTCTGGCAGCAGGCGGGCTGGCTGCAGGTGGCGCAGTGGGTGCAGGCCGACATCGACGCGGGCAGGGCGCTGTGCCCCGCGCCGCTGCCGCGCTGGGTCTTCGAGGGGCCGGTGGCCGAGCACGGCGGCGTGCACGCCCCGGCCGGCTCGTGGAGCCCGGCGCGCCAGACCTGGGTGCCGCTGAGCGACCTTGCGGTCTACGCCCGCCAGCCCTTCCGCGAGAACGTGGCAGGCGCGGCCGCGCCCGACCCGCTGAAGGCCGGCACCGAGCTCTTCCGCAACGACGAGATCCGCGTCTGGACGCCCGACGGCGAGTTCGTCGTCGCCACCATCACCGCCAAGCTGCACCTGATCAGCCCGGCCGTGGGCGAGGGCCTGGCGCGGGCGCTGGACCTGGCCGAGTCCGCCTACCGCGGCCTCGTGATCTGGTCGCCCGACGACGTGTTCTCCGCCGGCGCGAACCTCGAGTCGCTGATGCCCGTGTTCATGAAGCTCGGCGCCAAGGGCATCGGCCCGGAGATGAAGAAGTTCCAGGACGCGGTGCTGCGCATGCGCTACGCGCAGGTGCCGGTGATCAGCGCGATCCGCGGCATCGCGCTCGGCGGCGGCTGCGAGCTGGCCATCTACAGCGCGCGGCGCGTGGCGGCGATGGAGTCCTACATGGGCCTGGTCGAGGTCGGCGTCGGCCTCGTCCCCGGCGCCGGGGGGCTGGCCTACATCGCGCGCCGCGCGGCCGAGATGGCCGCGGCCGGCAACGCCAATGCCGACATCCTGAAGTTCCTCACCGACGGGTTCACGAACGCCGCGATGGCCAAGGTCGGCACCAGCGCGATCGAGTCGCGCAAGCTCGGTTACCTGGTCGAGGGCGACGTCATCGTGCCGCACAAGGACGAGCTGCTGCACGTGGCGCTGGCGCAGGCGCGGGCCCTGGCCGACAGCGGCTGGCGGCCGCCGGCCCGGGCGCGCTTCCCGGTGGCCGGGCGCAGCGGCATCGCCACCATCCAGGTGCAGCTGGCCAACATGCGCGACGGCGGCTTCATCAGCGCGCACGACTTCCACATCGCCTCGCTGATCGCCGACGTCGTCTGCGGCGGCGACGTCGACGCCGGCTCCCTCGTCACCGAGGACTACCTGATGGCGCTGGAGCGCCGCCACTTCTGCAGCCTGCTCGAGCACCCCAAGAGCCAGGAGCGCATCATGGGCATGCTGTCCACCGGCAAGCCGGTGCGCAACTGAAGGCTGAAGGCGCCAGCGCCCCACCGGAGACCGAACATGAGCAAACAAGTCCAGGACGCCTACATCGTCGCCGCCACTCGCACCCCGATCGGCAAGTCCGGCCGCGGGGTCTTCCGCCACACCCGCCCCGACGACCTGCTGGTGGCCGCCGTGCGCCACGCGCTGGCGCAGGTGCCCACGCTCGACCCGGCGGCGATCGAGGACGCGGTCGTCGGTTGCAGCTTCCCCGAGGCCGAGCAGGGCGTGAACATGGCGCGTGTGGCCATGGTGCTCGCCGGCCTGCCGCACAGCGTGGGCGGCGTCACCGTCAACCGCTTCTGCGCCTCGGGCCTGACGGCGGTGCAGATGGCGGCCGACCGCATCCGCGTGGGTGAGGCCGACGTCGTCATCGCCGGCGGCGCCGAGAGCATGAGCATGGTGCCGATGAGCGGCCACAAGCCCTCGTTCAACCCGGCGGTGTTCGAGCGCGACGAGAACGTCGGCATCGCCTACGGCATGGGCCTCACGGCCGAGAAGGTGGCCACGCAGTGGAAGGTCACGCGCGAGCGCCAGGATGCGTTCGCGCTCGCCTCGCACCAGAAGGCGCTGGCGGCCATCGCGGCCGGGCAGTTCCGGGACGAGATGACGCCGGTGACCGTGATCGAGCGCTTCCCGGACCTGGCGCGCGGCGAGGCCGGCACGCGCACGCGCACGGTCGACGTCGACGAGGGCCCGCGGCCCGACACCTCGCTCGAGGGCCTGGGCAAGCTCAAGCCGGTGTTCGCCGCCAAGGGCTCGGTGACGGCAGGCAACAGCTCGCAGACGAGCGACGGCGCGGGCGCGCTCATCCTCGCCAGCGAGCGCGCGGTCAAGACCTTCGGCCTGAAGCCGCTGGCGCGCTTCGTCAGCTTCGCCGTGCGCGGTGTGCCGCCGCAGATCATGGGCATCGGCCCGATCGAGGCCATCCCCGCGGCGCTGAAGTCGGCCGGCCTGAAGCTCGACGACATCGGCTGGATCGAGCTGAATGAGGCCTTCGCCGCGCAGGCGCTGGCGGTGATGGACACCGTGGGCCTGGACGCGTCCCGCGTCAACCCCATGGGCGGCGCGATCGCGCTCGGCCACCCGCTGGGCGCCACTGGCGCGATCCGCTCGGCCACGGTGGTGCACGCGCTGCACCGCCACCAGCAGCGCTACGGCATGGTCACGATGTGCGTGGGCATGGGCCAGGGCGCGGCCGGCATCTTCGAACGCGTCTGAAGGAGCACGCCATGAGCACCCCCCACATCCGCACCGGCGTCGTCGACGGCGTGGCCACGATCGAGATCGCGCGCCCCGAGCGCAAGAACGCGCTCACCGGCGCGATGTACGTCGCGATGGCGCAGGCGCTGCAGTCGGCGCAGGCCGACGGGCAGGTGCGCGCGGCGCTGATCACTGGCCAGCCCGGCATCTTCACCTCGGGCAACGACATCGAGGACTTCATGAGCCGCCCGCCCGGCATGGGCAGCGACAGCGAGGGCTCGCCGGTCTTCCAGTTCCTGCACACCCTGGCGGTGTTCGAGAAGCCCGTCGTCGCCGCGGTGACGGGCGCGGCCATCGGCGTGGGCACGACGCTGCTGCTGCACTGCGACTTCGTCTACGTCAGCGACGAGGCGCGCCTGGCCATGCCCTTCGTCGGCCTGGGCCTCGTGCCCGAGTACGCCTCGAGCCTGCTGCTGCCGCAACTCATGGGCTACCGCCGCGCGGCCGAGAAGCTGTTGCTGGGCGACCCCTTCACCGGCGAGCAGGCGGTGGAGTGCGGCATCGCCAACGCCGTGCTGCCCGCGGCCGAGGTGCTGCCGCAGGCGCGCCGCGTGGCCGAGCGCTTCAACCATCTGCCCCCCGGCGCCGTGCGCGACGCCAAGCGCCTGATGCGCGGGCACCAGCGCGAGCAGGTACTGGCGGCCATCCGCACCGAGGGCGAGGTCTTCACCCGCCGCCTGCGCAGCCCCGAGGCGCAGGAGGCCTTCCAGGCCTTCCTGCAGAAGAGGAAGCCCGACTTCAGTCGCTTCGAGTAGGGGAGCCCGGGCCGGCCGAAGGGCTCGGCGCGATCGGGCGCTTGCGCGAGAGCATCCTCAGGCTCGAGGATGGGCACGCGTCGGCCATCAACCCGGCCCGCCCGCTCGGGCCGAGGCGCCTGAAGACCCCCTGGCGCCCGCGCGCGCCAGCGAGGCCAGGACGGTGGCGCCCAGCATCAGCGCCGCCAGGCCGGTGTGGGTCTGGCTGGGCACCCAGCCGACAAGGTAGCCACCCAGCGCGCCGGCGAACTGCTGCGACACGCCGGCCAGGGCCGAGGCGGCGCCGGCCAGCGTGGGCATGAGCGCCACCGTGGCCACCAGGCACGGCGGCACCAGCAGGCCGTGGCCGAGGCCCATCAGCAGCAGCGGCAGCGTGAAGGCCAGTGGCGTGTGCAGCCCTGCCAGGCCCAAGCCGAGCATGAGCGCGGTGCCGGCCAGGCTGAAGGCCTGCCCCAGGCGCATCAGCCGCGCGCCCCCGTGACGCTGCACCAGGCGGCTGGTGAGGAAGTTGCCGACGATGTAGGACAGCGGCACGACCATGATGTAGAAGCCCACCTCGCCCGCGCCGACCCCGTAGCTGCGCAGCACCAGCGGCGCACCGGCCAGGAACATGTAGAACGCCGCGGTGGTGAGGCCCAGCACGGCCACGTGCAGCAGGTACACCGGCATGCGCAGCAGTTGCCGGTAGGCGCGGCCCATGCCGGCCAGCACCGACAGGGCGCCGGATGCCGGGCCCGCGGCGACGAGGTGCTCGGCGCCCCGAGCGGTGCGTGGGTTCGAACCCGCTGCCGTGCTCGAACGCGCGGCGGGTCCGGCCGGCGCAGGGTGCCGTGGCAGCCGCCACCACGCAGTGCCGAACAGCGCCACGCCCAGGCCGGCAACGAGCACAAAGTTGGCCTGCCAGCCCAGCCATTCGTGGATCTGCCCACCGACGAGGGTGCCCGCGGGCGGGCACAGGCCCAGCGTCATGCCCACATAGGCCATCACCCGCGTGCGCTGCGGCCCGTGGAACAGGTCCTGCACGGCGGCGCGCCCCACCACCATGCCGGCGGCCGCGCCCGCGCCCTGCAGCACCCGCGCCGCCACCAGCTGCGGCAGGCTGGCCGCCAGCGCCGCCATGGCCGAGCCCGCCACGCACACCGCCAGCCCGATCAGGATCATGGCGCGGCGTCCGAAGCGGTCCGACAGCGGCCCGTAGACCAGTTGCATCGCCCCGTAGGCGAGCACGAAGCCGCTGAAGGTCAGCTGCACCTGATCCTGCGGACGACCGAACGCGCCCGCCCAGTCAGGCATGGACGGCAGGCACACCGTCATCGCCACCAGCCCGAAGGCGATCTGGGCGATGAGATTGACGATCAGCGCGGGGGACGGCGCCTCAACGCCGAGCGTCTGACGGCCGTCAGCCAAGCGGTTTCACCTCGGCTGCGGACAGGGGTTCGGATCGCCACGCGGCGGAACCTTCGCTGGCCGGACGAACAGGAAGGCTGCGCCTAGTCCACATGTCGCGAGCGGCCGCCAGCGTCCGCCATCACCGCCGATGCGTGCCTGACCGATGGCTCCGCCTGCCCGTCCAAGGTCACGCGCGCTCCGGCGAAGCAGTCCACGCCTTCGGGCAGCGCGGTTCCGCCCTGTGCGGAACGCGTCCAGATGTGACTGGAGACGGTGACGGCGTCCGGATCGTCATAGCAGCCGCGCGCGATGCCCCTGATGTCAGGCCAGCGCTCGAAGGTGAGCGACACGGTCGTGCCACAGTTCGCGCAGAAGTGGACCCAGACCTTCTTCAGGCTTCCGTCCGAGACGTGCTCGTAGCGCTTCATCTCCCCGTCGTTGAACTGCACCGCGCTCATCGGGAACATCGACTCCGCGAAGTAGGCGGAGCCGGTGACCTTCTGGCAGAACGTGCAGTGGCATGCCAGCGTCCGCAGCGGCGCTTCGGTGGCGCGGAACCGGACGGCGCCGCACAGGCATCCGCCCTCGAGTACGTCGGTCATGCAGTGTGTTCCTTGTGGGGCACAACAGGCCTGGGGGTGAGGTGGCGACGCGCGGTCTCTGATCTGACCGGTTCGAGTCGGCAGTTGTCCTTGTGCCGGCAGCGAAAAAATGTACCCCATGCCGGCGGGCGGTCAGTCCTCGGCCGGGAGGGCCTAGTCCACTCCCAGCTTGAGGCCGAGGACGCCCAGGATACGGTTCAGCGTCTGGACCGTGCCCTCGCTGCGGCCCTGCGTATGCCCTCAGGAGGGCGCCAAGCTCCAGCCCCGCGCGCCGGCGCGGGAGGGCTGAACGAGCGCCCGGTCACTCCGGCGTCACGGCGCCCGCCCCGTCCTTCACCACCCGACCGCCCTGCACGACCATCGCCAGGCGCTCGCCCTGGCCGCACAGCACGCCGATGTCGGCCAGCGGGTTGCCGTCGACCAGCAGCAGGTCGGCCATCGCCCCGGGCGCGACCACGCCGAGCCGGCCGTCCATGCGCACCACGTGGGCCGCGTGGATGGTGGCCGCGCGCAAGGCCTCGGCGGCGCCCAGCACGCCGGCGCGCAGTCGGAACTCGTCGGACTGGAAGCGGTGCGACTCGCCCAGCAGGTCGGTGCCGAAGGCCATGCGCACGCCGGCGCGGGCGTAGACCTCCAGCGAGCGCAGCGCGGCGCCGCGCACGTTCTCGATCTTGGCCACCGATTCCGGCGGCAGGCCCAGGGTCGCGCCCTCGGACGCCAAGGCCTCGTAGGTGACCACCGTCGGCACGGCGATCGTCCCGTGGTCGGCCATCAGACGGGCGGTCTTGTCGTCGACCAGGTTGCCGTGCTCGATGGTGCGCACGCCCAGCCGAGCCGCACGCGCGATGGCACGCGGCGTGTAGGCGTGGGCGAGCACATAGGTGTCGGCGTTGGCCGCCTCCTCGACCGCAGCACGGATCTCGTCCTCGCTGAAGCCGAGGTAGTGGATCGGATCGGTGGGCGAGGCCACACCACCCGAGGCCATGATCTTGATCTGCGTGGCGCCCATCTGGATCTCCTCGCGCACGGCGCGCCGGACGGCGTCCACGCCATCGACGACGCGGCCCAGGGCGCCCACCTTGGGCGTGCAGGGGCAGGGCTCGATGACGTCGCTGCGCTCGCGGAAGTCCCCGTGCCCGCCGGTCTGCGACAGCGCGCGGCCGGACGGGAACAGGCGCGGCCCCTCGACCAGCCCGGTGCGCACCGCCTCCGCCAGCGACCAGTCGGCCCCGGCGGCGTCGCGCACCGTCGTGAAGCCCCGCATCAGCATGCCGCGCAGGATGGGCACGGCCCGCAGCACCGTCAGCACGTTGGGCAGCCGCGCCAGGCGCCCGGCGTTCAGCATCGACGCCAGCACATGCACGTGGCAGTCGATCAGCCCGGGCATCAGCACCTTGCCGCGCGCGTCGACGACCCGGGCGCCGGCCGGTACGTCGATCGGACGGTCGGAGACCTCGGCGATCAGGTCGCCGTCGACCCGCACGAAGCGGTCGCGCAGCAGGGTGCCGCAGGCGGCGTCGAGGAGGTCGGCGTGTTGGAAGACGAGCATCTGGATCGGGCACGGATGTGCGGAAATGAACGATCTGATGATGCCACGCGTTCAGTCGTCAGGGGGTCTGCGCCCCAGCGCTTGCGGCATGGGTGGCACCTCGGAGACCCGTGGCGCTTGGGTGACCCGGCCCCGAAGCGGCGACGATCTCGACCTCAATCCCGCGGCACCGGCCGCGGCTTGCCGTGTTCGTCGATCGCCACATAGGTCAGGCTGGCCTCGGTGACCTTGACGACCTCCGGGTCGACCGGGTTGCGCTCGGCGTAGACCTCGACGTGGCAGGTGATGGAGGTGGTGCCGATGCGCTCGATGCGGGCGTAGAAGCTCAGCAGGTCGCCCACGGACACCGGCTGCTTGAACAGGAACTGGTTGACCGCCACGGTGGCCATCCGCCCGCGCGCGACGCGGTAGGGCAGGATGGAGCCGGCCACGTCGACCTGCGCCATGATCCAGCCGCCGAAGATGTCGCCGTTGGCGTTGACGTCGGCTGGCATCGGCACCACGCGCAACACGAGTTCGCGATCGCCGTCGAGCATCTGGGGCAGCAACCGCCTGGGAGTCGGCGCCCTGTCGACCTTGGACTCGGGACGGTCAGGTGCGGGTGCGGGTGCGGGCAGGTGGACATTCATTGCCGTGATGATAGGGCGCGCGGGCCGCTCCTGCGGACCTCCCGGCAGCCACGACGGCCGTCGCACGCCGGCGGCATTGACGCCCGGAAATCGAGCCCCGCGGCGCGCGGCGCCGGCGCGGGTGCCCGGCGTTGACATCTGCGAATCGCCACCCGGCGGGCTGGCGCACAATCCCGGACGGACCGATCGATGCGCCCTCACCTCTCCAGCCTGCCTCCCCTGCCTGACACCGGCGCCCCGGCGCCGCCCCGCTCCGACTGGGCCACGCTGAGGCGGCTGCTGCCCTACCTGTGGCGCTATCGCTGGCGTGTGGCGATCGCCCTGAGCTTCATGCTCGGCGCCAAGGTCGCCAACGTCAGCGTGCCGCTGCTGCTGAAGGACCTGGTGGACAGCCTGACGATCCAGCCGGGCTCCACAGCCGCGCTGCTGGTGGTGCCGGTGGGGCTGCTGGTGGCCTACGGTGCGCTGCGGCTGTCGACCTCGCTGTTCACCGAGCTGCGCGAACTGGTCTTCGCCAAGGCCACCGAGGGCACGACGCGGCGCATCGCACTCGAGGTCTTCCAGCACCTGCACGCCCTCAGCCTGCGCTTCCATCTCGAGCGACAGACCGGCGGCATGACGCGCGACATCGAGCGCGGCACCAAGGCGGTGCAGTCGCTGATCTCGTTTTCGCTCTACAGCATCCTGCCCACGCTGGTCGAGGTGGTGATGGTGCTGACGCTGCTGGGCGTGAAGTTCGACGCCGGCTTCGCACTGATCACGCTGGGCGCGCTGGTGGCCTACGTTGCCTTCACCATCGTCGTCACCGAATGGCGAACGCAGTTCAGGCGCAAGATGAACGAGCTGGACTCCACCGCGCACACCAAGGCGGTGGACTCGCTGCTGAATTACGAGACGGTCAAGTACTTCGGCAACGAGGCCTTCGAGGCCCGCCGCTACGACGAGAGCCTGGAGGGCCTGCGACGCGCCGCGCTGAAGAGCCAGACGACGCTGAGCATCCTGAACACCGGGCAGCAGCTGATCATCTCCACGGCGCTGGTGGCCATGCTGTGGCGGGCGACGCAGGGCGTGGTCGACGGACGCCTGACGCTGGGCGATCTGGTGATGATCAACGCCTTCATGATCCAGCTCTACATCCCGCTGAACTTCCTGGGCGTGATGTACCGTGAGATCAAGCAGTCGCTGACCGACCTGGACCGCATGTTCGGCCTGCTGACGCGCCAGCGCGAGGTGGACGACGTGCCCAGCGCGCCCGTGCTGCAGGTGCGCGAGGCCGCGGTGCGCTTCGAGCACGTCGACTTCGCCTACGACCCGGCTCGACCCATCCTGCACGACGTCAGCTTCGAGATCCCCGCCGGTCGCACGGTGGCCGTGGTCGGCGCCTCGGGCGCGGGCAAGAGCACGCTGGCGCGGCTGATGTTCCGCTTCTACGACGTCACCGGCGGCCGCATCACGATCGACGGTCAGGACATCCGGCAGGTCACGCAGGCCAGCCTGCGCGCGGCCATCGGCATCGTGCCGCAGGACACCGTGCTGTTCAACGACACCGTGGCTTACAACATCGCCTATGGTCGCCCAGGGGCCGCGCGGGAGGAGGTCGAGGCGGCCGCGCGCGCCGCCCACATCCACGACTTCATCGCCTCCACACCCAAGGGCTACGACACGATGGTCGGCGAGCGGGGGCTCAAGCTGTCCGGCGGCGAAAAGCAACGCGTGGCGATCGCGCGCACGCTGCTGAAGAATCCGCCCATCGTCATCTTCGACGAGGCGACCTCGGCCCTGGACTCGGCCAACGAGCGCGCCATCCAGGCCGAGCTGAAGTCCGCCGCCCAGGGCAAGACGGCGCTGGTGATCGCGCACCGCCTGTCCACCGTCGTCGACGCGCACGAGATCGTCGTGCTCGACCAGGGGCGCGTCGTCGAGCGCGGCTCGCACGCGCAACTGCTGGCGCTGGAAGGGCGCTACGCGCGCATGTGGCGGCTGCAGCACAGCGACAGCGGGCACACCTCACCCACTGCGTCGTCGTCGGCGGCGGCTTGACCTGCCCTTCGTGGCCACACCGGCCACAGGGTGGACACGCGGGGCAAGCCCCGGCGCCGTGGAGCGCCCGCCCGGCGACGGCCCCGGCACAATGGTGGTGGCTCCGTCTTGCCCGCACCGCCGCATGGAAACCCGCTGGCTCGAAGACTTCGTCAGCCTCGCCGAGACGCGCAGCTTCTCGCGCTCGGCTCAGTTGCGCCACGTGACGCAACCCGCCTTCTCGCGCCGCATCCAGGCGCTGGAAGCCTGGGCCGGCGCCGACCTGGTCGACCGATCCTCCTTCCCCACCCGGCTCACACCGGCCGGCGAGGCACTGCACGGCCAGGCGCTGGAGATCCTGGCCTCGCTGCAGACGGCACGCAACACGCTGCGCAGTCTGCAGGCCGCCAGGCAGGACGTGGTCGAGTTCGCCGTGCCGCACACACTGGCCTTCACCTTCTTCCCGCAGTGGCTGATGGCCTTGAAGCCGCGTTTCGCCGGCCTGAAGACGCGCCTGATCGCACTGAACGTGCACGACGCCATGCTGCGGCTGACCGAGGGCGGTTGCGACCTGCTGATCGCCTATCACCATGCCAGTCACCCGTTGCCGCTGAGCCCGGAGCGCTACCAGATGCTCCGCCTCGGCCAGGAGACCTTGATCGCATGTTCGCGGCCGGACGCCAGCGGTGCCCCGCTGTTCCGGCTGCCCGCGCCGGCCGGCCGTCGGGTGCCGCTGCTGGCCTATGCCGAGGGCGCCTACCTGGCCCGCATGGTCGAACTCGTGCTGCAGGCGGGCGCGGAGTCCAGCCCGGTGGAGATCGTGCACGAGACCGCGATGGCCGAGGGCCTGAAAGCCATGGCCCTGCAGGGGCACGGCCTGGCCTTCCTGCCGGGCAGCCTGGTCAGGAAGGACCTTGCAGACGGCAGGCTCGTCACGGCGGCGCCGTCCGGCCACTGCGATCTGACGATGGACATCCGCCTGTACCGCGAGAGGGCCGAGACCGCACGCCACGGCAAAGCCATCGCCCGCAACCTCTGGGACTTCCTGGAGCAGCGCACCCAGGAGCCCTTGTCATGGCAAGATGAGTCCGATCCGGAACGAAGAACACCCGCCCCACCAGGAGACCTCCGATGACCTCGATTGCAACCCTGTCCCGTCGCCGCGTGCTGTCCACGGGCGCGGCCGCCGCGGCCGCCGCGGCGCTCCCGCTGCTGGGCCGCGCCCAGGCCGCCTGGCCGAACAAGCCGGTCACGGTCGTCGTCCCCTTCCCGCCGGGCGGCGGCACCGACGCCTTCGCGCGGCCGCTGTTCGCTGCCATGAGCCGCAACACGGGACGCCAATTCGTCATCGACAACAAAGGGGGTGCAGGCGGCACGCTGGGCGCGGGCTTCGCCTCGCGGGCGGCCGCGGACGGGCACCATTTCTTCATGGGCGCCGTCCACCACGCGATCGCGCCCTCGATGTACCCGAGGCTCGACTACAACATCGAGACCGACTTCGTGCCCGTGGGATTGGTCTCGAGCGTGCCGCAGGTCGTGGTCGTCAACCCGCAACGCGTACAGGCGACCACGCTGGCGCAGTTCCTCGAGTACGCCCGCGCCAACCCGGGCAAGCTGAACTACGGCTCGGCCGGCAATGGCACCTCCCACCACCTGGCCGGCGAGTTGTTCAAGCTCCAGACGAACACGCAGATCACACACATCCCCTACAGCGGCGCCGGTCCGGCGCTGCGCGACCTGGTTGGCGGCCAGATCGACATGATGTTCGACGGCCTGGGCTCTTCGGCAGCGCACATCAAGGGGGGCCGCATCCGCGCACTGGCCGTGGCGGCCGACAAGCGTTCGCCGGGCTTCCCCGACCTGCCGACGAGCGCCGAGGGCAGCGTCCCGACCTACCAGGTCGCCACCTGGTACGGCATCTGGGCCCCCAAGGGCACGCCACGCGAGGCCGTGGCGGCGATGCAAGCGGAGATGCGCAAGGCGCTGAACGGCGACGACCTGAAGTCCACCTGGCTGGGTCTGGGGACCGAGACGCCGAACCTCTGGGGCGACGACTTCGGCCGCTTCGTCGGCAGCGAGATCCGGCGCTGGGCCGAGGTGGTGAAGGCCTCGGGCGCGAAACTCGACTGAGAGGCTCAGGCGCCTGTCGGCCGGCATCGGCGTGGGCGTGCACACCCAACAGGCCCCACGTCTCGTCCTCGATCCCGGCCGCCCGAAAGCCGGCCACCCGATCTCCCGATTTCCGGCCATGTCCGACGCCCATCTCTACACCGCCCTGCGCGCCGCCTTCCCGGCCGACCTTGACACCACCGCCGTCGAGACCGCCGACGGTCCGGGCGCGCCGGCCTGCTTCACCTGGCGCGACCTCGATCGCGCGAGTGCGCGCATCGCCAACCTGCTCGCCTCGCTCGACTTGCCGCCCGCCAGCCGCATCGCGGTACAGACCGACAAGAGTGTCGAGGCTCTGCTGCTGTACCTGGCAGTGCTGCGCGCCGGGCACGTCTACCTGCCCCTGAACAACGCCTACCAGGCGGCCGAGATCGAGTACTTCGTTGGCAATGCCGAGCCGGCTGTCTTCGTCTGTGCACCGAAGAACTTCGCCTGGATCAGCAAGATCGCCTTCCGCGCTGGCACACGCAACGTGTTCACGCTCGGCGACGACCGCAGCGGCACGCTGCTCGAGCGCGCGGCCGGGCACGCTGACGAGCACGCGGTGGCGCCGCGCGGCGCCGACGACCTGGCCTCGATCATCTACACCAGCGGCACCACCGGGCGCAGCAAGGGCGCCATGCTCACGCACGGCAACCTGCTGAGCAACGCCCGGACACTGAAGGCCTACTGGGACTGGCGGCCCGGCGACGTGCTGCTGCACGCGCTGCCCATCTTCCACGTGCACGGCCTGTTCGTGGCGATCCACGGCGCGCTGCTCAACGGCAGCAAGATGCTGTGGTTCAACCGCTTCGACGCCCGAACCACCATCGCGCGCCTGCCGGAGGTGACGGTGTTCATGGGCGTGCCCACGCTGTACACCCGCATGCTGGCTGAACCGGCGCTGGACGCCGCGGCTTGCGCGCGCATGCGGCTGTTCATCAGCGGCTCCGCCCCGCTGCTGAAGGAGACCTTCGACGCCTGGACGCAGCGCACGGGGCACACCATCCTCGAGCGTTACGGCATGAGCGAGACCGTCATGCTCACCTCCAACCCCTGCCGGCCGCACGACGGCGCGCGCGTCGGCGGCACCGTGGGCTACGCGCTGCCGGGCGTGGACGTCCGGGTGCATGGCGAGCAGGGACAGGCGCTGGCACCGGGCGAGATCGGCGGCATCGAGGTGCGCGGCCCCAACGTCTTCGCCGGCTACTGGCGCATGCCGGAGAAGACCAAGGAGGAGTTCACCGCCGACGGCTGGTTCAGGACGGGGGACGTCGGCCGCCTGGACGCCGACGGGCGCCTGACCATCGTCGGACGCAGCAAGGACCTGATCATCACCGGCGGCTACAACGTCTACCCGGCCGAGATCGAGGGCCTGATCAACGAGCTGCCCGGCGTGGCCGAGAGCGCGGTCGTCGGCGTGCCGCACCCCGACTTCGGCGAAGGCGTGGTCGCGGTGGTCGTGCGTCAGGGCGGCGAGGTGCTCGACGGGGCGGCGATCGCCGCCACGCTGAAGGGCCGCATCGCCGCCTTCAAGGTGCCCAAACAGGTCTTCGTCGTCGACGAGCTGCCGCGCAACGCGATGGGCAAGGTGCAGAAGAACCTGCTGCGCGAGCAGCACCGGGGCTTGTTCGCCGCCCACCGCGTTGACGGCTGAAGGCCGGGACCAGGTCCGGACGGGGGCGTGCGATGGTGTCCTCCGCACCGCCGGCTGGCGGGCGTCTGGCGACCGCGTCTTGTCCCAGATCGAAACGCAAAGCCACGGTTGCTGTCATGCTGTGCGCGCAACGATCAGGCATCGTGCGAACCGGCCCGATACCCTTGAAGAAACCCTGACGTGAACACCACCCACGACACTGCATCCCCACCCGATACGCCGGCGGCGTCGGTGCCGTCCGATCACCGGCCCGACGCGGCCAGGCCCGCGCCGCACGGACCAGACCCGTACACCGGCCTGATCACCACGCCAGTGCGTGAACTGGTCAAGCGTCCACCCGTGACCGTGGCCCCGGACACGCCGATCGTCGACGCCGCACGCAGGATGCGCGACGAGCGGGTGTCATCGGTGCTGCTGCTGGAGCGTGAACACCTTTTCGGTATCGTCACCGACCGAGACCTGCGCAACCGCGCGCTCGCCGCAGGGCTGGACCCCGCCACACCGGTGTGTGAGATCGCCACCCTCGCCCCGCTGACGGTCGACCTGTGGCAACCCGCCTTCGAAGCCTTGATGCTGATGGCGCGGCACAACATCCACCACGTGCCGGTGCTGGACGGACAGCGCGTGGCCGGCATGATCACGGCCACCGACGTGATGCAGCGGCACACGACCTCGGCGGTGTACCTGGCGGGCGAGATCTTCGAGCAGGCCACTGTGTCGGGTCTGGCCGCCGCCGCCGCGCGCGTGCGCGACCTGCAGCGCAGTCTGGCCGCGGCCGAGACCGGCGCCTACACCACCGGGCGCATCATCACGACGATCACCGACGCCATCACCTCGCGCCTGCTGGTCCTGGCCGAGGCGCGGCTCGGCCCCGCGCCGATCGACTACGCCTGGGTCGCCGCGGGCTCGCAGGCACGCTGCGAGCAGACCGCGCGCAGCGACCAGGACAACTGCCTGGTCCTGGACGACGCCTATGACGAGGCTGCACACGGCGCGTACTTCAAGGATCTGGCCACCTTCGTCAACGAGGGTCTGGACGCCTGTGGCTACGTCTACTGCCCCGGCGAGATGATGGCGCGCACCGACACCTGGCGCCAGCCGCGCCACCGCTGGGCCGAGTACTTCCGCCGCTGGACCGATCAGCCGGACCCGAAATCGCTGATGCTGACCTGTGTCTTCTTCGACCAGCGCTGCGTCCACGGCCGCAGCGAGTTGCTGGACGGTCTGCGCCGGGAGGTGCTGCAGGCCACGCGCGGCAACCGGATATTCCTGGCCCACATGGTGGGCAATGCGCTGAAGCACCGCCCTCCCCTGTCGCTGTTCGGCGGTCTGTCCACCGTGCGCCACGACGAGGTCAAGGATGCGATCGACCTGAAGCACAACGGCATCGTGCCCATTGTCGACCTGGCGCGCGTGTACGCGCTGGCCGGTGGACACGAGGCCGTGAACACGCACGACCGCCTGGCCATCGCCGCCCAGGGGCGGGAGATCACCGAGCAGGGCGCACGCGATCTGCGCGACGCGCTCGAGTTCCTGGGCTCGCTGCGTCTGCGCCACCAGGTGGCGCAGATCGCCCGCGGGCAAGCGGCCGACAACTTCCTGTCGCTGTCGGAGTTGGGCAACTTCGAACGCACGCAGCTCAAGGACGCCTTCAACGTCGTCGCGCAGTTGCAGAGCGTGCTCGCGCAGCGTTATCGCTGAGCGCCTTCCGTGGCGTGGTCGCCGCCACGGCCGTTGCGGTTGTGGTCACGCTGGCCGAAGCGTGGGCCGTCCGTCGCCCGGTGATTCAGTAGTTCAGCCGCGCATACCAGGTCTTCTGGGCCGCCTCGCGCGCCTGCCGCAGCGTGTGGATGCCGCGCTCGGCCAGCAAGGGCACGAGCTTCTGGAAGACCTCGGCCGTGACCATGGCGTCGCCCATGGCAGTGTGACGGCCGAGCACCGTCACACCGAAGCGCTCGGCGATCGCTTCCAGACGATGCGAGGCCTGATTCGGATGCACCACGGCCGACAACAGCAAGGTATCGAGCACCGGCTGATCGAAGCGCACGCCGGTGGACGCCTCCTTGAGCTGGAGGAAGCGCAGATCGAAGGCCGCGTTGTGCGCCACGAGCACGGTATCCTGAACGTAGCGACGGAAGGCGGGCAGCACCTGGTCGATCGTCGGCTGTCCGGCCACCATCTCGGGCGTGATGCCGTGGATGGGAATGGACGCGGCCGGGATGGTGCGTCGCGGGTCGACGAGCTGGTCGAAGGCCTCGCCTCTGAGCAGCCGGCCGTTGACCAGACGCACCGCCCCAATCTGGAGGATCTCGTCGCCGCCGGCCGGGTCCAGCCCGGTGGTCTCGGTGTCGAAGACCGTGTAGGACAGCTCGGCGAGCGTCCGGTCGTCCAGCGCGTGCGCGCCCTCACTGCGCGCGAACAGGTCGAAGTCGTAATACTCGGGACGGCTGTCGTTGCGCAGGACGGCGGCCTCGAGTTGTTCCTGTGGCGCGGCCGGAGGCGCCAGCGGCAGCAGGAAACGGAAGCACAGCCGCTGGCGCTCGCGCTCGCGCGCGAACCAGAACTCGCCGCCGTGGCGCTGCACCACGTCGCGCACCGTCAGGCCGCTGTCCAGGCCATCCACGCGCAGCGGGTCGAGCTCCCAGCCCATGGCGGTCTCGTTGTTCATCGCGGCGCCCGGCCAGACGAGGTCGAGGTGGGCGCGACCGGCGGGCGCAGGCTGCAGGCGCAGTTCGACCCGCGCCACCTCGAGCTCGTCCTTCAGGCGCTGCGCCAGGCCAGCGACGGCCTGCAGCAGGGCGAAGCTGTCGAGCTTGAGCCACAGGCCGTCGTCCACCTCGCCGGCCTGCGCGGCCAGCCCGGTGGCCGTCTGGATACGGCGCAGGGCGGCCTGCACGAAGTCGGCGCCGCGCATCTCCTCCAGCGGCCAGCGCGTCACGAGCTCGCGCGCGCCGCGCTCGGCGGTTTCCTGCACACGCCGGCCGAGCGCGCGGACCTCGTCGCGCGCCACCGCGAGGAAGCGCTCGCGCTGCGCCGACTCGAGCCCGGCGTCCTCGAGCACCTCGAGTGCCGCCTGCAGGTTGGCCAGCGCGCCGCGCTGGCCTTCGGTCAGCTCCAGCAGCAGGCGCTCGCGCGCGCTGTCCTGCTCGATCTCGCGCGTGATGTTCTCGAGCATCAGCACGAAGCCGGTGATCGCCCGTTCCGGCGCCACCTGCGCGCCGGCGCCGGGCTCTGCCGGCGTCTCGGGCGGTCGCGGCGGCTCGTCGACGGCGAGCACCGGGGCCATCTGCGCCCGCAGCAACTGCCCGGAGGGAGTGACGGTGACGAACTGCGCGGTGGGCTGCGCTGCGCCACGCTGCAGCCGCTGCTGGAGGTTGTCGAGCGCGTGGGCTACGAGCTGGCGGTCGAAGACGGTGTAGATCGATCGCCCCAGGCCGAGCAGCTCGGCCCCCGCCGCCACCGAGGGCGCCGCCGAGAGCGCGCGGAACTGCAGCCGCGCGCGGCTGTTGTAGAGCAGCACGCGCCCGTCGAGGTTGCACACCACCACGCTCTGGGTCAGCTCGCTCATCAGCGCGGCCAGGCGCTTGCGCTCCTGCTCGATGCCGCGGCTGGTCTCGGCCACCTGGCGCGCGACGTCGGCGCGCAAGGCCTCGCGCTGGGCGACCAGGGTGTTGACGACGTCGGCCAGGGCACGGACATCGGCGGGCCAGGCCGGGTCGGCGAGCCTGCGCTGCACGTTGGAGGCGGCGAGCACCGCGGCCTGTTCGGCCAGGCGGGCCGGCGGCGCCACCAGGCGGTGGTACAGGGGTTGCGCCGCTGCGCCGGCTGCCAGCACCACGGCCAGGGCCCCCATCACCACCAGCGGCCAGCGGCTGTCGAGCATGGCGGCGAGCGCCGCGCGTTCGTCCTCGCCCAGGGTGGAGCCGACGAGCCCGCCCGCGGCCAGCGCGAACAGGCCCAGCAACACCGCAGCGGTGAGTCCCGCGCCCACCAGGGTGCGCAGCAGACGGGCGTCGCGCCGCATCAGACCCCCGCCCGGGGCGCTGCCGCCGCCAGCAGCTCACGCACCTTCTGCACCAGTTCCTTGGTCGAGAAGGGCTTGGTCATGTAGGCATCGGCACCCAAGGCCAGGCCCTTGGCGACGTCGGTGTCACGCCCCTTGGCGGTGAGCATGAGCACGATCGTGTCCTTCAGGACTTCATCGGCGCGCAGCGCCTGGCAGACCTCGAAGCCCGACTTGTGCGGCATCATCACGTCGAGCAGCACCAGTTGGGGCCGCTCGCGCTGCAGGACCTCGAGCGCCTCCTGGCCGTCACGCGCCACGCTGACCACGTAGCCCTCGCGCTTCATCAGGTAC
Source organism: uncultured Rubrivivax sp. (assembly GCA_964522465.1). GTDB lineage: Bacteria > Pseudomonadota > Gammaproteobacteria > Burkholderiales > Burkholderiaceae_C > Rubrivivax. The sequence goes on along the minus strand of CAZFVH010000065.1, from coordinate 7,628 downwards.
TCGAGCGAGATCAGGATGTTGGGCTCGTCGTCAGCGATCAGGACCTTGGCGCTCATCGTCGGTCTCCTCGGGGCCGGCCGCTGACGCCTTGCGGGCGTGCGGCTCTGTGGGGGTGTGGTGCCAGGGAAGCGTGAAGGCGAAGCAGGCGCCGCGCCCTTCGCCGGGCCGCAGTTCCATGCGCCCGCCGAAGTGCTCGACGATCTGCCGGCTGATCGGCAGTCCCAGGCCGGTGCCCTGGGGCCGGCGGATGCCGTCGCCGCCCTGACGGAATTTCTCGAACACCAGCTCGCGCTGGTCTGCGGGAACACCCGGGCCGTTATCCTGCACTTCCACCGTCGCGCCGTCCTTGTCCGGGATCAGACGCAGCTCGATGCGTCCGCCTTCAGGCGGGACGAACTTCGCCGCGTTGGACAGCAGGTTCATCAGCACCTGCATCAGGCGGTCGGGGTCGGCGCGCAGCAAGGGCAGCGGCGCGGCCGATGCGTCGGGCAGGTGCAGCGCGAGCGTGGCGCCGCGCTCGCGCACCATTTCCTGCACGGTCTGTGCCGCCTGGCGCAGCAGCGCGGCGAGGTCGACATCACTGTTGTGCCACTCGGCATGGCCGGACTCGATCTTGGCCATGTCGAGCACCTGGTTGACCAAGCGTGACAGGCGCTCGGTCTCGGCCACGACGATGCCCAGGAAGGACTGGCGCTGCGCCTCAGGCATGTCGGGGTCGTCGAGCATCAGCTCGGCGAGCGCGCGGATCGAGGTCAGCGGCGTGCGCAGTTCGTGCGTCACCGAGGACATGAAGTCGTCCTTCAGACGGTCCAGGCTCTCGAGCCGCTCGTTGGCGGCGCGCAGCTCCGCCGTGGCCTGCTCCAGCGCCTGCGAGTAGGCGCGCAACTGCGAGGCCTCGTCGAGGATGCGCAGCACGTCGTCCATGGCGAGCGTTTCCTCTTCCACGACCGAGGCGACCATCACGCGCGCTGACGCGCTGCCGATGGCGCCCGCCAGCTGGGTCTCTACGAATTGGACCAGGCTGGGGTCGGGCCGGATCGCACCCGCTGCATCGACGCCGATGCTGCGCGCATACGTCTGGAGCAACTGCGCCGCGCGTCCGGCGCCGAGGAATCGTGCCATCAGGGCCTGCAGGTCCGAGACCTCCGCCCGCCCACGCCAGAACACGGGACGCACGGCCTGACGCCGCTCGTCGACATCCACGAACAGCAAGGCTTGGCTGGTTTCGGCCGCCGAAGGCAGGCGCCACAGCGACACCGCCACGTACGCCCCGACGTTGACCAGCAGACTCCAGAAGAGCGAGTGCGTGAGGTTGTCCAGCCCTCCCAGACCCAGCAGACGTTCAGGGCGCAGCCACTCGATGCCGAACGGCCCGTGGGCGATGAAGTCGGTGGTCCACCAACCGGACTTCGCGATCGAAGGCAGCATCAGCGTGTAGGTCCAGACGGAGAATCCTCCGATCAACCCGGCGAGCGCGCCCTGCCTCGTGCCCCCCTTCCAGTACATGCCCCCCAGCGCCGCGGGCGCGAACTGCGCCACCGCCGCGAAGCTGATCAGGCCGATGCTGACCAGCGCGTAGGCCTCCCCCGCCAGGTGGTAATAGGCATATCCCAGCAACAGCAGCACCAGGATGACCGCACGCCGCACGTGCCGCAGCAGCCGGGTCAGGTCGGCCTGCGCCGCCACGCGCTTCCAGCGCAAGAGCAGCGGCATGACCAGGTCGTTGCACACCATCGTGGCCACGGCAATGGCCTCGACGATGACCATGCCGGTGGCCGCCGACAGGCCGCCGATGAAAGCCCACAGCGCCAGCATCGGCCAACCCGCGGCAAGGGGCAGCGACAGCACGAACGTGTCGGCGTTCTGCACCCCGGGACCGAAGTAGAGCAGGCCCCCGAGCGCGATCGGCAGGACGAACAGGTTGATGGCCAGCAGGTAGGCGGGAAAGGCCCAGGCGGCGCGACGCAGGTGGCGCTCGTCGACGTTCTCCACGACCATGACGTGGAACTGCCTGGGCAGGAAGACCACCGACAGCATCGACAGGAGGGTCAAGGCAAACCACTGCGCATAGGCGAAGGGTCTGTCGCCCTGGGTCAGGCGCAGGAGGGCGGCGAGTTCGGGCACCGCCAGGGCGCGGTCGAACAGGTCGCGAACACCACCGAACAGGCCCCAGGTCACGAAGACCCCCACGGCCAGGAAGGCCAGCAGCTTGACCACGGACTCGAAGGCGATCGCCGCGACCATGCCCTCGTGGCGCTCGGTGCTGTCGAGATGACGGGTGCCGAAGACCATCGTGAAGCCGGCCAGCGCGAGCGCCACGTACAAGGTGCTGTCGGCCCACCAGGGCCCGACCGAGGATGCGGGGGCCCCGGGCGGCGATGTCAGCAGGGCATAGCCGCTCGAGATCGCCTTCAGTTGCAGGGCGATGTAGGGAACGATCCCCACCACGGTGATCAGGGTCACCAGCCCCGCCAGGGTCGGGCTCTTGCCGTAGCGGCTGGAGATGAAATCGGCGATCGAGGTGATGCGGTAGGTGCGTGCGATGCGCACCATCTTGCGCAGCACGACCCAGGCCAGCAGCATCGCCAGCATCGGCCCGAGATAGATCGGCAGGAACCACACACCACCGGTGGACGCTCGGCCGACGCTGCCGAAATAGGTCCACGCAGTGCAATACACCGCCAAGGACAAGGCATAGACCCAGGCATTGCCGACCACCGAGCGCCCGAGCTGGCGTCGACGATCGGCCCACCACGCCACGGCCGACAGCAGCAACAGATAGGCGAACGACGCGCCGAGGACCGTCCAGGCAGGCATGTTCACTCCCTGGGCGTCGTCCTCGACCACCACGGGATGGAGCGCGGCACGACAGCGGGTTGGCCGCTCATGGGTCGGGGCCCTCCATCCACCACGCGAGCACGGTGATCAGCAGACCCCAGATCACGAACAAGGCAAAAGGGAACAGCGGGATCCCGAAGACCCGGGACTCATGGTCCCAGAGCGCGATCAGGGGGTAGTTGAAGCACAGCAGCGCGACCACGGCCAGGACCACCAGACGCTGTGTCAGCAGACCCGCACGCTGAGACATGTCCTCGACCTCCTGTGCGTGAAGATGGTGGCGGCGTGATCGCGCCAGACCTCGGACCGCTCAAGCCTTGCGTCTGGTCCTGGTTTCGGAGGCGGAACCCTCGCCCGCCTTTCCACGACCGAAGTCCAACCCGTGCGCATGGCGGCTCAGCGCAAACGACGCCAGCAGTTTGGTCCACAGCGTGATGCCGGCGATCGCCATCCAGTCGTCGCGCGCCAGTGCCTGAAAACCGAGTACCGCCACCAGCACGCCGATCAGCACCGAGGCACAGAACAGGCACAGCAGCATCTCATAAGGCGCGTAACGCTCCGGGTTCGGGGGTGGCAGACCCCTCTTGAGCGCCACCTCGGAGAAGTCACGCCTGAAGTAGATGCGCCAGGCGCGCCGCATCCAGAAGAAGGACACCGGCAGCAGGACCAGCAGGAACAACCAGTTGAAGATGTAGATGCCCATGTCTCAATGCCAGGATCGCGACGAATTCTCGCCATGAAAAAACCCCGGTGGAAGCCACCGGGGTTCGTGGCCCGCAAACCCGGCCGCGCATTGCGCACCGGGCTGCAAGCAGGTGGCGTCAGCCAACCCTCAATGAGCGACAGCGCTGCCGGCCCCCTTGGGGATACGCACCGATTCGACCATCTCCTGGACATGCGCCGGCACGCGGCCGCCCAGCATCTTGGTGACCAGGATCGCCACGGCGAAGTTGACCATCGCACCCACGGTGCCGAAGGCCGCGGGCGTCAGACCGAAGAAGCTGTTCGCCCCTCCGATCAGCCCGAGGTACTCGGTGCCCTTGATGAAGAAGATGCCGTGGTGGGCAAACACGTAGAAGCAAGTCACGAACATGCCGGCGATCATGCCTGCGATGGCAGCCTTGTCGGTGATGGTCTTGCTGAAGATGCCCATCATGATGGCCGGGAACAGCGACGATGCCGCCAAACCGAAGGCCAGCGCCACCGTCGCGGCTGCGAAGCCTGGCGGGTTCAGCCCCAGGTAGCCGGCGAGGATGATGGCGGCGACCATGGACAGGCGTCCGGCCATCAGCTCACCCTTCTCCGACAGGTCCGGCTTGAACACGCGCTTGATCAGGTCGTGCGAGATGGCCGAGGAGATCGCCAGCAACAAGCCCGCCGCCGTCGACAGCGCGGCGGCCACCGCACCAGCGGCCACCAGCGCGATGACCCAGTTCGGCAGTTGCGCGATCTCGGGGTTGGCCAGCACGATGATGTCGTTGTTCACCGTCAGCTCGTTGCCCTTCCAGCCTGCGGCCTCGACCTTGGCCTTGACGGCCTCGTTCTTGGTGGCGTCGTTGTAGAACTGGATGCGGCCGTCTCCGTTCTTGTCCTGCCACTTCAGCAGACCGGTCTTCTCCCAGCGCTTGACCCACTCGGGGCGGTCGTCGTACTTGATCGAGGCCTCAGGCGCGAACAGATCGGCCTTGGCGTTGATGACGTCCGGGTTGGTCGTCAACTGCCCGGCGGCGTTCTGGGTGATGCCGACGCTGGTGTTGAAGGTGCCGATCAGGTTCAGACGCGCCATGCTGCCGACGGCCGGGGCCACCGTGTAGAGGATGGCGATGAACACCAGCGTCCATCCGGCCGAGTAACGGGCGTCAGCCACCTTCGGGACGGTGAAGAAGCGGATGATCACGTGCGGCAGACCCGCCGTGCCGATCATCAGCGCGATGGTGAAGAACACCATGTTCAGCGTCGAGCCGGCCGTCGTGGTGGTGAACTGGGGGAAGCCCAGGTCGGTGACGACCTGATCGAGCTTGGCCAGCAGCGCAACATCGGTCCCGGCCAGGTCCGAACCCATGCCCAGCATCGGCAGCGGGTTGCCGGTCAGGTTGAACGAGATGAACACCGCCGGGATCGTGTACGCAATGATCAGCACGATGTACTGCGCCACCTGCGTGTAGGTGATGCCCTTCATGCCGCCGAACACCGCGTAGGCAAAGACGATGGCCATGCCCATGTAGATGCCCGTGTCCGCCGAGACGTTCAGGAAGCGCGCGAAGGTCACGCCCACGCCCGTCATCTGCCCGACGATGTAGACCACGCAGATGATCAGCAGACAGACCACGGCGACCGTGCGCGCGGTCTGCGAGTAGTAGCGGTCTCCGATGAACTCGGGCACCGTGAACTTCCCGAACTTGCGCAGGTACGGCGCCAGCAGCATGGCCAGCAGCACATAGCCGCCCGTCCAGCCCATCAGGAACACGGCGCCGCCGTGGCCCATGGTCGACAACAGGCCGGCCATCGAGATGAAGGAAGCCGCCGACATCCAGTCGGCCGCCGTGGCCATGCCGTTGGTGACCGGGTGCACGCCGCCGCCGGCGACGTAGAACTCGGAGGTGCTCCCGGCGCGCGCCAGGAAGGCGATCGCCAGATAGATCGCGAAGCTTGCGCCCACGACCAGGTAGATGGTGGTTTGAAGATCCATGATGGGTGCGCCTGTGCGGTCAGTCTTCCTGGACGCCGAAACGGCGGTCGATCTCGCCCATCTTCCTCGCGTAGATGAAGATCAGCACGATGAAGGTGTAGATGGAGCCCTGCTGCCCGAACCAGAACCCGAGCGGGTAACCGCCCAGATGGATGTTGTTCAGCACAGGTGCGAACACGATGGCGGCGCCGTAGGAGACCAGAGCCCAGATGATCAGGATGGTCGTGAGCAGGCGCAGCGTCGCCGACCAGTAGGCCTTGGCGTTGGCTGCTTCTTTGGACATGGAGTACGTCTCCTCGAAGAAAGTGCTGGGTTTGGGGCACAGAGCCACGGGGCGTGGGATTGCGCTGACGGCTCTGCAAAAGCCTCCATCTCACTATCGAGCCGATGCCTTACAGCGAACTGATGCATCCGGGCGCAAAGGGCAAACCTAGGGAAAGTACGGTGCAGGAGGCGCACCGGGGCTGCGCTTCAGGATCGATGACTCAGGGAGCCCGTGGATCCTGTGCGCCGCGCAAGGGCTGCATGCGCTCGGGCTGCAGAGGGCGCCGGCTTGGCAGCCGGGCGAGGACGGCTGCGCGCTGCGCATCGCTGAGCTGCGACCAGGCGGCGATCTCTTCGAGGGTGCGAGAGCAGCCTTCGCACCACCCTGTCCCGGGTTCGATGCGGCAGACGTTGATGCAGGGACTGCGGACGGCCATGTTCCGCGCCTTGTTCACACCGCCGACCGGCGCGCGAGCAGCGCGCGGCCGACCCGCGAGACCGGAGCGCGGCCGAGCTCGCCGGAGATCCAGGCGCCCGTCTCCACCAGCGCGTCCAGCTCGATGCCGGTGGCGATGTCCAGGCCGTCCAGCATGAAGACCACGTCCTCGGTGGCCACGTTGCCGGTGGCGCCGCGGGCGTAGGGGCAGCCGCCCAGGCCGGCCACGCTGGCGTCGAAGACGTGCACGCCGAGCTCCAGGCAGGCATAGATGTTGGCCAGCGCCTGGCCATAGGTGTCGTGGAAGTGGCCGCTGACCTCGTGGAGAGGGAAATGCTTCAGCGCGCGCTCCAGCGCCGCCTGCGCGCGCCGCGGCGTGCCCACGCCGATGGTGTCGGCGATGCCGCAGTGCTGCACGCCGATGCCCTTCATCAGGCGCACGACGCGCTCGACCTCGTCGGCGCTGACCTCGCCCTGGTAGGGGCAGCCGAGCGCGCACGAGACGGCGCAGCGCACCTTGATGCCGTGCGCGAGCGCGGCCTCGACCACGGGGCGGAAGCGCTCGATGCTCTCCTCGATGCCGCAGTTGATGTTGCGCCGGCTGAAGGCCTCGGTCGCGGCGCCGAAGACCACGATCTCGTCGGGCCGGCCGGCGAGCGCGGCCTCGAAGCCCTTGAGGTTGGGCGTCAGCACCGAGTGGCGCACGCCGGGCGGGCGCGCGATGCCGGCCATGACCTCGGGCGCGTCGGCCATCTGCGGCACCCACTTGGGGCTGACGTAGCTGGTGGCCTCGATCTCGCGCAGCCCGGCGCGCTGCAGGCGCGCGACGAGCTCGATCTTGGTGGCCGCGGGGATGGGGCGCGATTCGTTCTGCAGGCCGTCGCGCGGCCCGACCTCGACCAGGGTGACGTGGGCGGGCAGCGTCATGCGCGCTTCTCCAGTTTGAGTTTGAGCAGTTCGGCGCCCTCGGGCACCTGGTCGCCGACGGCGAACAGCAGTTCGGCGACGACGCCGTCGTCGGGCGCGCTGATCGTGTGCTCCATCTTCATCGCCTCCATCACCGCCAGCGCCTGGCCGCGGCGCACGGCCTCGCCGGCACGCGTGTGCAGCGCGATCAGCTTGCCCGGCATCGGCGCCGACAGGCGCCCGCCCTCGGCCGCGCCGGCGGCGGCGCGCGCGAGCGGGTCGACGAGGCCGAGCAGGGCCGAGCCGGCCTCGCCGAAGACCGCGAGCCGCGCCCCCGCGGCATGGACCGTCAGCACGTGCCGGTGCCCGCCGAGCGCGACCTCGTGGCGCGCGTCGCCCAGCGCGTGCAGGCCCAGGGCCTGGCGCTCGTCGGCCAGCGTCATCACCGGCAGGCCGTCGTGCGTGCGCTCCAGCAGCACCGGGTGGGTGTTGCCG